>NZ_DATMFZ010000228.1:0-2243 GCF_035556675.1 Geminicoccus sp. | reverse complement strand
GACGCCCGCCAGCAGCACATGGTCAGGGGCGATGCAGGTCTGTCCGGCATTGAGCCCCTTGCCGGTGACGATGGCGCTGGCAGCGGCCGCGAGGTCGGCATCGGGCAGGATCACGGCCGGGCACTTGCCACCCAGCTCCAGCGTGACCGGCACCAGGTTGGCGGCAGCCGCCAGCGCCACCTCGCGCCCGCGCGCCGTGCTGCCGGTGAACAGGAGATGGTCGAAGCGCTGGGCGGCGAAGCTGCGGGCGATGTCGGGCCCGCCCAGCACGGTACGGGCGACGTTCCGCCCGAGCCGCTGCTCCAGGAGCCGGGCGATCAGCTCCGCAGTCCGGGGCGCGTGCTCGGACGGCTTGACCATCACCCGGTTGCCCGCGGCGAGCGCCCCGGCAAGCGGCCGCAGCGTCAGCAGCAGCGGGTAGTTCCAGGGCGCCATGACCCCGACCACGCCCAAAGGCTGCGGGACGATCCAGGCGCGGGCCGGCCAGAACGGCAGCCCTACCGGCACCCGTCGCGGCCGCGCCCAGCCGGCCAGATGGCGCCGCGCATGGCGCAGCGCGGAGACGGCGCCCAGCACCTCGCCGAACAGGGTCTCCTCGGGTGCGCGCCCGCCGAAATCGGCATCGGCCGCACGCACGGCTGCATCCTTGGCCTGGAGCAGGCCATCGGCGAGCTCGCCCAGCAGTTCCTGGCGCCGGGGTACGTCCAGCGGCCCCTCCGCCGCCAGGGCGGCGCGCAGCTCGGCCAAGTCGGCCACCACACCGTCAGGCATGGGCCAGCGCATCGAGCTCGGCATAGCTCACCGGATGAAGCCGGGGCGAGCGCTCGGGCAGGCCCAGTTCGCGCACCGTGACCTCGTACTGCGCAGCGATCCGCCCGATGGTTTCCTGCACGATCGATTCCGGCACCGATGCGCCCGAGGTGAGGCCCACCGTCCGCACGCCTTCCAGAAACGGCATGGCAAGCTCGGCGGCGGTGGCGATCAGCACGGCCGGGCGGCCGGCCGCCTCGGCCAGCTCGCGCAGGCGGTTGCTGTTGGAGCTGCTCCGGTCGCCGCAGACGATCACCCGCTGCACGTTCTGGCAAAGCCCTGCCACCGCGTTCTGCCGGTTCTGGGTGGCGTAGCAGATCGTGCGGGTGTCCGGCCCGGTGATCTGCGGGAAGCGCTGACGGAGCACGTCGATGATCCGGCGCGCCTCGTCCACCGCCAGGGTGGTCTGGACGACGAAGGCGAGCCTGGCGGGATCGGCCGGGGCCAGGGCCTCGGCCTCCGCCACGGTTTCCACCACGACCGCGGGCCCCTGGCAGCGCCCGACGATGCCGGTGACCTCCACATGGCCGCGATGCCCGATCACCACGAGCAGCCGCCCGGCTTTCGTCTGCCGCTCCGCCTCGTGATGCACCCGGCGCACCAGCGGGCAGGTGGCGTCGACCACGCGCAGCCGGCGCGCCCGCGCTTCGCCTTCCACCGCAGCGGCGACCCCATGGGCGCTGAACACGACCGTGCCACCCTTAGGCACCGTCGCCAGTTCCTCGACGAAGTGCGCCCCACGTCTTTCCAGACCCTGCACCACCCGCTGATTGTGCACGATGGCATGGCGCACATGGACCGGCGCCTCCGGGCTCAGCTCCAGGGCGCGCTCGACCGCATGGATCGCCCGCTCCACGCCGGCGCAGAAGCCGCGGGTGGCCGCGAGCACGATCTCGATCCTGGGCTTGCTCATGCCGTGGCGTCCGCCATGCGTGCTCCTGCTCGTTCGATTTCGGGCCGGCCCAAAAGCCGGATGGCGTCCCTGGCCGAGACCACCGCCGCCTCAATCGTGGCCGGCAGGCGGACCGTCCAATCGCCGGCGAGGGTGAGGTTGCGCAGCGGTGCCCGACTTGGCCGTGGTGCACGTGCCTGGGCCTCGTCCTGGAACGGAGTGGCAAGCCGCTCCTTCACCACGAAGGCGTTCTCCGGCCCCGCACCCGGCAGCCCGATGCCGAGCCTGGCCGCGGTCTCAGCCACCTCCGGCCATACCCGTGCCGCTAGTGCCTCGCGCGGCAGATCGACCGCTTCGAACCCGGCCGAGATGGTGATGCTGGCCATGCCCGGGCGCACCAGCAGCCATTGGCCAAGCCCGCCCATCATCCCGGCAAAGCGCACTGGCCCCTCGCCGTCGTGGGGAAAATGCAGGTTGACGATCGGCGCGAACCGTTGGGGCACGGGCAGGCCCGGCAGGACGCTCGCGGCCGCAGCCGGCG
>NZ_DATMFZ010000227.1:0-15461 GCF_035556675.1 Geminicoccus sp. | reverse complement strand
AGGTAGCCGCGGTCGAACTGCATGCCCTCGACGACGTCGAGCTCGGTGTCGAGGCTCTTGGCCTCCTCGACCGTGATCACGCCCTCGTTGCCGACCTTCTGCATGGCCTCGGCCAGCATCTTGCCGATCTCGGTGTCACCGTTGGCCGAGATGGTGCCGACCTGAGCGATCTCCTCGCTGGTGGTCACCTTGCGGGCACGGGTCTTGAGGTCGGACACGACCGCGTCGACCGCCAGGTCGATGCCGCGCTTCAGGTCCATCGGGTTCATGCCGGCGGCCACCGACTTGGCACCCTCGCGGACGATGGCGGCAGCCAGGACCGTGGCGGTCGTGGTGCCGTCGCCGGCCAGGTCGTTGGTCTTCGAGGCCACTTCGCGCACCATCTGCGCGCCCATGTTCTCGAACTTGTCGGCGAGCTCGACCTCCTTCGCGACCGTCACACCGTCCTTGGTGATGCGCGGCGCGCCGAAGCTCTTCTCGATGACCACGTTGCGGCCCTTGGGACCGAGCGTGACCTTCACGGCGTTGGCGAGGATCTCGACGCCGCGCAGCATCTTGTTGCGCGCGTCAGTCGAGAACTTGACGTCTTTGGCTGCCATGTTTGTCTTACCAGTAATAGGTGAATGAGATCAGGAAGAAGCGGCTCAGGCGGCCTGCTTCAGCGAGCCGGCATCGTCGAGAATGCCCAGGATGTCGCTTTCCTTCATGATCAGCAGATCGTCGCCGTCGATCTTGACCTCGGTGCCCGACCACTTGCCGAACAGCACCTTGTCGCCGACCTTGACGTCGAGGGCGTTCACCTTGCCGCTCTCGTCACGAGCGCCCGGGCCGACCGCCACGATCTCGCCCTGCTGGGGCTTCTCCTTGGCGGTGTCCGGGATGATGATCCCGCCCTTGCTCTTCTCTTCACCCTCAAGACGACGAACGACCACCCGGTCGTGCAGCGGACGAAAGCCCATGCCATCCATCTCCATGCTGGAGGAATATTTTTGTCAGCACTCTCGCTAGGTGAGTGCCAACATCGCTGCGTCACTTAGAGAAACGCTGTCCCGCTTTCAAGAGGCTTGGCCCAGTTTGGCAGCACTTTCATGCGCCTGCTGCTAACCATATGAAAAACCTAGAGAAAACTTAGGATCGCTTGACGACGATCAAAGGTTTGGCACACTTCGACCGACCCCTCCGCGGCGGTCGCGGAGGGCAAGCGGGACGGACCGATCATGGCCGGGCAAGCACCCACGCCCCTCGAGCTCCAGCTCAGGGGCTACCGTATCGCCACCGCCGAGATACTCTACCGGATGCCGGATCATCCTAGCCTGATCCAGACTTTCATCTGGCAGCACTACGACATCGCACCCCGCTATCCGGAACTGACGAAGTTTCTCGCCTTCTGGGAAAAGAACATCGAGGGTCCTCTGGTCGAGGTCAGGGTCGGCCGCAGTGAACTGATCCGGCCGCAGGCCTGGCGCCAGGGCCCGGAGTTCCATCTCCACTGATCCAGAGGCTGGGCACTACTCCGAAGGTCTGCGCGGACCACATGTGAGGAGGCTGGCCAGCGTTTCAACGGCGCCCTATAGAATTCTTCGGAGCTTCACCGGGCTTTAATCCTTCGCCGGCTATTGTCGCGGCATCTGGTCACGGAGCGAAGGGTTCAGGATGCCGGTTGAACTGGTCGGGTGGCTCGGCAGCATTGCTGGGCCGACCCGATAAGGCTCCCGATGCAAGGCCCGATGACGACGTCCTCGACCAGATCCCGCGTTCTGCCCGGATCGTCTGCCATGCGCAGCCTGTCAGCCGGCGCGGAGCGGTTCACGCGCTACCTGTTGGCCGCACTGCTGCTGACCGCGGGCCTGCCGGTGCTCGGCGCGCTGGTGCCGAATGGATCCGCCGAACTCGACCTTCTGGCCCAGTTCCTCGTCCAGGGCCTGGCACTGGCAGCCCTCGTCCTGCTCATGAGCATCCTCACCCGGCGCCGGCGCGGGGTGCTCGCGGCACTGGCGCTGCTACTGGCCGGCGGGCTCGTGCTGGCACCGCATCTGGGCCTGGGCCGCCTGGTGCTCGATGCCCGCGCCCAACGCACCGGCGTGGAGCGTCCGGTGCCGCCGATCCACCTCTATTTCCACAATATCTGGGCGAACAATGGCGACTTGGCCACCACCTTCGCCCAGGCCCAGGCTAGCGATGCCGATCTCTACCTGTTCGCCGAGAGCGGCCTTGCCCGCTGGCGCCGCCTCGTGCCTTTGTTCGACGGTCACCCTTACCACATCTCGTGCGCCGGGCGGGACGAGTGCGACCTGACCCTCCTGTCGCGCCTGCCCATCGAGGATCCGGTGACGTTCCACGACCGGCGGAGCGGGGCGCGCGGCATCGCGGCTACGGTCGATGCCGGCACGGCCGGTCGGCTGCGGGTGGTCGGCATCCATCTGGCCCGGCCGATCCGGCCCGAGAGCCTGGAGGTGCAATTGCGCCAGGTCGAGGCGCTGCTCCGCTCCGACCTGTTCCGCGCGGACCTGCCGACCGTGCTGCTCGGCGACTTCAACGCGGTACCCTGGGCCACTGTGGTCGGCAGGTTCATGAACGGCCTCCAGCTGCGCCCGGCCGGCGGCATCGAGGGCAGCTGGCCGGCCTTCCTGCCCGGGCCGCTGCGGATCCGGATCGACCAGGCCCTGGTCTCGCCGGAGATCGCGGTGCGGTCACAGCGGCTGGAGCCGGGCGGCGGCTCCGACCATCGCGCCCTGTCGCTGCAGGTGGGTGCACCCGGCTGAGCCCGGTGGCCCGGGAGAAGCGGGACCGAATCCCAAGATCTACGGAAAAAGTGTATCAAGCGTACTGGCGTGTTCCTCCGGCCCTTTGCACTGCCGATGCTTCCTGGTAGCTGGCTGACCCTTGGGAAACGCGCAGCCTGTCATCCCTGCCGTAGCAGGAGGCATGCGTGTCCTCGAAGAGGTGGCGGACAGCGCGGCCGGATCGGGCCTGACGCATCCGCCTGAACAAGCCTGCGATCGGAAGTTTGGTCGATGTCGAACAGTCCCAGCGGACCTCAGGACGTGGTGCCGCCCGGCAAGGTCGTGAACGGCACCAACGGCAACGACCTCCTGCAGGGCGGCCGCGGCAACGATTACCTGCGCGGTTTCGCCGGTGACGACCGGATGCTCGGCGGCGACGGTGACGACCGGATGCTCGGCGACGACGGCAACGACAACATGATCGGCGGTGCCGGGGACGACGTGATCCTGGGCGGTGCCGGCGATGACCGGATCGCCGGGTCGGCCGGCAACGACATCCTGGATGGCGGACCAGGCCTGGATTTCCTGGACTATGAACGGGAGAACGGCCGGGTCCAGGTCAACGCCGCGACCGGCGTCGCCGTCGATGGTACCGGTGGCATCGACACGATCAGCAATTTCGAGGTGATCGTCGGCTCGCGCTTTGACGACACGATCGTCGGCTCGGCCCGCGACGAGGTGATCGTGATCCGGCGCGGTGGCAACGACACGGCCGACGGCGGCGGCGGCTATGATACCCTCAACCTGTTCGTGCCGGACGCCACCGTGGTCGACCTCTCCGCCGGCACCTGGAGCTATGGCAGCACGGCCGGCACGGCGCGCAATTTCGAGCATCTGATCACCGGCAGCGGCGCCGACGACATCCAGGGCTCGTCGGTCGATGAGTTCATCAACAGCAATGGCGGCGACGACTTCGTCCAGGCCGGTGCCGGCAACGACCGGGTCGACGGTGCGGCGGGCGACGACATGATCTTCGGCGAGGCCGGCAACGACACGCTGGTGGGCGGGCCGGGTGCCGACACGCTTTATGGCGACGAAGGCGACGACACCCTGATCGGCCAGCTGGGCGAGGACTGGCTCTATGGCGGGGCCGGTGCGGACCGCCTGTTCGGCGGCGAGGGCGCGGACAGCCTGTTCGGCGACGACGGCAATGATCGCTTGGTCGGCGAGGCCGGCAATGATTCGCTCTATGGCGGCGACGGTGACGACGTGCTCACTGGCGGGGCCGGGAACGACGAGTTCATCCGCTACGAGAATGGCGGTCGCGACATCATCACCGACTTCGGCACCGGTGACGACCGGCTGTTCGTGCTGGGCGAGGGCGTGACCACCTTCGCCCAGTTCCAGTCCAAGGCCGCTCAGAGCGGCAACGACGTGCTGGTCACCTTCTCGCCCGGCCAGACCATCCTGCTCCAGGGCATCGTGTTGGCCGACCTGACCGCCAGCAACGTGGTGGTGGGCTGAGCCAAGCCTCCCGGAGACGAAGGCCGACAACGCGGCGAGCTTGCCAGCGGGCTTCGGCCGCCACGTGCCCCTGGCCGCGCCGCACGTCATCGGGCAGCGCGACAGCCCGCTTGGATGCCCGCTGTCGATGCCGCTGCACAGGGGTCCGCCCAGGTCAGGGACCGGCCATCCGGGGCCGGCGGGCGGATCGGTGCCTCCACCTGCGCCGCACCTGCGCCGCCGTCGGGTCCGGTCGGCACAGGGTGACCGGCCGCAGGCGGCGCTCGCCATCGCTCCCCCCCCACGAGAACGGCAGAACCGCGCCTAGGCACTTGAACCCGCTGGCATCCGCGGCCATTCACCAGGGGCCACGCCAAGCCCAGGGAGTCAGCGCCATGGCCACCGTCCGTCCACGCCGTTCGGTGCTCTACATGCCCGGCAGCAACGCCCGGGCGCTGGAAAAGGCCAAGACGCTCGCCGCCGACGCGCTGATCCTGGACCTCGAGGACAGCGTGGCCCCGGACGCCAAGGAGGCCGCGCGGGCACTGGTTGCTCAGACGGTCGCGGTCGGCGGCTACGGTCATCGCGAGCTGATCGTGCGGGTCAACGGTCTGGACACGCCCTGGGGCCATGCCGACCTGGTGGATGCCGCCACCATGGGGGTGGACGGCGTCCTCCTGCCCAAGGTGTCGGACGTCGAGTTGGTGCGCCGTGCCGTCGAGATCCTGGACGGTGCCGGCGGGACGCCCGACCTGCCGGTCTGGTGCATGATGGAAACCGCGCGCGGCATGTTCCAGGTCGACCGGATCGCCGATCATCCACGGGTCACCTGCCTGGTCATGGGCACGTCCGACCTGGCCAAGGAGCTCCACGCCGCCCACACCCCGCTCCGGCTGCCGATGATCACCTCGCTGGGCCTGTGCATGCTGGCGGCGCGGGCGGCCGGCATCTCGATCGTGGACGGGGTCAGCCTCGACCTGCAGGACGAGGAGGGCTTCCGCCAAGCCTGCCGGCAGGGGGCGGAGCTGGGCTTCGACGGCAAGACCCTGATCCATCCCAAGCAGCTCGATGCCGCCAACGAGGCCTTCGCCCCCTCGCCCGAGGCGGTCGAGCGGGCCCATCGCATGATCTCGGCCTTCGAGGAGGCCCGCGCCGCAGGCAAGGGCGTGGTGGTGGTCGACGGCAAGCTGGTCGAGAACCTCCATGTCGCCGAGGCCAAGCGCATGGTGACACTGGCCGACGCGATCGCCGCGCAGGGCTGAGCCTCAGCCGGGCGCTACCGCCTCGCAGATCGCGCGCACGTGCCGGTGGTCGGTGCCGCAGCAGCCGCCGACCACGCACAGTTGCCGCAGCGTCTGCCGCAGCGCCCGGTAGTCCGCCGCCAGCGCCGCCGAATCGCCGCTGTCGAGTTCGGTCGCCTCGTCCAGTTCGGCATGGCTGAGCGCCGAGGCATTGGCGCGGATGCCACGGATCCGGTCGAGCCAGCCGCCGCCGTCCGCCAGCACATGGGCGAAGTGGCTGGGGTGGGCGCAGTTGATCATGTAGTAGGCGGGATAGCCGCCGGTGGCGTCGTCCACTGCGGCCAGCGCGTCCGCCAATGAGTGGCCCGAGGGCAGGCGGCCATCTGTTTCGACGGTGAACGATATCACGGCCGGCATGGCGGCGGCCTTGGCGGCCTGGGCGATGCCGATCGCTTCCTCCGGATAGTTCAGGGTCACGGCGCTGACGAAGTCGGCACCTGCGTCGGCGAAGCTGCCGATCTGCGCGGCGTGGTAGTCCTTCGCCTCCGTGGCGCTCATGCGGAAGTCCGCGCGGTAGCCGTCGCCGCGCGGACCCATGGCGCCGCTGATCACCAGCGGTCCGGTCGTATGCGCAAACTCGTCGCGCAGCTCTTCGGCGAACGCCACTGCCTGGCGATTGAGCCCGTCCAGTGCCGCCGCATCGAAGCCGAGCTTGCTCGCCCAGTCCTGGCTGGCCCGCCAGGTGGGCGTATCGATCACGAACCCCAGGCCGCGCTCTTTCGCGAGTTCCAGGTAGGGCAGGTAGTAGCGGCGCAGCTGTTCCCGCCCCTTCTCATCCACCAGCAGCGGAAAGGCGGCGAACAGCGGCAGATCCACGCCCTCCAGGAAGACCAGCGTGGTCTCCAGGCCGCCATCGGTCAGGAACAGGTCGCCCCGCATCTGCGGCAGGTCATGGCGATAACGTGGCTTCATGGCGTTCCTCGTCCGGTCTGGTACGCGCATGACCTAGCGTTCTACGCCAAGCGCGCTGTGTTGAACATCACTACCCGCCGCCGGGTGGTCAGGTGGCCTGCTGGAGGTCGCCATGGGCGCGGGTGAGCGCGTCCAGGAAGTTCTGGATCTGCGCCTTGTCGATGTCGCGGACGATGAACACGAGCCTTGTGTCGCGATCCTCGGATGGCCACCGATCCAGCGTGACCGGCGGGTGCATCACATGCTGGACCGCGTGGAGGACGAGCGGCCGCTCCGGCTCCTCGGCGATGTGCACGATGCCCTTGACCCGGAGCAGGTCGGCGCCGCGCTGGGCGGTCAGGAGGTCCAGGAACAGGGAGAAGGCCTGGGCCGGGATCGGCTCCGACTTGCGGATGGCGAAGGCGCGGATGTGCTCGTCATGGCGGTTCACGTCATGGGCGTGCTGCCCATGATCGTGATGACCGTCATGGTGATGATGGTCGTGCGCGTGGTCATGGGAAGGTGCGTGATAGGCCTCTTCCGCCAGCCAGCGCTGGACGTCGATCGATTTCGTCGCTGGGTCGTAGAGCCCGCCGCAGAGGAGCTGGTCGGGCGCGATCTCGCCATGGACGACCTTGAGGATCGGGGCCGCCGGGTTCAGCCGGCGCAGCCGGTCCTCCAGGGCCAGGACATGGTCGGGTGGCGCCAGATCGGTCTTGGTCAGCACCAGCCGGTCGGCGACCGCCGCCTGCTTGACCGCCTCCGGCTGCCGGTCGAGCGTATCGGCGCCGTTCACGCCATCCACCAGGGTGACCACCGCCTCCAGCCGGAAGAAATGGTCGATCGCGGCGTCCTGCATCAGGGTCTGCAGGATCGGCGCAGGATCGGCCAGGCCGGTGGTCTCGATCACGACCCGGTGGAAGGGCCGGATCTTGCCCTCGCGCATCCGGCCATAGAGGCCGTGCATGGTGCGGGCGAGGTCGCCGCGGATCGTGCAGCACAGGCAGCCCGACGCCAGCTCGACCGTGCCCTCGGTCTCGTCGCCCGCCTCCACCAGGTCGTGGTCCAGGCCGATCTCGCCGAACTCGTTGATGATCACCGCCGTGCCGGCCATGGCCGGGTCCTTCAGGAGCCGCGCCAGCAGCGTGGTCTTGCCCGAGCCGAGAAAGCCCGTCAGCAGCACGACCGGCAGCTTCTGCTCCGGTCCGGGAATGGTCACCTGCATGGCTGCTCCGTTGACGCCAGGACGCCCGGCTGGCGGCACCGCCGGCGTGACGATGATGCGATGATGCCGACCTGGGCCGGCACCCCGGCGGGATCGGCCGGGCTGCTCCAGCATGTGCTCGCCCACCGCCTGGGCCGCAAGGCGGTGGTGCGCGCCGGCGACATGAACGAGATGCGGATTCGTCCCGTTCATCATCGGCAGGACCGGGCATCGCCATCTGCGCCGGCCTCCCTGGAATAGCCCATGCCCAGGCTGCAGCCCTGTCATGATCAGGAGACAATTCGCCCGCGTTGCGACCGCTGCCGGGTGGCCGGGGGCCGCGCGAAGATTGACAGAGGCTTGCACGCACCTAGGTTGCGCGCCATCCACCCGTTGACCATTTCTGCTGCGACCATGGCATCGCGCACGCCGGAGGATGCGATCGTGCAGGCAAAACGGCCCCTCTCGCCGCATCTTCAGATCTATCGCTGGCCCCTCAGCATGATGATGTCGATCATGCACCGGGCGACCGGCATCGCCCTGTCCGTCGGGCTATTGCTGATGGTCTGGTGGCTGGTGGCGCTCGCCTCCGGCCCCGATGCGTTCGACCGGATCCATTCCCTGGCCGGCAGCTGGTTCGGCCTCCTGGTCCTGTTCGGGCTGACGATCGTGTGGGCCTTCCACCTCATGAGCGGCATCCGCCACATGGTCTGGGACACCGGCCGTGGCCTGAACATCCACCAGCTTCGTCCCGGCGCCATGCTGGTGTTGGGTGGCGCCGCTGCCCTGACGATCCTGGTCTGGATCGCCGTCCTGATTGCGCGCTGAGGAGCCAGAACATGGCGACGTCGTTCCGCACCCCGCTGGCCCGCGCGCGTGGCCTGGGCTCGGCCAAGGAGGGGGTGCATCACTGGAAGCTGCAGCGGATCACCGCGATCTCGGAGCTCATCCTGGAGCTGTGGCTGGTCTTCCAGCTGATCCGCATGGCAGGTTCGGGCTATAGCGAATGGCTGAGCTGGTTCGGCTCGCCGCTCAACGCCAGCCTCCTGGCCTTGTGGATCATCTCGGTCTTCTACCACACCAAGCTGGGCTTGCAGGTCGTGATCGAGGATTATGTCCACCGGCCGGCCACCAAGATCGCCGCCCATGTGGCACTGAACCTCGTGGCCGTGGCGCTGGCCGTCACAGCACTGGTCTCCATCATCACCATCTCCTTGCGAGTCTGAGGTCATGAGCACGGCCTATCCGATCACCGAGCACAGCTACGACGCCCTGGTGGTGGGCGCCGGAGGTGCCGGCCTGCGCGCGGCGGTCGGCATGGTCGAGGCGGGGCTGAAGGTCGCCTGCGTCACCAAGGTCTACCCGACCCGCTCGCATACCGTGGCGGCCCAGGGCGGCATCAACGCCGCATTGGGCAACATGAACGAGGACGACTGGCGCTTCCACATGTACGACACCGTGAAGGGGTCGGACTGGCTGGGTGACCAGGACGCCATCGAGTACATGACCAGGAATGCCCCGGCCTCGGTGATCGAGCTGGAGCATTACGGTGTGCCGTTCTCGCGCACCAAGGAAGGCAAGATCTATCAGCGCGCCTTTGGCGGCCAGTCGGTGGGCTTCGGGAAGTCCCAGGCCTATCGCACCTGCGCCGCCGCGGACCGTACCGGCCATGTCATCCTGCACACGCTCTACCAGCAGGCACTCAAGAACAAGGTTCAGTTCTTCAGCGAGTTTTTCGCGCTGGACCTGCTGATGGACGACGAAGGTGCCTGCCGCGGCATCATCGCGATGGATATCGCGGACGGCTCGATCCACCGGTTCCGCAGCCAGCTGACCTGCCTCGCCACCGGCGGCTATGGCCGGGTCTACTTCTCGGCGACCTCCGCCCATACCTGCACCGGGGATGGCAACGCCATGGTGCTGAGGGCCGGTCTTCCGCTCCAGGACATGGAATTCGTCCAATTCCATCCTTCGGGCATCTATGGCGCCGGCTGCCTGATCACCGAGGGTGCACGCGGCGAGGGTGGCTACCTCACCAACAGCGAGGGCGAGCGCTTCATGGAGCGCTATGCTCCCTCGGCCAAGGACCTCGCGTCGCGCGACGTGGTCAGCCGGGCCATGACCATCGAGATCAACGAAGGTCGCGGCGTGGGCGAGCACAAGGACCACATCCACCTGCATCTCGAGCATCTGGACCCGAAGATCCTGCACGAGCGCCTGCCCGGCATCTCCGAGACCGCCAAGGTCTTCGCCGGCGTCGACGTGACCAAGCAGCCGATCCCGGTGGTCCCGACCTGCCACTACAACATGGGCGGGATCCCGACCAACTGGCGGACCGAGGTGGTCACCCGCAAGGGTGACGATCCCGATGTGCCGGTGCCGGGCCTGATGGCGGTGGGTGAAGCGGCCTGCACCTCGGTGCACGGTGCCAACCGGCTGGGCGGCAACTCGCTGATCGACCTCGTGGTGTTCGGCCGGGCTGCAGCACACCGGGCAGCCGAGCTGGTCACGCCAGGCGCCAGCCACCGGCCGCTTCCCAAGGACAATGCCGACCCGGCGCTGGACCGGCTCGACCGCGTGCGCAATGCCGCGGGCTCGGCGCGCGTGGGCGACGTCCGCCTGGCGATGCAGCGGACCATGCAGCGTCACGCCGCGGTGTTCCGTGAGGGTCCGATCCTGGACGAGGGCTGCGTGAAGATCGTCGAGGTCGCGACACAGCTGGCCGACCTGCGCGTCGACGACCGGTCCAAGGTCTGGAACAGCGACGTGGTTGAGGCGCTGGAGCTGCAGAACCTGATGATGCAGGCGGTCGCCACCATGGAATCGGCGCGCTTCCGCACGGAAAGCCGCGGTGCCCACGCGCGCGAGGACTATCCGGAACGCGACGACGAGAACTGGATGAAGCACACGATCATCTGGGTCGACGAGCGGCATCGCAGCACGATCTCGGACCGCCCCGTCCACCTCAACACGCTGAGCAACGAGGTGGAAACGGTGAAGCCGGCCAAGCGGGTTTATTGAAGCATGGCGGGAAGCGGCCCACATCCGGGTGGCACCCCGCCTTTTGTTCTCGTCGTCCAGGGCCCGCCGGCGGTGGCGGGCTCGTCTTAATGCGTCGCCGGCCGGCCGGGCCTCGTACCGACCGCTGGCGATCTGGGACTGGGATCTCACATGGCCGAATTCGCCCTTCCGAAGAACTCCCGCCCGACCGAGGGCAAGCGCTTCAAGGCGCCAGACGGTGCCACGAACATCAAGGAGTTCAGGGTCTACCGGTATGATCCGGAATGGGGCACCAATCCGCGCATCGACACCTACGAGATCGACCGCGACCAGTGCGGCCCGATGGTCCTGGACGCGCTGATCAAGATCAAGGGTGAGATCGACGGCACGCTGACCTTCCGCCGTTCCTGCCGCGAAGGCATCTGCGGCTCCTGCGCCATGAACATCGACGGCGGCAACACGCTCGCCTGCCTGAAGGCGATCGATGACTGCCAGGGTGCCGTGAAGATCTACCCGTTGCCGCACATGGAGGTGGTGAAGGACCTGGTGGTCGACTTCACCCATTTCTGGGCACAGTACGAGTCGATCCAGCCCTGGCTCAAGACCGAGAGCCCCGAGCCTGCCCGCGAGCGTGCCCAGTCGGTCGAGGAGCGCGAGAAGCTGGACGGTCTCTACGACTGCATCCTGTGCGCCTGCTGCACGACCTCCTGCCCGTCCTACTGGTGGAACGGCGACAAGTATCTGGGCCCGGCAGCGCTGCTGCAGTCCTATCGCTGGCTGGCCGACAGCCGCGACGAGGCCGCCGGCGAGCGCCTGGACGACCTGGAGGACCCGTTCAAGCTCTATCGCTGCCACACCATCATGAACTGCACCAACACCTGTCCCAAGGGGCTGAACCCGGCCAAGGCGATCTCCGAGATCAAGAAGCTCATGGTCGAGCGGACGTTGTGAGCTTCCTTCGACAAGCCACTTGTGGAGTCACCAGAATCCAATAAGATCGGACCATACGAAGAGGCATAAGCCCACACACGCAGGTCCGAGTTGAAAAGGGAGGTGTAAGCCTCCCTTTTGTTTTGGCACCACCTCTGGACGCAGCCGCCGCGCACGCCACGATTCTTGGAGGCTGCCGGACGATGGCGACGGGAGCCGGCGGCAAGGGGAGCGGACGAGGATGGCCAGCACGAACGAGGACGCGGTGGTCCTGGCGAGCATCCGCCATGACGGGCGGCTGCTGATCCTGCGCCACCTGCCCGACCGCGGAACGGTGGAGCTCGGCTGGTGGACCCGCGACGAGGTCGGCTCCCCGGTTCATGAAGATGCCATGGAGCTGGCTGCCGAGGCGATCGAGGTGGACGCCTTCCTCGCATTGTGCCGCCAAGCGCAGGCAGGGCTGTCCAACGCGCCCGCCGACGGCGCGGTGCTGGCGGGCTCCGGCCGGTTGGCCGATGGCGCCGAGCTGGTGGCGCGGCGGGTGGCCGGTGCGGTGCTGCTGGAACGCACCGCCGACGAGGTCAGCCGGATCGAACTGCCGGCCGATACGCTGGACCGGCTGGTCGAGCAGCTCCCGGCGGCACGCGAAAAGCTCGGCCTGCTGGGCTTCGGGCTGCCGCAGCAGGGCTAGCTCCGGCACCCTGGCGGGTCGCGCCGTTCCTTTCTACGCTGAAAACATGTCGCCCGCTGACGGCGGCAGGAGGGGCTCGGCGCTATGCGCCGGTAAAACGTTTTGCGGCAGAAGGAAGCGGTGGTCGTGACCTACGACTATGTGGTGATCGGTGGCGGCAGTGCTGGCTGCGTTGCGGCGTGGCGGCTGACCCAGGAGTTCGGCGCGAAGGTGCTCCTGCTGGAGGCGGGTGGGCCTGACGACAACTGGCTGCTCCGGATCCCTGCCGGCTTCGTGAAGCTGCTGTCCAACAAGAAATACGTCACCCACTACGAGACCGTCCCGCAGCCGCAGCTGGACAACCGGGTGCTGTCCATCCCGCAGGGCGCGGTGCTGGGTGGCGGCAGCAGCATCAATGCTCAGGCCTACATGCGCGGCCGCATCCGCGACTATGACGAATGGGGCGAGATGAGCGGCAGCCCGCTCTGGTCCTGGGCGAAGATCCTCCCGCATTTCCGGGCGCTCGAGGGCAACCTGCGCTTCAACAACGAGTTCCACGGCATCGACGGGCCGCTCAAGGTCGGCCAGGGCGGCTTCGTCTGCGAGATGACCAACATCTTCCTGCGCACCGCCCAGGGCCTGGGCCTGCCGTTCCGGCACGACTTCAACAATGGCGCGCCGGGCGGGGTCGGCTACCTGCAGATCACCGGCACGCCCGGGCGGCGCTGCAGCGCGGTGGATGCGTTCCTGCGCCCGGTGATGGACGCACCCAACCTCCATCTGCGCACCCGCGCCCTCGTCTCGCGGATCGTGGTGGAGAACGGCCGGGCGGTCGCGGTGGAGTACCGGCACGAGGGCCGCCAGGAGACGGCCAGGGTGGATGGCGAGGTCCTGCTGGCGGCCGGTGCCTTCGTCTCGCCCAAGCTCCTGATGCTGTCCGGCATCGGCCCGGCCGACCATCTGCGGGAGCATGGCATCGCGGTGCAGGCCGACCTGCCGGGGGTCGGCCAGAACCTCCAGGATCATCCGGGCTCGCCGGTGGTGGCCGCCACCAATGGAAACTACGGCCATTTCGGGCAGGATCGCGGCCTGAAGATGGCGCTGAACGGGGTGGAGTATCTCCTGTTCCGCCGCGGCCGGATCACCAGCACCGGCGTGGAATCCTGCTCCTTCCACGTGCCCGAGGACGGCCATGGCGACCCGGTCATGCAGGTCTACTGCGTGCCGACCACCAGCTATGCCGGTGACGTGCCGAACGTCGATGGGGTGACCCTGCACACCGTGCTGCTCCGCCCGCGTGCGGTGGGCTGGCTCAAGCTGCGCTCGGCCGACCCGGCGGACCAGGCCCTGGTCCACCCGAACTATCTGGGCCACCCCGACGACCTGCGCCATCACATCTTGGGCGTAAGGGCCGCCCGGGAGATCCTCGCGGCCCGGCCGATGCGCGACGTGGTCACGACCGAGCTCCTGCCGGGGCCGCAGGCGCAGAGCGACGAGGACATCGCCCGCCACCTGCGCCGCACCGCCCGCACCGACTTCCACCCGGTCGGCACCTGCCGGATGGGCAGGGAGGGTGCCGCCGATACGGTGGTCGGCCCAGACCTGCGCGTGCAAGGGGTGGATGGGCTGCGGGTGATCGACGCCTCGATCATGCCCAAGCTGGTCTCGGCCAATACCAACGCCCCGACCATGGCCATCGCGGACCGGGCGATCTCGATCATGCGGGGCGTGGAGCGCGCCTGAGGCTCGACGGCCGGGCGAGGTATGCCGGAAACCTCGCCCGCCCCGATTGATTCCGCGGCGGGTTCGGGCGATCTGATCGGGTGAGCCCCTCCGCTCAGGCCTGCCGGAGCACCGGATGTCCGACCAACGACTGCAGCAGATCGCCAACGCCAGCCTGTCCGGCTACCTGCGCTACAGCACGGGCGACCGGCGTGCGGACGAGGCGACCGGGCGCAGGCATGGTGCTGCCGGCGAGCCCAAGCCCAACGACCGCGAGTCCCTCTACTATGCGAGCCTGGTCGGCGAGGCGAAGGCGGCACTGGCGGCCTATGAGCGGGAACGGGCCGAGCTGGTCCAGGCCAAGGCGCGCGAGGCGGACCAGCTCGCTCGTGAGAGCGACGAGAACTACCAGAAGCGCAAGGCGGCGGTCCTGGAGGAGCGGGCCAGTGCGATCGCGGCATTGGACAAGACGATCGGCCCACGCAGCAGCCGGATGCAGGCGGCCGCCGAGCAGCAGGTCGAGGCGCGGGCCAGGTCCGCGCAGATCGAGGCCGATCTCGGCCGGCCGCTGCGCACCAGCATGGTGCCGGTCTATCCGTTCGTACTGCTGGTGATCGCGATCGCCGAGATCCCGATCAACCGGCTGGCCTTCGAGCTGTTCTTCCAGGAAGCGCCGATCGTTTCCCTGTTCCTGTCGTTTGCGGTGGGCCTGCTCCTGGCCTTCTTCGCCCACCAGGCGGGGCTGTGGCTGCGCCAGGCGACCAGCTACAAGACGCTGGGCGGCAAGCTCGGCCATCTGGCCGGTGTGGCGCTGATCCTCGCGATCGCCCTGCCGCTCATCTATTTCATCGCGGCGATGCGCCAGCACTACCTGGCCCTGATCGAAGCCGAGGCCGCCAACGACTTCGGATCCTTGCTGCGCCAGGGCCTGGAGGGCGGGCTCGGCAGTGCCCGGGAAGTGCTCTCGGTCGAACTGGGCGGCCCTGGCTGGACGCTCCTGATCCTCAACCTGGCCTTGCTGGTGGTAGGCGCCATCATCTCCTTCATCCGCCACGACCCGCATCCCGACTACGAGGCGGCGGTGACCCGGGCAGAGCGGGCGCAGCGCCGGCTGAACCGGCTGCGCAGCGCCTATGAGCGCCAGGAGGCCAAGCTGTCCCGGCAGTATGACGAGCGGATCTCGACGCTCGACCGCCAGCTCGTGCGGATCGAGAACGAGCTGGAGATGGCCCGGCGCACCCTCCAGCAGGCAGGGGCGCATCGCCCGCAGATGATCCGGGCGGTCGCCGGCACGCTGGTGCAGCGCTTCGGCGCCTACCGGCTGGGCAACCGGCTGGGCCGCACGGACGGCCAGAGCCCGGCCTGCCTGGATGATTTCAGCGAGTCTGCCCTCGTGCAGGCCTTGCACCGGAGCCTGGACGATGCGCCGATGGCTGGCGTCGATGATGCTGACAATGTGGTGGGCATGCGGCCTGCCGGGTGAGGCCCGCGCCGCCACCGACTATTGTGTCGGCAGC
>NZ_DATMFZ010000226.1:0-6774 GCF_035556675.1 Geminicoccus sp. | reverse complement strand
GGCGCAGGCTGGACCCACAAGACCAGCTCACCCTGGAGTTCGCCGGCGTCTATCGCCAGTATCATGCAGCATTGATGCGTACCCTCCTGGTGGGGAGGGCGGATGACGAGCACCACCGGATGTTCGACGCCGCAAGCGAGGCGCTGCTCGCCGCCGAGGCCGCCCTGGTGCCCGGCCGTACCATGGGCGAGGTGTTCGACACCCAGGCCGCCGTGCTCGACCGCCACGGCATGCAGGCTCACCGCCTGAACGCCACCGGCTATTCCTTGGGCGCCGTCTATGCCCCGTCCTGGATGGACTGGCCGATGTTCTACGCCGGCAACCCGGTGGTGATCGGCCCAGGCATGACCTTCTTCATCCACATCATCCTGATGAACAGCGAAACCGGCCGCGCCATGACGCTGGCCCGCACCTCGCTCGTCACCGAAGCCAAGGCCGAGCCCCTGGCGAAGGCACCGCTGGAGCTGATCGTCCGCTGATGGTTCTAGGAAGATAGGCCTAGATCTGCCATCCTGTGCGATCCACCAGCACCGGATGATCGATGCCGCTCCCACCCGACCCGAACAGCATTTTACGAAACGAACCCGAGCCCGGTCGCTGGACGCATCGACGAAACGAACCCGAGCAGCTTCCACTGCCATCCGTCATCCCCCGGCTCGTCCGGGGGATCCACAGGCAGACGCCCGCACTGGTGGGTTCCCCGCCTGCATGGGGAATGCCATGAGCGACGAAGGTCATGTCCGGGTCCGGCGGACCCGTGTTCTGCACGAACGAACCCGAGAACCACCCGCCGGCCCGCTGTCACGGGAGCCGGCGGGGAGGCAGGGTCAGCCCTCGGCCTGCTTCTTGGCGGCGAGCTTACCGGACAGGCCCTTGATGCGCAGGCGCAGGGCGTTCAGCTTGATGAAGCCTTCCGCATCGCGCTGGTCGTAGACCGTGTCGGCCTCGAAGGTGGCGTATTCATGGCTGTAGAGCGTGTAGGGCGACTTGCGGCCGACCACCTGGACGCTGCCCTTGAACAGCTTGAGCCGCACCGTGCCGGTCACGTTCTCCTGGCTCTTGTCGATTGCCGCCTGGAGCATCTCGCGCTCCGGCGTGAACCAGAAGCCGTTGTAGATCAGCTCGGCATAGCGCGGCATCAGCTCGTCCTTGAGGTGCGCCGCACCCCGGTCCAGCGTGATGCTCTCGATGCCGCGATGCGCCGCCAGCAGGATGGTGCCGCCGGGCGTCTCGTAGACGCCGCGCGACTTCATGCCGACGAAGCGGTTCTCCACCAGGTCCAGCCGGCCGATGCCGTTGGCCCCGCCCAGGTCGTTCAACCGGGTCAGCAGAGCCGCCGGCGAGAGCTGGACGCCGTCCACCGCGACCGGATCGCCCCGCTCGAAGTCGATCTCGACATAGGTCGGCCGGTCGGGCGCCGCGTCGGGCGAGACCGAGCGGGTGAACATCTCGTCGTCCGGCTCGACCCAGGGGTCCTCCAGCGCCTTGCCCTCATACGAGATGTGCAGGAGGTTGGCGTCGGTGGAGTAGGGCGGCTCGCCGCGCTTGCCGCGCGGGATCGGGATCTGCCGGGCCTCGGCATACTCGATCAGCTTCTCGCGCGAGTTCAGGTCCCATTCGCGCCAGGGGGCGATCACCTTGATCGAGGGATCCAGCGCATAGGCCGAGATCTCGAAGCGGACCTGGTCGTTGCCCTTGCCGGTGGCGCCGTGCGCCACGGCGTCGGCGCCGGTCTGGTGCGCGATCTCGACCAGGCGCTTGGCGATCAGCGGCCGGGCGATCGAGGTGCCGAGCAGGTACTGGCCCTCATAGACCGTGTTCGCCCGGAACATCGGGAACACGTAGTCGCGGACGAAGTCCTCGCGCAGGTCCTCGATGAAGATCTGGCTGGCACCCATCAGCTCGGCCTTGGACCGGGCAGGCTCCAGTTCCTCGCCCTGGCCGAGATCGGCGGTGAAGGTCACCACCTCGCAGCCGTAATTGTCCTGCAGCCAGCGCAGGATCACCGAGGTGTCGAGCCCGCCCGAATAGGCCAGCACCACCCGCTTCACACCAGTCTTCATCGAAGGTCCTCTGCCCCGCGCCGCTGCCCGCAGGTCACCATCTGCCGCGTCTCAGGCCCGCGTGTCGACGCTGGCGCCTGGTTCGCCGGACGGCGCCTGGTCGGCGGCCTCGGCCGGCCGTGCCGCGACGCCGACCATCGCCGGCCGCAACAGGCGGTCGGCGATCAGATAGCCGGCCTGCATCACCTCGGCAATCGTGCCGGGCGCCAGATCGGCCCGCGGCACCTCGAACATCGCCTGGTGGCGGTTCGGGTCGAGCTTCTCGCCGACCTGCGGATCGATCCGCTTCACCTGGTGGCGCTCGAGCACGGTCTGCAGGCTGCGCTCGGTCATCTCCACGCCGGTGAGGAGGTTCTTCAGCGCCGGGTCCGCTTCGGCGGCCTCGGCCGGCACGGCAGCGATGGCACGGCCCAGATTGTCGGCCACCTCCAGCACGTCGCGGGCAATCCGGGTGACACCGTAGCGCCGCGCGTCCTCCACCTCGCGATCCTTCTGGCGGCGCATGTTCTCGACATCCGCCAGCGCACGCAGGAGCTTGTCCTTCAGGTCGGCGACTTCCTGCTCGAGATCGGGGGCCTGGGTCTCCTCGACCACCGCTTCCGTGTCAGGATTGGCATTCGCTGCCTGTTCCGTCGTCATTCCCTGCTTCCATCACCGTTATGACCGAGCATGCGGCTCACCACCCTTGCGGTGTAGTCCACCATGGGGATGATCCGCGCGTAATTCATCCGGGTCGGGCCGATCACGCCGATCGCACCCACCACCGAGGACTGCGCCTGATCGGGCGAGGGCGCCCGGTAGGGGGCGATCACCATCGAGCAGCCCGAGAGGCCGAACAGCTCGTTCTCGGCCCCGATGAAGATCTGCACCCCGTTGCCCGACTGGGCGGCCTCGACCAGCCGGAGCAGGTTCTTGCGGGTTTCCAGCGTCTCGAACAGGTGGCGCACCCGTTCCAGCTCGACTAGGTTCTGCACGTCGTCGAGCAGCTTGGACTGGCCGCGCACGATCAGGAAGCCGTCGGACGCATCGCCGCCGGGCTTGACCCAGGTGGCGAGGCCCGCCTCGACCACGCGCTGGGTCGCCTCGTCGATCTCCGCGCGCCTGGCCTCGATCTCCTGCTGCACCAGGCTGCGCGCCTCGGCGAAGCTGCGGCCGGCCAGCCTGGCCGTCATGTAGTTGCCGGCCTCGATCAGCGAGGTCTGCGGCATGCCGAGTGGGACGTCGATGATCCGGTTCTCGACCATCCCGTGGTCGCTCACCGTCACCACCAGCGCCCGGCCAGGCCCCAGCGCCACGAACTCGATATGGCGGAACGGCCGGTCGCCGGCCGGGGCTGCCACCAGCCCGGCATGGCGGGTGAGCCCGGACAGCGCCTCGGTGGCATCTCCCAGCACCGCCTCCAGGCTCTTGCCGGTGCCGACGCACTGGGCGCGGATCGAGCGCTTGTCGTCGTCGTTGACGTTGCCGATCTCGAGCAGCCCGTCGACATAAAGCCGCAGGCCTGCCGCCGTCGGCAGCCGGCCGGCCGAGGTGTGCGGCGCATAGAGCAGCCCGGCATCTTCCAGATCGGCCATGACGTTGCGGATCGTGGCCGGCGAGAGCTGCTCGTCGAGCTTGCGCGCGATCGTGCGGGAGCCGACCGGCTCGCCGGTCGTGACATAGGCGTCGACGATCTGGCGGAAGATCTGTCGCGAACGGCTGTTGAGCTCGGTGATCATCGCATCCAGGAAGAACAGGCCGGTTCCAGCCACGGCGGATGTAGGAATCGTCAGGGCGAACGTCAACGGAGCAGCCCCTCCGGGCCGGCCAGACGGGCGCCGATCAGCGCGCGGGCGGCTCGCTCATGGTGCGTTCCTGCAGCGTCGGGCGAGCCTGTGTCTGCTCGCGCCGCGGACTCGTGCGCCAGGCGCGGCGATAGGCCGGATCATACACCCAAATCGCCAGGCCCACGACGGCCGCCAACGCAATCAGACCTACGACCCACAACATGTTTGTCATGATCCGTTCATATTCGTATGTCTGCCCGATAGCGATATGGCGGCTCACACTGCAAGCATCTACGTGATCCGGCCGCCCGTGGATCGCCGCTGCAGCGATGCCGCCTGGCCGGCACCACCTGGCGGTCGCACCAGGACGCCAGGTTCAGCTCCGGGACGCGCGGCCACCTCCTCGTCCGCGATGACCCGGTCCTGCGCCGCCGGCAGGTGCGACCGGTCAGCGAACAAGTCGATGCCGCCCATGGCCTCGGTCAGCTCCCAATGCCCAGCTGCCACACGCAGCTTGGTCCGGCGCATCCCGGACGGGAGGCACCGCGAGGCGGTTCAGCCGGTCAGGCGGAACGTCGCGGCAAACTCGGCCCGGCCAGCCGGGCTGAACCGGATCACCCGGCTTCCCGCCTCGCGACTGGCCCAGCCGAGTGTCTGGAAGCGCTGGAGCAGGGCGGCCCCCAGGCTGCCGGCCAGATGATGACGCCGCTCGCTCCAGTCCAGGCAGGCCCGGCAGACCGCCCGCCGGCTCCGGCGAAGATCGGCCAGGCTGATGTCGAAGTCCGCCACGAACCTCTCGCCGGCCTCGGTCAGCCGGAGCTGCCCGTCCACGGGAGCGAGCCGGCCGTCCCGCACCAGCGCGTCCAGCATCGCCACGCCCAGCTCGCCGGCCAGATGATCGTAGCAGATCCGGGCCAGGCGCAGCGCCGGCTCCTTTGGTCCGGTCCGGGTGCGCCGGTGGCCGATCCGCTCGGCCAGGCCCATCATCCCCTCCAGGAGCTGGCCGATCTCCGGATGGGCCAGACGGAAATAGCTGTGCCGACCCTGGCGCTGCCGGACCAGCAGGCCGCCCTGCTCGAGCCTGGCCAGATGCGTGCTGGCCGTTGGCGCACTCACTCCGGCCTGCCGGGCCAGTTCGCCCGCGGTAAGTGTGCTGCCGTCCAGCAACGCGGTCAGGATGTTGGCGCGCCCCGGATCGCCCAGCAGGGCTGCCACGCGCGCGATGTCGGGCCCGTTTCGCATGATTTGATGTTCATCGAAACATCGTCGCCATACAAGCGGGTAGCATCCCTCTCGTCGGCAACCACCTCGTCGCGAAAGGAAGGCGATGTCCGTCACCTGCTGTATCCGGTACCGCATCGATCCGTTCCAGAAGGAGGCGTTCGAAGCCTATGCCCGCACTTGGCTCGACGTGATTCCGGCCTGCGGCGGCGACCTGCTGGGCTATTTCATGCCGCACGAGGGCAGCAACGACACCGCGCTGGCGCTGATCTCCTTCGACAGCCTGGCCGCCTACGAGGCCTACCGTGCCCGGCTGCGGGCGGATGAGGCTGGGGCGGCCAACTTCCGGTTCGCCGAGGAGCGCCGCCTCATCCTGCAGGAAGAGCGCAGCTTCCTGCGCAAGGTGGAGGCCGTGCCATGATCGCGGTGATCTTCGAGGTCGTGCCCAGGCGGGGGCGGATGGAGCCCTATCTGGAGATCGCCGCCACGCTGCTGCCCGAGCTGGAGCGGACCCCGGGCTTCATCTCGGTGGAGCGGTTCCAGAGCCTGAAGCAGCCGGGCAAGCTCCTGTCCCTGTCGTTCTGGGAGGACGAGGCGGCGGTGCCGCGCTGGCGGCAGACGCTCGCCCATCGCGCCGCCCAGAAGGCCGGGCGGGACGGGCTGTTCGCCGACTACCGGCTGCGGGTCGCCGCGGTGCTGCGCGACTACGGCATGACCGAGCGGGACCAGGCGCCGGAGGACTCCCGCCTGGTCCATGGCTGAGCGCCGCGTCCTCAGGCGGGGGCGGCAGCCGCGGCCTTCTTCGCCGGCATGCCGACCAGTGCGGCCAGCTCGGCCTCGTCCAGCGTCTCCTTTTCCAGGAGGCGCCGCGCGGTGCGCTCCAGGAGGTCGCGCCGCTCGGTGAGCAGGGCCACGGTGCGCTCGAAGGTGCCGTCCACGATGCTGCGCACCTCCTGGTCGACGGCCGCCGCGGTCTCGTCGGAGAAGTCGCGCTCCTGGGGTCCCGCCAGCAACGGGTTGGGGCTGAGCAGCGAGCGCTGGTCCTTCTCCAGGGCGACGTTGCCGAGCTTCTCCGACATGCCGTAGCGGGTGACCATGGCGCGCGCGATGTCGGTGACCCTGGCCAGGTCGTCGGCGGCACCGGTGGAGAGATGCCGGAACACCACCCATTCCGCCGCCCGGCCGCCCAGCAGCACCGCCATCTTGTTCTCCAGCTCCTCCCTGGTCATCAGGAAGCGGTCCTCGGTCGGGCGCTGGATGGTGTAGCCGAGCGCGCCGATGCCGCGCGGGATGATCGACACCTTGTGCACCGGGTCCATGCCCGGCAGCGCCATGGCGACCAGGGCATGGCCCATCTCGTGATAGGCCACGATCTCGCGCTCGCGCGGGTTGAGCAGGCGGTTGCGCTTCTCCAGCCCGGCCACGATCCGCTCCACCGCGTTGTTGAAGTCCTCCATCGTGACCGCGTCGGCGCGGCGCCGCGTGGCGAGCAGGGTCGCCTCGTTGACCAGGTTGGCGAGATCGGCACCGGTGAAGCCCGGAGTGAGGGCGGCGACCTTCTCCGGGTCGACGTCGGTGGCGAGCTTCGCCTTCTTCATATGCACCTTGAGGATCTGGATGCGTCCGGTCTTGTCCGGCCGGTCGACCAGGACCTGGCGGTCGAACCTTCCGGCGCGCAGCAGCGCCGGGTCCAGGATCTCCGGCCGGTTGGTCGCGGCCAGGAG
>NZ_DATMFZ010000225.1:0-60210 GCF_035556675.1 Geminicoccus sp. | reverse complement strand
GCGCGCCATTCCGGATCAGAAGCGAGAACCGAAGGTACAGTGACGCCGGGCCCAGACCCAGGCAGCTGCTGACCAATGCCGCCTCATCATTGGAGATAGTCGGCGATCTCCTGCGCCTCCTGGCGGCTGATGCCCGTGTTGGGCATCGCCGTGTGCGGAGCGAGCCCGCGCGGGTCGACGATCCAGTTCACCAGGCCTTCGCGCGTGTTCCGCACGACGCCGCCCAGATAGATCCGTCCTGCCAGGCTTTCGAGGGAAGGACCCACCTGCCCGCGTGCTGCCGCCACGCCCGGGATCTCGTGGCAGCCGGCGCAGCCATAGCGGCGCATCAGCTCATGGGCCCGCGGCGCTTCTCCCAGCAGCACGCCCAGCGGGGGATCGGCGGTCAGGGCGACCGCCGCACCTGCCAGGAGCACGACCAGGACCGCGGCCGAGCCGATGAGGCGGCGATCAGGCATAGGTCTGCCTCCGGCGTGCCTCGGTGCCGGCATGCCTGATCCAGGCGGCGGCCAGGGCGAGCGCCACGCCGACATAGACCATGCCGCCCGGCACCCACATGACGAAGCCGGCTAGTTGCTGGTCCTGGAGCGGCGTCAGGCCCCAGCCGGCCAGGAGGTTGGTCTGGTGGGGGATCCAGGGCCTGGGCGAGAGCGCCAGGAGGATGCCCAGGAATGCGCTCTGCAGGATGGTCACGAACAGCCAGAACAGGGCCGGCCCATAGGCCCGCGCCCGGCCGTCGATGATCGACCACCAGAACAGGAGCGCGGTGACGAGGAAGCTGGCGTGCTGCAGCCAGTGTACCCATTCCCGTTCCAGGGCGGCGGCGAACAGGTCCGGCTGGTGCCATGCCCAAAGGGCCGCCGCGTGCAGCACGGTGGCGACGCCGGCGCTGGTCAGCCAGCGCCAGGACGCCGCCAGGAACCGCCATCGGCCGATCCGGCCCAGGCCGCGCCGCCAGGCGATCGGCAGCGCCCAGGCAAAGGCGCCGAGCGGCCGGGAGACCACCAGGAGGGGGGCGGCCGCGATCACCATGAGCTCGTGCTCGATCATGTGCGCCACGAAGAGCTGCTCGGACAGCAGGCCGAGCGGCGAGGTGATGCATAAGGCCAGCACGGTCCAGCCGCACCAGAAGCAGGCCGCGTGCCAGTGGCGCACGCCGCGGCCATGGCCGGCCCGGCGCCACAGCCGCCAGGTGCCGGCCAGATAGAGGCAGGCTGCGAGGTAGAGCGGGATCATGGCCCCCGGCGGGAAGCTCCAGGCACCCTCGGCGGTCAGATAGCCGGTGGCACCGCCATGGGCGGCGGCCGGCAGCGGCGCCAGCAGCAGGACCAGGAGCGCCAGGCGCGTCATCGCTCGCAGCCGTCGAACATGACCCCGGCCATGCCCTGCGCCGCGATCACCAGGGCGAATAGGGCGCCCAGCAGGACGCCGATCGCCGCCACCATCCGCAGAGGCTGTCGGCTCGTCGCTTCCTCGAGCGAGCCGTGCTGCGGCAGGTGGCGCCAGGCCCGCCAGGACAGGAAAGCACCCGCCAGCGCCACGAGCAGCAGGGCCGCCGCCACGAACGGGATTGGCTGGAGCCGGGTGACGCAGCTCCAGTCCACCAGCGCGTAGCCCAGCTGGGTGTTGACCGCCCAGGCGCCGGGGCCTGCCAGCAGGCCCGCCCAGGAAACGCCCGACGAGAGGTGGCTGGCCATGGCGGTTACATCCGGGGGAACCAGTAGATCAGCAGGTAGAGCGGGATCCAGGTGAGGACGACGAAGTACCAGTAGAAGGCATTGTCGCTGACATCGCTGAAGCGCTTGCCGTGGCCGTGGCGGGTGAACATTAGCACGGTCAGCACGATCGTGTCGCCGGCATCGGTGATCACGTGCAGCGCATGGAGGCCCAGGAGGAACCAGACCACCGAGCCATAGGCGTTGGTGTCCCAGAGCACGTGCAGCGTCGTGAACTCGTAGAAGCGGATGCCGACCACCAGCACGGCGACCAGGCTCATCACGATCAGCAGGAGCCGGCAGTTCGGCAGGTCCTCCTCGCGGCCGGCGCGCTCCGTGGCGGCGTTGGGCCACAGGCTCGCCAGCAGGATCAGCAGGATGAGCATGCCCGGCCAGTGGTTCGGCGGGGTCACGCCGAGCGGCCACGCCGGGTTGATGAACCAGAGATAGAGATACATGCCGATGACGAGCACGAAGCCCATGCCCTCGACCGCGAACAGGCCGAGCGTGCCCCACCACATCGGGCTCTGTGCGCCGAAGCCGTAGGTCGGCAGGTGCGAAAGGTCCTCGACCGGGTGGGTCTTCATTCCTCGTCCTCCTTGCTGCCCTTGGGCCAGAACCAGCCGATCACGCACACGGCGATCAGTGCGGAGCCCCAGACGGCTGCCCAGGGAGTGAAGATCGAGGAAACGAAGGTGATCGTGGTCGCGATCGCGGTGATGAACGGCCAGATCGAGGGCTCGGGCGAGCTTTCCCGCAGTTCCGGCCGGGCATCGGTGAGCGTGCTGACCACCAGCTCGCGATTCTCCACGCTGAGCCCGGTGACCACCGGCAGGCTGTCGCGCGGCGTCCAGAGCGGCTCGCGGCTGATTACCGCCGGGATCCGGTCGAAATTATGCGGCTGGGGCGGCGAGGTGGTGGCCCATTCCAGCGTGCCCGCCCCCCAGGGGTTCGGGCCGGCCGGATCGCCGCTGCGCGAACTGCGGACCACGTTCCAGGCGAACAGGCCGAAGCTGGTCGCCAGGACGAGGCTGCCGGCGCTGACCAGGAGGTTCAGGTCGGTCCAGCCGAGCTCCGGCCCATAGGTATAGACCCGCCTGGGCATGCCGCGCAGGCCCAGGACGTGCATCGGGAAGAAGGCGAGGTTGAAGCCGATGAAGGCCAGCCAGAAATGCCACCGGCCCAGGCGCTCGCTCATCATCCGGCCGGTGATCTTGGGAAACCAGTAATAGACGGCACCCAGCAGCGGGAAGACGGCGCCGCCGATCAGCACGTAGTGGAAATGCGCCACCACGAAATAGGTGTCGTGCACCTGGGTGTCGATCGGCACCGAGGCCACCATCACCCCGGTCATCCCGCCCAGCACGAAGATCACGAAGAAGCCCAGCACGAACAAAAGCGGCGTGCGGACCACCACCCTGCCGGTGGCGAGCGTGGTGATCCAGCAGAAGATCTGCACGCCGTTGGGGATCGCGATCAGCATGCTCGACGCGGTGAAGAAGCTGGCCCCCAGCTGCGGCACGCCCGCCACGAACATGTGGTGCACCCAGAGGCCGAAGGAGAGGAAGCCGACCGCGATCAGGGAGAGGACCAGGGCCAGGTAGCCGAACACCGGCCGGCGCGAGAAGGTGGTGACGATCTCGGCGACCATGCCGGTGCCGGGCAGGAAGATGATGTAGACCTCGGGATGGCCGAAGAACCAGAACAGGTGCTGCCAGAGCAGTGCGTCGCCGCCCTCGGCCGGGTTGAAGAAATGGGTGCCGACCAGCCGGTCCAGGATCAGCGAGGTCGAGGCCACCATGACCGCGGGCATGCTGAACAGCACGACGAAGGACACGACCAGCATCGCCCAGACGAAGATCGGGATACGGTCGAGCGACATGCCGGGGGCGCGCTGCTTGAAGACGGTGGTGATGATCTCGATCGCCACCAGGATGGCCGACACTTCGGTGAAGGTGATCATCTGCGCCCAGACGTCGGCGCGCTTGCCGGGCCCGAACTCAGGGCCGGAGAGCGGCACATAGGCGAACCAGCCGACATCCGGGCCGGTGTTCAGGACGAAGGCGATCCAGAGGAACGAGCCGCCGAACAGGAAGATCCAGTAGCTGAACGCGTTCAGGCGCGGAAAGGCGATGTTGCGCGTGCCGACCATGAGCGGCACCAGGTAGATCGCCATCGCCTCCATCACCGGCACGGCGAACAGGAACATCATGGTCGAGCCGTGCATCGTGAAGATCTGGTTGTACAGATCCGGCCCGATCAGGTCGCTTTCCGGCCGCGCGAGCTGCAGGCGCATGGCGACGGCCAGAAGCCCGCCCAGGAACAGGAAGACGAAGGTGGTGACGATGTAGCGCTTGCCGATCACCTTGTGGTCGACCGTGGACAGGCGCGCGATCAGGCCCTGCCCGGTTCCCCAGGTGCGGGCGAGCCGGGCCCGGAGTTCCGGGCCGTCCAGGTCGGTGTCGCGCAGCTCCGCCGCCGACGCCGTGCCCTCGCTCACTTCAGCCCCTCCAGATAGGCTGCGAGCGAGTTCAGCTCGTCGGAGGCCAGCGGCACGATCGGCATGTTCACCCCTGGCTTGATCCCGTGCGGGTCGGCGATCCAGGCGGCGAGGCTGCCGCGGGTCAGCGGCAAGGTGGCGGCCGCCAGATGGCGCCGGCTGCCGACATGGGTGAGGTCGGGGCCGGTGCGCCCGCCGGCCGGCGTGCCGCGGACCGCGTGGCACATCACGCAGGCATGGCTCAGGAAGACCTGCATCCCCTGGCGCTGCTCCGCCGTCTCCGGCAGCTTGCCGGGGCGGATCTGCGCTTCCTGCCAGGCGCGGAACGCCGGCTCGCTCTCGGCCACCACGATGATCCCCATATGGGCGTGCTGCAGGCCGCAGAATTCGGCACACTGGCCGCGATAGATGCCGGGCTCGGTGACCGTAAAGCCGAGCTGGTTCTGCTGGCCCGGGACAAGGTCCTGCTTGCCGGCCAGGTTCGGCACCCAGAAGCTGTGGATGACGTCGTCGCTTTCCAGCACGAGCCGGATCGACAGGCCGACCGGGACATGGATCTCGTTGGCGGTGGTGAAGACCCGGCTGGGGTCGCCGTCCTGGTAGCGTACCTCCCACCACCATTGATGCCCGGTGACCTGGATGGTCACCGCCGGCTCGTCCACGCCGAACAGCCGCTGCTGGCCGGCAAAGCTGAGGCCCGTCAGCACCAGCACGGTGATGCAGGTGGCGACCACCAGGGCCATGACGATGACGGTCGGGCGCCGCTCCTCCGACGGGTGGACGGCTTTGGGCATCGGCATGGCCGCCGCCGTCCAGCGCCGCCGGAACACCACCAGCCCGACCGCCAGCACCACCAGCAGCCAGATGACGCCCAGCAGGACGGTGAAGAGCTGGATCAGCCAGGCCAGATCGGCGGCGGTGGGGCCTTTCGGGTCGAGGGCGGAGGGCCAGCCGGCACAGCCGGCCAGGAGGAACGGCAGCGCCAGGAGCGGACGGGTCCAGGTCGGGTGCTGCATGCAGCACCTCACTCCGGCATCAGCCCGCTGGGCGGCGTGCTGCCGCCTGCCACCGGCGGGCGCGGCGTCTGCCGGTTCTCTGCCGGGTGCGCATGGAGCGAATCGCTGCGGCTGGGTGCGGCCGCGGCGGGAACATTGCCGCTCATCGAGCGGACATAGGCGGCGATCTCCCAGATCTGCGGGTCGGGTATCCGCTCGCGGAAGGAGGGCATGCCGTTCGGCCGGCCTTCCCGGATGGTGGCGACGATGTTCTCGATCGAGCCGCCATAGATCCAACTGTCGTCCATCAGCGGCGGCCCGGAATCGCCACCGCCATTGGCATGGCAGCCGTTGCAGTTGAACCATTTGTACAGGGTCTTGCCCTGGCTCAAATGGTAGGCATTGGTCTCGTATTCCCGGCCCTGGCCGCTGGTCTCGACGACGGGCGTGGCCGGCCCCGCGGTGATGGTGGTGAGCGCCACCTTCTCGTCGGTCTCGACGACCGCGGCCGGGTCCGGCCGGACCTCGCGCTCCTCCCGCTGGCAGGGGCCGGCACCGCACAGGACGATCAGGAGGGGGGCCAGATAGGGGGCGCGCATGGCGTTCAGGGCTCCGCCGCTTCCGGCGCCGGTGGAGCTCCGGGCACGCCATAGGCGGTGAGGATGGCGCCGATCTCGACCCGGTGGCGGTGCAGCGCGCCGGCGATCTCGTGCCAGAGCTCCAGGTCGTCCCTGCGCACGCCCATCGAGATGTCGAACCGCATGGGTAGGATCGGGCCGTCGACCTCGGGCTCCACCGGCGTCACCCGCAAGGGCGGGGTCTGGCGGGCGGCGAAATAACCGGCGGTGGGGCCCCAGACGATCGCGACATCGATCTCGCCCTGGCTTACCGCCTCGACGATCCGGGCCGGCGGGTTGGGCTGGCGATAGTCGCCATAAAGCGTGTAGCCGCGCACATTGCCGACGATGCCGCGCTTGGCCAGCGCATGGGCCGGTGGGGTGTTGGCACCATCGTCACCGACCAGCTGCACCCCGATCTTCAGCTCGCGCAGCGCCGGGTCGTCCAGCGAGGCGATCTGCGGCCCATCCGGGCGGGTCACGAAGACATAGGAGGAGCGGTAGTAGGGCGGGGTGACCTTCACCATCTCGGCAGCACTGGGCAGGCCCGCCACCAGGTCGCATTGGTCCGCCAGCAGGGTGTTGCGCAGGAAGCCGCGCCGCTGTGCCCACCAGGTGTAGGATACGGTGGCGCCCAGATCCTTCGCCAGCAGCGCGACGATCCGGTTCTCGAACCCTTCTTCCCGCTCGTTGGAAAAGGGCAGATTGTTCGGGTCGCTGCACACCCTGAGTTCGCGCGCCGGTGCGCTGGCCGTGGTCAGCAGCACCAGCAGGCCGGCCAGCACCAGTCTAAGGGAGCTTGAACACATAGAGCGTCCCTCCCTTGGTGGTGGCGTCCGGGAGGTCGCGCATCGCGTTGACGAAACCCTTCGCGGCCGTGCCGTCGCGCACGTCCAGGTCACCCGCGACCACCGCGCCGGCCCAGCCGCCGACTCCGGACAGGATCGCCACGTACTGGTGGCCGTCCGGGCCGCGATAGGTGGTGGGCTGGCCGATGATCCCGGAATCGGTCTTGAACTGCCACAGCACCTTGCCGGCCCTGGCGTCCACCGCCTTGAACCAGCCGTCCATGGTCCCGTAGAAGACCAGCCCGCCCGCGGTGGTGATCGCCCCGCTCCAGACCGGGAACTTCTCCGGGATCTCCCAGACCTTCTTTGCCGCGACGATGTCCCAGGCGGTCAGCGCGCCGCGATGGCCGCCCGGTCCCGGATACATCCGCACCTCGGCGCCGACATAGGGGGTGCCGGCGATGTAGCTGACGCTCTCGACCTGCCAGTCCATGCACAGGTTGTTGTGCGGGATGTAGAGCAGCCCGGTCTGGTGCGAGAAGGAGGACGGGTTCCAGTCCTTGGCACCGGGTGCGGTCGGGCAGATGTCGCGGACCACCCGGTTCATCTGCGGCGCCTTCTCCGGCACGTAGTTCAGCCGGCCGGACTTCAGGTCGACGCCGCTGGTCGCGGTCAGGTGGTGGAACGGCTCGGCGGACAGGACCTCGCCGGTGGTGCGGTCGAGCACGTAGACATGGCCGTTGCGGTCGGGCCGGATCAGCACCTTGCGCGGCTGCCCCTGCCAGGTCAGGTCCAGCAGGATGTTCTCGTTGATCCCGTCCCAGTCGTACAGGTCGTGCGGGCTGAACTGGTAGAACCAGCGCGCGGCCCCGCTGTCGGCATCTCGGGCGAAGATGCCCGCAGTCCACTTGTTGTCGCCCGGTCGCAGCTCCGCGTTCCATGGGCCAGGATTGCCGGTGCCGTGGTAGAGCAGGTTCAGGTCTGGGTCGAAGGCCAGCCAGCCCCAGACATTGCCGCCACCCTGCTGCCAGGCATCGGGCGGCCAGGTGGTGACACCCAGGTCGACCCCCTGGTCCATCGCGTAGAACGGCTTGAATTCAGGACCGATCAGGACGTCCTTGTCCGGGCCGGTATTGTAGGCCTTCCAGACCGTACTGCCGTCCTCGGCACTCAGCGCCTGGATCCAGCCGCGCACGCCATACTCGCCACCGGAATTGCCGACATAGACCTTATCCCTGGCGACCAGCGGCGCCATGGTGAGGGTTTCGCCGGTGTTGATGTCGCCGACCCGGACCTTCCAGACCTCGCCGCCCGTCGTGGCATCGACCGCGACCACATGACCGTCCAGGGTGGTGTAGAAGATCCTGCCGCCGGCATAGGCCGGTCCGCGGTTGACCACGTCGCAGCAGGCGACACCTTGAGCCGCGGCGGCGGGCTTGGGCTCGTAGCGCCACTTCATCGGCGCGCCAGGCTTGGTCAGGTCGAGCGCGTAGAGAATGTTCGGGTAGGGCGTGACGAGGTACAAGGTGCCGCCCACCACCAGCGGCGCCGATTCCTGCCCCCGGTTGACGCCCGTGGAAAAGGTGAACGCCACGGTCAGCCGGGCGACATTCCCCGTGTCGATCTCGTCGAGTTCACTGTAGCGCGTGTTGGCGTGGTTCTTGGCGGGTGCCGTCCACTGGCCATCGTCCGGCGGCGCTGCCGAGGCCGGCGGTACGGGCATGGTGGGGCCGCCCTGTGCGGCAGCAGGCGACGCCGTTCCCAACACGATGGCCACTGCCAATAGCTCGAGTCGGAACGGCATGGGCAGGCGCCATCCGATCGGAGGATCTTCCACCTCAACATCCATCCCGGCCGAGTGTTCCTGGAACCCGTTATCCTCCCCGTCACGACCGCGAGAGCGCCCTCAATTGCCCGGCGAACGTCCACGTACATGACGGTCGAGCCATAGAAATTCGTCAGGCTGCAGTTGATGCGGGGTGATCTACATCAGTCGGCCTGAAATTATGAATGGTGTTGTCTCAGGAACCTCGCGGGTGCCGGCCTATTTCTCGGGCAGTCGAAGCTCTGCGAGCATGAAGGAGACAATCATGGTGGTTCTGAGCCCGGAAGCCGTCCGCTCGATCTTCGTCGACGGCCTGCGTAATGCCCACGCGCTGGAGAACCAGGCCCTGTCGATCATGAACCGGCAGCTGGACCGGCTGGAGAAATACCCGGAGGTGGCGCAGCGGCTGCGCAGCCATGTCGATGAGACCAACGGTCAGATCGGCCGGCTAGAGCAGATCCTGGAATCCCTGAACGAGTCCCATTCCGCCATGAAGGACCTGGGTGCCTCGTTCATGGGCAACATGGCGGCGCTGGGCCACACGGTGGCCGGCGACGAGATCCTGAAGAACTCGTTCGCGAACTTCGCTTTCGAGAACTACGAGATCGCCGCCTACAAGTCGCTGATCGAGATCGCCCAGCGCGGCGGCTTCCAGAACGCCATTCCGCTGCTGGAGGCGTCCCTGAAGGAGGAGCAGGCCATGGCGGCCTGGATGGACCAGAACCTGTCCGCCGTCACCGACCGATACCTGCAGCTCAGCATCGCCGGCGCGGATGCCAGCCACTGACCGTTGCTAAGAGTGAAGGCCGCTGGCGATCCATCGCTAGCGGTCTGCCATCCCCGCACCCGCCGACAGGCAGTAACCCGGCCGCTCAGTGCGCTGCCTGAAGCGAGCGGGTTGCCGCCATCGCTGCGACGATGGCGTGGGTTGCCACTGGCTTGGTGAAGCAGGGCACGTCCCGGTAGGCATAGGGGACGATGGCTGGATCATAGCCGGTCGCGAACAGGAAGGGCACGCCATGTTCGGCCAGCGTGTCCGCCACGGGGAAGCTGAGCTGCCCCATCAGATTCACGTCCAGGATCGCGGCGTCGATTGCTCCGGAGCGGGCGAGCTGGTTCGCCTGGCGCAGATCCGCGGCCGGACCGATGATCTCGGCGCCCGCGCGTTCCAGTGCCTGAACGAGTTCGTCTGCCGCGAAATAATCGTCTTCCGCAACCAGGATGCGCCAGCCCCGCAAGGGAGCAGTTCGTCGTTCGATACCCATGATTCACCCGGAGTCCTGCTAGGCGACCATGCAACGCCCCTGAGTTGCAGAGGTTCCTTCGACATCGTCGCTCCCGGCAAGCGCCTGAGGAAAACGCCGTCTTTCCAGCCGTTGCACGAATCTTGAGCCGGATCAGCTCCAGTCCAACGGTCCCGTCGGCAAGGGACGGCCAGCGGCTCGAGCAGGGGCAGGTCCACTTGGCACCGGCACACCGGCATCTGCTGGTGGTCGATCATGTCAGCCGCGAGGATATCCGCAGCCTCTAGCGCAAAGCCGTTGCCGCGGCCATCTGCGCAGCTGGCTTTTCGGCATCTGCCACCGTGCCGAATCGCACGGTGCCTCCCGGCGCCAGTGACCGGGTCTCGCTGCCCATGCCGATCGTGATCGGCGGGCCCGCCGCCAGGTCGCTCATGACCTCCAGGCTGCTGTCCGTGATGTCGACCCGAAGCGAGTGGCCGCGATAGCGGAGCTGGAACCTGAGCCGGTCCAGTTCGTCGGGAAGTCTGGGCTCGAACCAAAGTTCGTCGCCGCGCAGGTCCAGGCCCGAGTAGCAGCGTTGCAGCAGGTCGATGGTGCCGGCCATGGCGCCGAGATGGATTCCCTCGGCCGTGGTGCCGCCCTGGATGTCCTCGATGTCGCTGCGCAGCGCCTGGCGGAACAGCGCCAAGGAGTCGCGCCGGGAAGAGCGGGCCAGCACCCAGGCATGGACGACGCTGCTGAGCGTCGATCCGTGCGAGGTCCGTTCGAGGTAGTAGTCGATGTTTCTCCGGATCATCGAGCCGTCGAACGCGTAGCCGAGCCTGGCGAAGGTCGCGATCAGCGAGTCGCAGGAAAACAGGTAGAACAGCATCAGCACGTCCGCCTGCTTCGACAGCTTGTACCGGTTCGGCGTGTCGTTCTCGGCCTCCAGGACGAGGTCGAGGCGCATGATGTTGCCGTAGCGCTGGCGGTAGCCGTCCCAGTCGAGTTCCTGGAGCGTCTCGTATCCCTCGAACTGGCTGATGATGCCGTCATCGTGGAAGGGTACGAACATCTTCCGGCTGATCTCGTCCCACCGGGTCAGCTCCGCCTGGTCCAGCCGCAGCGTGTCGCAGAGCACGCGGCAGCGCTCGTTGGGGAGGATGTCGAACAGGCGCAGGGCGCGCTCGAGGCACCAGGCAGCCATGACATTGGTGTAGGCGTTATTGTCCACGCCGGGCGCGGCACTGCCGGGATAGCCGTCATGGAACTCGTCCGGGCCCACCACGCCGCGGATCTCGTAGCGGCCGCGTTCGGGGTTCCACTTCGCGATGCTGCTCCAGAACCGCGCGATCTCGAGCATCAGCTCGGCGCCGCAGATGTAGAGGAACTCGAGGTCGGCGGTCGCCTGATGATAGTGCCAGATATTGTAGACGATGGCCGCATTGACGTGCCGCTGCAGATGAGAGTTGTCGCGGATCCAGCTCCCGGAGCGCGGGTTGAAGTACATCGTGTCGGTCTCTTCCCGGCCGTTGCTGCCGCTCTGCCAGGGGAACATGGCGCCGCGATAGCCGGCCTCCCGCGCTGCCCAGCGCGCTTCCGGCAGGCGTCGCCAGCGATACATCAGGAGTGAGCGGGTCAGCTTCGGCAGGCGGAGGATCAGGTAGGGGAAGATGAAGAGTTCGTCCCAGAAGATGTGGCCGCGATAGCCCTCACCGGTCCAGCCGCGCGCCGGAACGCCCACGTCGAGCTCGAAGGCATGCAGCGAGGCGGTCTGCAGGATATGGAAGAGATGCAGCCGGACGATCCGGTGCGTGCTGTCGTCCGCTTCGCCCTCCACCTGCAGGAATTCCAGGTCGCAGAACCGCCAGATCTGCACCCAGGCCAGCGCGTGCTGGCGGTAGAGGACGGCGAAGCGGTCGGCGCGCGTGACGGTGGTCACCGCGTCCGTCCGGGGCTCGGTGATGGCGCGGTCACGCGAGGTATAGATCGCGACGATCTTCTCCACGTCCACGCTCTCGGCCTGGCCGAGATGGAAGGTCATCTCCTGGCCGATCCAGCCGGGCTCCCGGATCACCCGTCGCTCGGGCTCGAAGGCTTGGCCGTCCCGGTAGAGCCGGGTGCGAGCGGCCTCGACCAGGCGGATGCGCGACTGCCTGGTCTCGGCTTCGAGAAGGATCACGTCCGCGGCGGGGGCGGCCGTGTCCAGGACTCCGACATGGCGGCCGTCATAGGTCCGGTAGCGCAGCACGCCCGCATTGGTGACGCGGCCATCCAGCGCGGAACATACGGTCACCAGCCCCGACCAGTTCTCGGCGACGACACGCAGGTGGATCCCTGCCAGGTGCTTCTCGCGCATATGGACGAAGCGGCGCTCCTCCAGGCGCGTCACCCGGCCGTGGCGGTCGCGGAAACGCACGATCCGGCGGTAGAGGCCACGCCGAAGGTCCAGGTCCTGGCGGTACTGGACGATCTCGGTGCCGCCCTTGGTGTCGAGCCAGCCGGACGCCCCGTTGGCCAGGCGGACCGCGATCGGCAGCCAGTTCGGCCAGTTGACCAGATCCTCGTGCTCGATGGGACGGCCGGAGATCCGGGAGACCTGCCGGTTGTAGCCGCCGGCCAGATAGGTGCCGGGATAATGCACGCCGTCGGCGACCGATTCCGCGGCGGCTCCCCGGGTTCCGACATAGCCATTGCCCAGGGCGAAAAGCGCCTCGCGCTGCCCCTCGACGACCGGATCGAAGCTTTCGTAGGAAAGCACCCAGGGGCCGGCCTCGATCTCGTCGAGCAGGCCGTCGCAGGGCGCTGCTGTTTCCGACGGGATGGCCGGGCCTTGCGGCGGATTCGGCGTCGACGGTCCATGCGTGTGGTTCGCTCGCGGCACCCGGATCTGTGCCAGGTCCCTGATGACGATATCGGCCCCGTGCGCCTTCAATGCTTGCGGATCCTCGTTCCGGTCCACGCCGACGACCAGGCCGAACCCGCCGGCCCGCCCGGCTTCCACGCCGGCGAGCGCGTCCTCGACGACCATGACCCGAACAGGATCGCAGTCGAGCTGCCGGGCGGCTTCGAGGAACGTGTCCGGTGCCGGCTTGCCACGCAAGTGCAGCGCGTCACGGGTGAGCCCGTCGACCCGGACATCGAACAGTTCGGCGATCCCGGCGGCCTGCAGGACCGCCGCACAATTCTTGCTGGCAGAGACGACGGCGGTGCGGATGCCGGCCGTGTGCAACTGACGGAGGAGTCGGGCCGCGTGTGGATAGGTCTCGACGCCATCCCGCTTCAGGAGTTCGGCGAACAGCCTGTTCTTCCGCCGGCCCAGCCCCTGGACCGTGTCCTGCTCTGGCCCGTCGTCCGCACCGCCCTCGGGGAGAGTATGGCCCCTGGACTCCAGAAAGATCCTGATCCCGTCGTCGCGCGGCCGGCCGTCGACATAACGGCGATAGTCGTCCGTGCCGAAGGGGACGAAAGCCTGCCCGTCCAGGGCTGCCTGATGCTTGAGATAGGTATCGAACACCTGCTTCCAGGCAGCCTCGTGCACCAGTGCCGTCTTGGTGAGCACACCGTCGAGATCGAACGCCACGCCATCGAAGCGTTCAGGTGTGACCTCTATCTCTGCGAGACCAGCCGGGCTGCTGGACATTGGCTACCTCCGATGGCGTGGAAGCGGGAAAGGCAATCTGCGGGTTCCCCTGGACGCGGCACTCCGAAAACCGCCTGCACCTGGTCTACACCTTGCGGCTTGGCGAGCGATGCGGCTGGGAGCTACGTGCCTCAAGGCCAGTCATGCCTGTGGCTTGGTAGCGCTGCCACCACTTGCGGAGGGTGGAACGGGAGATGCCGCAGTGGCGGCACACGATGCCGGCGTCTGTCCCGCCTCCTCGCTGCCAGGAGCGGCTTCCACCGTGACGCGATAGGATCAGGCGCTAGCGGAGGCGGATGGGCCCGACGAGGTGCAACGAGGGCTACAAACCCCACAAGTAGTTCTACGCCGCATGCCGAGTGCCTTTGTCTGACAACCGAACGGCCACAGACATGCCCTTCTCATAGGAGTTCCCAGTTTCATCTCGTCCGGCGCACCAGCGAGGTTGTCAGAACCTTCGGGCCTCTCCTAGGTTGGCGGCAACGGGAGGCCTCAGACTGCGACATATAATGAGCCAGAAGCCACTAATGAGCCAGAAGCCACGGCGCTCCGTTGCGCGGTGCCAAACAGCGTGTCGTCACCCGTAGGCGTGCCTCGCAGCTGCCTCCGCCTGCCACCTACGATCATCCACCAGAATCTTGGAACATCGCGCCATGCCCCGGGTGCTGCAGATCTCCGACAGCCATCTGAGCAGCGCCAAGCCGCACTTCGCTCCGAATTGGCCGCCACTGCACCGCTGGATCGAGGCGCAGGATGCCGCCCTGGTCGTCCATACCGGCGATGTCACGGTCGATGGTGCCGACCAGGAGCAGGACATGCGTCACGGCGCGGACATGCTCCATGGGCTGGGCAAGCCGGCACTGGCCGTGCCCGGCAACCATGATGTCGGCGAGGTCGGCAATCCATATCAGCCGGTCAATGGCGAGCGCCTGGACCGGTGGCGCCGGCATTTCGGCCAGGACTACTGGCTGCGTGATGTCGGGGAGTGGCGGCTGATCGGCCTGAACAGCATGGTGTTCGGTCAGGACGGGCCGGACGAGGCCGCACAGCGCGCCTGGCTAGACCAGGCGATGGAGGGGGCGGGCGACCGTCCGGTCGCCTGGTTCATGCATCAGCCCTTGTTCATCGCCCATCCGGACGAACCGGACACAGGCTACTGGTCGGTCAAGCCGGAACCGCGCCGGGATCTGCTCGCCCTGGCGCGGCGCTCGAACGTCCGGCTGATCTCCAGCGGTCATCTGCACAAGGCGCATCATGAGGAGATCGATGGCCTGCACTATGTCTGGTGCCCGTCATCCGGCTTCCTGGTGGGGCCTGCACTGCAGCCGGAACTTTCCGGTGAGGCGAAGTTGGGTGCGGTGATCCTCGATTTCGAGGGGCCGGAGGTCACCATCACGGTGAGCGAGGTCGAAGGACTGCGGGATTTCTGGATCGACGACGTGAAGCACGAGGTCTATCCACCCCGGTAGACAGCCTGATCCGCCAGGATCCAACAAGAACCACAATCAGCGAGGGCCTCATCTGCATGGCGCAGGTCGAATTACAGGGTATCACCAAGTCGTTTGGCGCCACGCGTGTCCTGACGGACGTGAACCTGTCGATCAAGGACGGGGAGTTCCTGACCCTCGTCGGGCCATCCGGCTGCGGCAAGACCACGCTGATCCGCATCATCGCGGGCCTGGAGCAGCAGACCAGCGGCAGCATCCGCATCGATGGCGCCCCCATCGACCATCTGCGCCCGCATGAGCGGCGGATCGCCATGGTCTTCCAGTCCTATGCGCTCTACCCGCACATGACCGCCTACGGGAACATGGCGCTGCCGCTGACCATGGCGCGGCTGCACCTGTACGAGCGCATTCCGCTCCTTCGCCTGCTGTCGCCGCGGCGCCGGACGGTCATGCAGCAGATCGACGCCGAGGTTCAGGCGGTTGCCAGCCAGCTGAAGATCGGGCCGCTCCTGCAGCGCCGTCCGGCCCAGCTCTCGGGCGGTCAGCGCCAGCGCGTGGCACTGGGCCGTGCCATGGTCCGCGACCCGGCGGCCTTCCTGATGGACGAGCCGCTCTCCAACCTCGACGCGGAGCTCCGCGTCCATATGCGTACGGAACTCGCCGAACTGCACCAGCGGATCGGCGCCACCTTCATCTACGTGACCCACGACCAGGTCGAGGCGATGTCGATGTCCGACCGCATCGCCATGATGGATGGCGGCCAAGTAGCACAGCTCGGCACGCCCTCGGAGCTCTATGAGCGGCCGGCCAGCATCCGCGTCGCCCAGTTCATCGGCAGCCCGGCGATCAACATCCTGCCGGGCCTGGTCGAGTCGGACGGGACGGTCGAGCTGCTGGGCCAGAAGCTGCCGGTCTCGACGCGGCTGCCGGCGGGCTCGGCGGTTGCCGTCGGTATCCGGCCCGAGGCGATCCGGGTAACCGGCGGGGGCGATCCCGCCGCCCGGGTGTCCCTGCAGGCCCATCTGCGCCGCCGGGAGCTGCTCGGGCCGGAGCAGATCCTGCACTTCCACCTGGACCGCCTCCCAACGGCCACGGTGATCGTGCGCCTCGCCGGAGCACAGGCTCCGGTGGCCGTGGACGGTGCGGCCGAGCTAAGCTTCGATCCGCAGGCCTGCCATGTGTTCGATGCCGACGGCAACCGCGTCGAGGTCTCCCGATCGGAAAGCCGCGCCGTGCCGCCAGAAGTGGCGCTCGTCCAGGCGGGAAGGGCAGGATAGATGGCCAGCACTGTCGCCACCTCCGCATCGCGCCCGATGCCTCGCCGGCAGGTGCTCATCGAGAAGCTGATCGGCTGCGGCTTCGTCTTCCCGGTCTGCGTTCTGCTGCTGCTGCTCAACATCGTGCCATTGGGCGTGCTGGCCCTGCTCAGCTTCACCGACTACCAGATGGGTGCGGTCGACCTGAGCTTTGTCGGGCTCGACAATTTCGCCAAGGCGCTGGGCGATCCGGTGTTCCGCCGCGCCGTCACCAACACCCTGATCTATGTGGCGATCGTGCTGCCCGGGTCGGTGGTGCTGGGCCTGTTCGCGGCCGTCCTGATCCACGGGCGGCTGGGCTCGCGCCCGTTCTACGAGATCGTCTATTTCCTGCCGATCACCACGACCATCGTGGCAATGGCAGCGGTCTGGCAGATCGTGCTGCATCCGGGGCTGGGGCCGGTCAACGCCCTGCTCCAGCGTATGGGCTTCCAGCCGGTGATGTTCCTGAGCGACCCGGCCTTTGCCCTGCCGACGCTGGCGGTGATCGGCATCTGGCAGCTGGTCGGCTTCAACATGATCCTGTTCCTGGCCGGGCTCTCGGCGATCCCGAGGGATCTGTACGAGGCGGCCGACATCGACGGCTGCGGCAGTCCCATCGATCGGTTCCTGACCGTCACCTGGCCGCTGCTCGGCCCTACGACCATGTTCGTGATCGTCACCAGCTCGATCACCTCCTTCAAGGTGTTCGACACGGTCGTCGCCATGACCAAGGGCGGGCCCATGGGCTCGACCGAGGTGCTGCTCTACGCGATCTACCTGGAAGGCTTCCAGTATTTCAATTCGTCTTATGCGTCGGTCCTGACGCTGATCTTCCTGGTGTTCATCCTGATCTTCGCAGTCATCCAGACCTTCGTCCTCGACAAGCGGGTACATTACTGACGTGCCGTGCCCGACATCGCAACTTCAGGGAGCCGGGATAGGCCAGCCATGAGCGCTCCAATACGCCGCTTCGTCACCCTGTTCCTGGTCCACGGTGCCCTGCTGATCGGTGCCGCCTTCATCCTCCTGCCATTCGTCTGGATGCTGGCCACCTCGATCAAGCCGCCGGAGGAACTGTTCACCACACAGCTGCAGATCCTGCCGGACCGCTTCTATGGTGTGGAGAATTACCGCTTCGCGCTGGAGAACGCGCCGCTGCTGCGCTTCGCGCTGAACGGCGTGATCGTCTGCGCCGGGATCCTGGTGGTCCAGCTCCTGACCTCGATCCCGTGTGCCTATGCTCTGGCCAAACTGCGCTTTCCAGGTCGCAACCTCCTCATGACCCTGGTCCTGCTCGGCCTGTGCATCCCCGTCCAGGTACCGGCCCTGCCGATCTATATCGGCTTGGCCTATCTGGGCCTGCTCAACACCTATTTCTCGATGATGGTCCCGTTCTTCCTGTCGGTGTTTGCCATCTTTCTGTTCCGCCAGTTCTTCCGCAGCTTCCCGGATGACATCATCCATGCCGCGCGGCTGGACGGGATGAGCGAATTCGAGATCGTCTGGCGGATCGTGACACCCAGCGCCTGGCCGGCGATCGCCGCCTTCTCGGTGTTCTCGATCGTGGCCCACTGGAACGACTTGTACTGGCCGCTGATCGTGATCAGCGACAGCAAGCTTGCGACCCCGCCGCTCGGGATGCTGTTCTTCGCCAATGCCGAGAGTGGGACCAATTACGGCGCGCTGATGGCCGCGGCCACGATCCTGACCGCGCCTTTGGTGATTGCCTTCCTGTTCGCTCGCCGTCGGTTCATCCAGGGCATCACCATGACCGGCGTGAAGTGAGCGGATATCGACAAGTTGTAACAAAGACACCGCATGAGCGGTGCACGCAAAGGGAGGAGTCCTCATGTCGATGAGATCTTGGGCGTCGTTGGCCTCGGTGGCTGTCATTGCCGGGGTTCTGGGCTTCTCGGGTGGTGCCGCCCGCGCGGAGGTCACGCTGGAAGTGCTCTATGCCTTCCCGTCGTTCGCCCGCTTCCACGAGCCGATCGCCCAGAAGTTCCAGGAGCAGCACCCCGACATCAAGATCGAGTTCCGCGCCCCGGTGCCCGACTATGACGAGGGCCACCAGCTGATGCTGCGGCAGGCGATCACCAACCAGCTGCCGGACATCTATTATTCCGGCTTCCATCTGATGCGCGAACTCGCCGACACGCTGGAAAAGCGCGGCCAGATCATTGATCTTGGACCCCTCTTCGATGCCGAGCCGGCGGAGTGGCGAGCCGAGAACTATTCGGAGACGCTGCTGGCGCTCGGCAAGGTCAACGGCAAGCAGTATGGCGTGCCATTCAACGCCTCCTCGCCGATCATGTATTACAACCGGGACTTGGTGAAGGCGGCTGGCGGCGACCCCGACAACATGCCGTCCACCTGGAACGAGCTGCTGGATCTGGCCAAGCGCATCAACGACCTGGAAGGCGATGCCACCGGCATCTCCTACGATGTCCAGGGCTGGCCGGATCCGTGGCTGTGGGAAGCGATGATCCTGCAGCAGGGCGGCCGCATGGTCGACGAGAACAACAAGGTCGCCTTTGGCGGTGAGGAAGGTCGCCGCGCGTTGGAGGTCTTCCGGCGGCTGGTGGACGACGGGGGCATGATGCTCATCGAGCGGGAGCAGTCCCGCCAGCTCTTCCAGGCCGGCAAGATCGGCATCTACTTCGAATCGCCTGCCCTGATGCGCCAGATGACCGACATGAGCCAGGGCAAGTTCGAGCTGGGCTCGGCGACCTTCCCTGTGGACAACAAGGAAACCGGCGGCGTGCCCACCGGCGGCAACCTCGCCGTCATCCTGAGCCAGGACGAGGCCGAGCAGAAGGCGGCCTGGGAGTTCATCAAGTTCGCGACCGGCCCGGAGGCGCAGACCCTGGTGGTCGAGCTGAGCGGCTACATGCCGACCAACAGGCGCGCCCTCGGCCCGGACTATCTGGGCCCGTTCTACGAGGCCAACCCGAACTTCAAGACGATCTCGGAGCAGATGGACCGCTCCCGGCGGTTCGGCGGCCATCGCGGCAACGCGGTGCGGCTGTGGCGCGCCCAGCGCGACATCATCAACAACTACATGCGCGGCAACCTGACCCCGGAGGATGCGCTCCAGCAGCTCGTCACCGAGACCCAGGCGCTCATCGACTGAGCGCCGCCAGACCAGCCACGCATGACCGTATCGACCGGACGGATGCCTTTCGCATGATCATCGCCCAGCTGACCGACCTCCATGCCCGGCCGAGAGGCGAGCTGTCCTATGGCGGCCTCGACACCGCGGCGAGGCTACGCCGCGCGGTCGACATGCTCCTGGCATCCGATCCGGCGCCGGACTGCGTGCTGGTCACCGGCGACCTCACCGATCGCGGCCTGCCGGAGGAGTACGAGCAGGTGGCCGAGAATCTCGGCCGCCTGCCCATGCCGGTCTTCGTCCTGCCCGGCAACCACGACCGCCGCGAGATGCTGCGCGAATGCCTGGCCGGCCGGTACGGCTATCTCCGGGACTGCGGGGACTTCCTGCACTACGTGGTGGAGGAGTTCCCGGTCCGGCTCATCGGGCTGGACACCGTGGCCGATGGCGAGGACGGGGGCGAGCTCTGCCATGCGCGCGAAGCTTGGCTGGCGGAGCGCCTGCGTGAAGGTGCCGGCCGACCCACGCTGATCTTCATGCATCATCCGCCATTCCTGACCGGTATCACCGGCATGGATTCGATCATGTGCCGGACGAGCCCGGGCCTGGCGGAGCTGATCCGGTGCCATCCGGAAGTCGAGCGGGTGGTGTCCGGGCATTATCATCGCCCGATCACGGTCCGCTGGGCGGGCACGGTCGGGTTCGTGACGCCGGGCCTGGGACTCCCGGTGGCGCTCAACCTGCAGCCTGGCGCGCCTACCCGCTTCAATGAGGAGCCGCCGGCCTACGCGATCCACGCCTGGCAGCCGGAGACGGGGATGGTCAGCCATCTCGTCCCGGTCGGCGCGTTCGGCACTGCCCGCGAGTATCCTCCATCCGCCGAGTCGTCCGGAGCACGCCCATGAGCCCGTCCGCCACCGAGCTCCTGCAGCGGGCGGAGCCGGTCGCCCGGCACGCGGCCGAAACCCTTGTCGCCATGCAGGGCTCGAGCCTGGACGTCACCCGCAAGGAGCGGCGCGACGTCGTCACCGCAGCCGACCTGGCCGCGGAGCGCATCGTCGTGGACGGGCTGCGCGAGATCTCCCCGGACGCGACGATCATGTCGGAGGAGATGGGGACCATCGATGGACAGGGCGGCACCTGGATCATCGATCCCCTGGACGGCACGATCAACTACGCCGCAGGCCTGCCCTGGTTCTCGGTGACCATGGCGTATCAGGCGGACGAGCGGACCCGGGTCGGGCTGCTGCATGCGCCGACGGCCGGCATCATCGCCCGCTACGCCGAAGGCGGCATCGCCACCGTCAATGACGCACCGGCGCAGGTCTCCCCGGTGCGCCAGCTCTCCGATGCGGTGATCTCGGTCGTCCTGACGTCGAGCTTCAGCCCGGAGGAGGTGGCGCGGTCGGTCGAGATCGTCCGGCGGCTCGGCGACACCGCGCGCGGCGTCCGCGTCATCTGCTCGGCCGGCTTGGAGCTGACGCTGGTCGCGGCCGGCCAGCTGGACGGCGTCGTGTCGATCAAGTCCGACATCGTCTCCTATGCCGCCGCCATCCCCCTCGTGCGCGCCGCCGGCGGCCGGGTGACGACGCTCGGCGATCGCGACGTGCTGGATGCCGACCTCGAGAAGGTCGCGACCAACGGCCTGATCCACGACGAACTGCTGGACTGCCTGCGCGGCTGCTGAGGCCGGCGGCTCCATCGAACCATCCTCCGCGGAGTCGCCGGTTCAGCCCTGCAGGATCGCCAGGCGGCCGGGATCCCACGATGCCCAGACCTTGTCGCCGGCAAGATCCTCGATGGCGGCGGGATCGGCGGATGCCTTCAGCCGGGCATCGCCGTCCTGGGCCTCCAGGTCGAGGTCGATCCGGCTGCCTTTGAAGACGCGGCGCACGATCCGCATCTGCAGCGCGTTCGCCTGATCGGGCCGGCCGGTGGTGAGCCGGATGCTTTCCGGTCGGAGCGCCGCCTCGACGGCGGTGCGGCCATCCGGCGACCCGGCGGCGGCGTGCAGGAGGATGCCGTTCCAGTCCAGCACGATCTGCCCGTTCTCGCTGCCCCGGACCTGGCAGGCGAACAAATTGGTCTCGCCGATGAAGTCGGCGACGAACCGGCTGCGCGGCCGGTGGTAGAGTTCCTCCGGTGTGCCGTCCTGCTCGATCCGCCCGGCATTCATCACGATGATCCGGTCGGACATGGTCAGCGCCTCTTCCTGGTCGTGGGTGACGAACAGGAAGGTCTTGCCGGTGCGCTGCTGCAGGGCCTTCAGCTCGATCTGGACCTGGCCACGCAGCTTGGCGTCGAGAGCACCGAGAGGCTCGTCGAGCAGGAGCAGCTTGGGCTCGCGGGCAAGGGCCCTGGCCAGCGCCACGCGCTGCCGCTGGCCGCCGGAGAGCTGGTCCGGCATCCGGTCGCGGAAGCTGCCGAGCTGGACCAGCTCCAGAAGCTCGCTGACGCGCGCGTCGATCGCAGTACGGCCATGGCCCTGCAGCTCCAGGCCGAAGGCGACGTTGCCCGCCACGGTCATGTGCGGGAACAGGGCATAGTCCTGGAAGACCATGTTCACGTCGCGCCGGTTGGGCGGCAGGCGGGTGACGTCCTCGCCGGCCAGCAGGATGCGGCCCTCATCGGGCATCTCGAAGCCGCCCAGCATGCGCAGCGTGGTGGACTTGCCGCAGCCCGACGGCCCCAGCAGGGTGACGAACTCGCCCTGGGTGATGTCCAGGTCGAGGCGGTCGACCGCCACGTTCTTGCCGAAGCGCTTGGTGACGTCGGTGAAGCGCGCGATTGTGCTCTGGCGGTGCATCAGCGTCTGGTTCCCTTGAGCCGGCGGGTGCCGCGTTCCGCCCACAGACCGAGTGCTGCGGTCACGACCAGGACCACGGTGGAGATTGCGTTGATGGCGGGCGACATGCCCGAGCGCAGCTCGGCGAAGATCAGCACCGGCAGGGTCGGCTGGTAGCCGCCCAGGAAGAAGGCGCGCACGAAGTCGTCGAAGCTGAGCAGCATGCAGAAGATCGAGGCTCCCAGGAGGGAAGGAAACAGGAAGGGCAGGGTGACCCGCAGAAATGCGACCAGGCTGTCGGCACCCAGGTCACGCGCGGCCTCGACCTGGCTGCGCGGCATGGCGCCCAGGCGCGAGAGCACCATCAGCGCCACGAACGGCACGTTGTGGATGGTGAGGCCCAGGATGATGGCACCGGTGCCGGGCTCCATGCCGATCGCGCGGATGAAGATCCGCATCGAGATGGCCGAGATCACGCCCGGGATGACCGCGGGCAGGCACATGACGGCGAACACCAGGGCCCGCCCCCAGAACCTGGCCGGTCCCAGGAACACCGCGCACCAGATGCCGATGACCAGCGAGAGCAGGGTGGATGCGATCGCGATCAGCAGGGTGTAGCCGAAGGCATGGAGGACCGCGGTATCCTGGAAGACCTGGACGTACCAGCGCGTGGTCCAGGCATTGATCGGGAAGCCGATGAAGTTGCTGTCCTTGAAGCCCATGACCACCATCAGAGCCAGGGGCAGGAACAGGTAGACGATGAACGCCCAGTAGAAGGTGGTGAGTGCGATCTGGCTGGGGCGCATCATCCGAGCAGGTTCCCGCGGCGCCGGCCGAGCAGCCGGAGGAACAGGCCGACCGTGACCAGCGAGGCCAGCAGCATGATGGTCGAGAAGGCGGCACCTTCCGGCCATTTATCGCCGGCGACGTGGAAGAACCCGGCGATCGTCTCGGCGAACACGGTGGTACTGGGCCCGCCCAGCAGGACCGGGGTGGCGTAGTAGCCGGTCGAGATCAGGAAGACGAGCACGCAGCCCGACGCGATCCCGTCCTTGGACAGGGGCAGGGTGACCCGGCGAAAACGCGTCCAGGATCCGGCGCCGAGGTCGGCGGCGGCTTCCAGATAGTTGCGCGGGATCTTCTCTAGGGACGCGTAGAGCGGCAGCAGCATGTAGAGCGAGGTCAGGTAGACCAGGCCCATGCCGAGCGAGAAGCCGGTATACATGAACGGGATCGGCCGGCTGGTCAGGCCCAGCCCCATCAGCACGATGTTGAGGAAGCCCCGATTGCCCAGGAGGATCATGATCGCATAGGTGCGCACGATCTCGCCGACCCAGAAGGGGACCAGCAGCAGCAGGAGGAACAGCATCTGCCGGCCGGGGCGGAGCTTCTTCGCCAGGAAATAGGCGATCGGGTACATCAGCAGGAGCGTTAGCAGCGTGTAGCAGGTCGAGTAGACGAAGGTCCGCACGAACGGGGTGATGTAGTTCGGCGCCTGGAAGAACAGCAGGTAGTTCTCCAGCGTCATCTCCGGGATGCGACCCGCGGTGGGCGGGTAGGAGTCCATGAAGCTGATCCGGATCATGGTCAGGATCGGCCCGAGATGGGTCCCGAACATCCAGATCAGGGCCGGCACGGCCAGGAGCCAGAACCGACGGCGGTCCGAGGACAGCAGCAGGTCGCTGGCTTGGCGGTAGGCCGGGTTGGCGGTCAGGCGCGTCCAGAAGCCGCGGGTGCCGTCCTGGGGCCGGATGAGGGCAGCGTCGTTCCCGGTACGCTCGCTGGTCGTGGCCATGGGCCGTCCTTGCTGGGGAAAAGGCCCGCCCGTCGCGGGGACGGGCAGGCCGGTGCGGCCGATCCTTTAGCGCCGGCCCGCTATCGAGTGAACGTCAGGCGGCCTTGATTTCTTCGACCGCGGGATCGACCAGGCTGTATTTCAGCTGGTCCGCCTCGGTGTTGAAGAAGGTCAGGCGCGACAGTTCCTCCTGGCTCAGCGAGGAGGCGCGGCGCTCGAGGTCGTTCAGGCCGTCGGCGGCACCGTCGATGGTCGAGAGATAGCCGGACGAGCGGGTCATCGCCGTGCCGACCTCGGGGGAGCCCAGGATTGCGTTCAGGAGCTGGTAGGCGTTGTCGGCGTTGGGCGCGTTCTTGGCGATGTTGAAATTGTAGACGAAGCCGTAGCTGCCGGGCTTCGGGATGGTCAGCGCCACCGGGAAGCCGTCCATGATCAGCTTGGAGATCGGGCCGGACCAGGCCTGGGCCAGCACGATGTCCTGGTTGATGAACATCTGCTGCACCTCGGCGCCCGCATCGTAGAACTTGCGGACCTGGCCCTTGTGCTTGATCAGGAAGTCGCGCGCCTCGGCGACCACCGCCTTGGCCTTCTCCGGGTCGTCCTTGTACTCGACCATGTTCCCGTCGTAGCCGAGATAGAGCATGGTCACGGACATGAAGTCCTGGATGATGTAGGCGGTCTGGCCTTCGTACTTGGGATCGAACATCACGTCCCAACTCTCGGCTTCCTCGGGCGTCACCACCTCGGTGTTGTAGGCCAAGCCCTCCGCACCGGCCAGGATCGGCACGCCCCACTTCTTGCCGTCGATCACGATCCAGTCGCTGTCGCGATAGACCGGGTTGACGATGTTCCAGTTGCTCAGCCGGTCGGTGTCGATCGCCTCCAGGAGGCCCGAGGTGATGAACTGGCTGAAGCGGTGCCCGGCGATGGTCAGGATGTCGACGCTGGGGTTGGGCTGCTCGGCGGTGAGCAGGTTGAACGCCTTGCCCTGGTCGTCGACCAGGCGGATCTGGATCCGGATGCCGGTGTCGTTCTCGAACTTCGCCTTGAAGTCGTCCGGGATGAAGTTCGCATAGGTCCAGACGTTGACCACCTTCTCCTGAGCGCGGGCGCTGCGGATGATGTTGGGCATCGCGAGCGCGCCAGCCGCGAGGCCAGCGCCCTTCAGGATCGTCCGGCGAGGGGTCAGAAGCTTCTGCATACCGCGTTTCCTTCCAGAAAATGACGCTCAGAGACTGACGGCGAGAATCAGGCGGCCGATCCTTCCCGGCACAGACGCACCAGTTCGTCGATCCCGCGGCCTTCGATGCCGCTGACCGGCAGGAGGTCGTTGTCTTCCTTGAAGTCGCGGCCATAGGCGGCGGACAGGAGAGTGATGCCGGCCTCGTGCAGCTTCGCCGGCCTGCCGACCAGCCGGCCGAGCAGAGCGGTCGGCACCAGGCCGAACGGGACGTCCTCCAGCACGTAGCGGCTCTGCGCCGTGGTGGGGCCGAAGCCCCCGCGCCCTTCGGCATGCATCTGCTGGTTCATCTCCGAGATGCTGGCGACCGGCACGTGGAAGGAAAGGTGGAAATGCTCGAAGATCGTGCGCACCGACAGGCCCAGCGCCTCGGCGATCGCCAGGCGCTCCAGGTCGAGCTGCTCCAGGAGGCGGCCCACCAGCGGGGTGACGTTCTCGCCCTGGCCCCAGGTCTCGCCGCGCTCCATCCGGGTCAGGTTGAACATCGCGATCCCCAGATGGTTCTGGGGATTGAGGTTGCTCAGTGCTATCGCCAGCAGCCCGTCGCGCAGGACGAAGCGGTCGCCGAACAGGGCCTGGCACAGGGCCAGGCCCTGTTCGCCATGCGTTGCCGGCAGGGTGGCGATGTCGACCTTGGAACGGACCGTGTTGACCGTCACCGTGTCGTCCTGCGGCTGGCGACCGGTGACGACCGTGGTGCCCCAGACGACGATCGGCAGGCGGACGCCGCGATCGGTCAGCAGCCGGTCCAGATAGAGTGCGCCGAACGAGGCGTGCGAGGAGAAGATCACCGTCTGGCCGGCCCGCAGATGCGGTGCGGCCGCCTCGATCACGGCGCGATGGCCATTGGCGGGCAGGGCCACGATCGCCACCTCGGCGCCGTCCAGGACGTCCGCGCAGCTCTTGGCGACCCCGACCTCGAACCGGCCTTCCAGGGCACCCTTGGCGAGCAGCGGACCGGTCTCCAGCGCCCGGCCGCGCTGCCCCGACGGCGACCAGAGGCGCACGCTGTGGCCATGGCTGCGGAGCAGGGCAGCGGTCCCATAGGCGATCGCTCCTGCGCCGAGAATAGCCACCTGCATGAAACGAACCTCGATGTCTGTTGGGTGCCGGAACTCGTGGCGGCCGGCTTCCTGCCGGACCGGCCTGACGAAAAATCGTAACGCCGGTGCGACAAGTCGTCAACAAAAGGACGGCTGGCATCCGTTGGCCGCTCGAAAGGATCGACTTGAATCGACGTGTAGAAACAGTTTCTTTCCGACAGCATCGGAAAGCCATGTGATTCAATATTTCTCAAGATATGGGTCAGATAAACTATCGCTGCCGCCTACTGCATCGCATCTCCACAAGCATTTGCTCTGCCATGTTGCCACATGGCGTCCTCACCTCTCAGTCTGACCCGGTAACGGGCTCGCCAAGCGTGTGCATCAGCCGGTTGGCCCAGCTGAAGATCGCGATGGCCAGTACCAGGTCGAGGATTTCCAGCTCGCTCAGACCCGCGGCGCGCAGCCGCTCGATGTCGGTGGCACCCGCCTCGGGCGGGCAGCGCGAGAGCTTCACGGCGAAGTCGTAGATGGCCTGCTCGCGGGCCGGCAGGCGGGCGTCCGCCTCGGCGCGGAACACCTCCTCCACCAGTGCGGTGGACTTGGTCAACTGGTTGTAGCGGCTGGCATGGACAGCCGCACAGTAGATGCAGCGGTTGACCACCGAGGCACCGATGGCGCCCAGCTCGCGCTCCGCCCGGGACAGGCCGCCGGTGCCATACATGATGGCATTGAACAGAGGCGTGCGGTGGCTCAGCGATTCGGGATCGTGCGCCAGCACCAGCACATAGTCCGACACCTTGGTGTTGGATGGCGTGACCTTCAGCGCGTCCCGCTGCTCCTCGGTTGCCTGGGCCAGGTCGACCGGGGTGACATAGGGGCGCCAGACCGGGATCTCGGCGGTGAACGTGTGGACGACCTCGCTCATCGTGCATTCCTCAGCAGTCGGAGGCCCGTCAGCAGCCGCGCCTGGTAGGCGAGGAAGGCACAGAGCTCAGCCAGGCGCACGATGTCGGGCTCGGTGACTCCGGCGGCCTGGAGCGCCTCGATATCGCCCCGGGTGGCCTGCCGGGGCTCGGCGGTCAGCAGGTCGGCGTGGCGCAGGATCGCGGCCAGCCGGGCATCCTCGGGCATGGTCCCGGGCAGGGCGAACGCGGCGAAGCCCACGCCGCCCGGGCAGGCTTCGAGCCTCTCCCGGTAGTGCGCCATCAGCTCCTCGTCCTGGACGGCAGCGGCGACGCGCAGCGCGATCGCGGCGCGCAGGCCATGGGGCAGGCCGCCCGGCTCGCGCGGCGTCAGGACGGCGGTGCCGCTGGCTTCGGTCAGTTCCATGATGGTGCGGCGCTGGTCGAGCAGCGTGCCCAGGGTGGCATCGGCACCGAGCAGGTTCTCGATGGTGGTCATGCGATCGGATCCGGAGTCTGTCGGCTGAAGCCGCCCGTGGCGTGCCGGGCGGCGACCGGTTCATACGCGAAAGCACCGCCGTCCAGGAAACGCTCGATGATGGCCTCGAAGCCGGAGGTGTCGAGGCAGCGTTCCGCCAGCCAATCCTGGCAGTAGTAGGTCTTGCTGTAGCGCTCGCCCGCATCGCAGATCAGCGAGACGAGCGAGCCGGTCCGGCCCTGCTGCCGCATCCGGGCTGCTTTCCAGCACAGGGCGAAGAAGTTGGTGCCGGTGGAGCCGCCGACCCTGCGGCCGAGCCGGCGCGAGAGCACCCGCATCGCACCCAGGGACGCGGCATCCGGCACCTTGACCATTTCGTCCACCACCTCGGGGATGAAGGACGGCTCGACCCGCGGCCGGCCGATGCCCTCGATGGTGGAGGGACGCGCGCAGGTGGCACCGGCATCGCCCGAGCGATAGCCGTCGAAGAAGGCGGAGAATTCGGGATCGGCGCAGAGCAGGCGGGTGGGGTGGCGCTTCAGGCCGATATAGCGGCCGATGGTGGCAGTGGTGCCGCCGGTGCCGGCACTGGTCACGATCCAGGCCGGGACCGGGTGGGGCTCCAGCCGCATCTGCCCGAAGATCGATTCGGCGATGTTGTTGTTGCCGCGCCAGTCGGTAGCGCGCTCCGCGAACGTGAACTGGTCGAGATAGTGGCCGCCCAGGCGCCGGGCCAGCGCCGCGGCCTCGTCATAGATGGACGCCGAGCCGCCCACGAAGTGGCAGATGCCGCCGTGATGCTCGATCGCCGCGATCTTGTCGCAGGAGGTCGTCTGCGGGACGACCGCATAGAACGGCACGCCGATCATGCGGGCGAAATAGGCTTCGGACACCGCGGTCGAGCCGGAGGAAGCCTCAACCACCGGGCGGCCGGGCCGGATCTTGCGGTTGCACAGGCCGTAGAGGAACAGCGAGCGGGCGAGCCGGTGCTTGAGGCTGCCGGTCGGGTGGGTCGATTCGTCCTTCAGGTAGAGATCGATGCCGGCCAGCCCGGTATCGAGCCTGAGCAGGTGGGTATCGGCCGAGCGCCGCTGGTCAGCGTCGATCAGCGCCACCGCCCGGTCCATCCAGGCGCGCTCGTCCCGGTCGTCTTCGGCGGCGCCCGCCTGACACCACTCATGTCCGGCCAACGCCACATCGTCCGCCGCAATCGCGGCGACACCCGCCGTCATCGCGGATCTCCTCACACCCGGTCCTGCCATCTTCATGCTTGATCAGCATAATGCAACAGCATTAATTCAAAACATGCATTCTCCAGCGGTCGATCCAGGGCAGCTCGAAGCGTTCGTCGCGGTGATGTCGGCAGGCAGCATCACCGCTGCCGCACGACTGCTGCAGCGTTCCCAACCAGCCGTGACCCGGGCGATCCAAGAGCTCGAGGCCTCGCTGGGACTCGCTCTGTTCAGCCGCAACGGCCCGCGGATCGCACCGACCGAGTTCGGCGTCCGGTTCCACGAGGAGGCCGAGCGGATGCTGTTCGGCCTGCGCCATCTACACGAGCGGGCACAAGCGATCGCCGCAGGCATGCCCCGGGCGATCGAGATCGCGGCGATCCCGGCCCTAGCCTCCGGTCTGGTGCCCCTGGCGCTGGCGCGTCTGGATCCGACCCTGCTGCCCGCGCAGGTCCATCTTCAGGCGGCGTCCGCCGAACAGGTGGTCCGCGCCATCCTGTCGCGCAGCGCCGATCTGGGGCTGGCGAGCCTGCCGGTCGACCATCCGGGCGTGGAGGTGCGCTGGTGCGGGCGGGTGCCCTGCGTGGCGGCACTCGCCGCGGACGATCCGCTCGCGGCCAGGCCCCGGGTCGCGATCCGGGACTTTGCCGGGCGTCGGCTGGTCTCGATGGCCAATCCCTATCGGCTGCGCCGCCGGATCGATCAGGCGCTCGCCGCATCTGGCACCGTGCCTGCCGCCGTTACCGCCACCAATGCGAGTTCCACGGCATTGGCGCTGATCCGGGCAGGCGGCGGGATCGGGATCGTCGAGCCGGTGACTGCACTGGGCGCACCCCTGGACGGCGTGGTGATCCGCCCGCTGGACGTCGAGATCCCGTTCCTATGGGGCGTGGTGCTGCCGCTCGGCCGGCCGGTGGCGCCGGCGGTCGAACATCTGGTGGCAGCACTGGCTACGGCGGCCATCACACTGCTACCGGGCTTTCGCCAGGGCAGTTGGGACGAAATCGCCGGCGAGCCCAGCCGGCTGGCATTGGACCGGCCGCCAGCCGGCGACGAGGATGACGGGCAATGACTATTGAAGCGGCACCTCCCTCTGGCCTGGCGACGCTGGAGGCGAGGCTGCGCCAGGACCTGGCCTGGCTGGAGCTGCCGGCCAAGTCCTGGGTGCCGCCCAAGACCCACCATGGCCATCCCGTGCTCGACGTAGTGGTCATCGGCGGCGGCATGTGCGGACTTGCCGCCACCGCCATGCTCAAGCGCCTGGGCATCGCCAACGTCACCATCCTCGATCGCGCCCCGGCCGGGGGGGAGGGCCCCTGGATCACCTTCGCCCGGATGGAGACGCTGCGCTCGCCCAAGCAACTGACCGGCCCGGCGCTGGGCCTGCCGGCACTCACCTTCCGTGCCTGGTACGAGAGCCAGTTCGGGCGGGCTGCCTGGGATGCTCTCGGCAAGATCCCGCGCACTCAATGGATGGAATATCTGGTCTGGTACCGCCGGGTGCTGGAACTGCCGGTCGAGAACGGCGTCGAGGTGCGCTCGATCCGCAGTGAAGGGGACGAGCTCTTCGCGCTGACCCTGGAGCGGGACGGGCACAGCCGGACCGCTTATGCGCGCCATGTCGTGCTGGCAACCGGCCGCGACGGGCTGGGCGGGCCTTATGTCCCGGAGACGATCGCACGATTGGACCGGCGCTTCTGGGCCCATTCCGCCGAAGCAATCGACTTTGCCGCGCTGGCCGACAAGGCAGTGGGCGTGGTGGGTGCCGGCGCCTCGGCGGTCGACAATGCCGCGGCCGCGCTGGAGGCGGGGGCGGCGCGGGTCGATGTCTTCGTCCGCCGTGCCGACCTGCCGCGGATCAACAAGTTCACCGGCATCGGCAGTCCCGGCGTAGTGCACGGCTTCGCCGGCCTGCCGGACGCGTGGAAGGCGAAGTTCCTGGATCACGTGCTGACTACCCAGACCCCGCCACCGCGCGACAGCGTGCTGCGGGTTTCCCGCCACCCGAACGCGTTCTTCCACCTGGCGAGCCCGCTGGAGGAAGTGACGGTCGAGGATGGCCGCCTTCGGGTTCGGACACCCAGGGCCAGCTACGAGCTGGACTTCCTGATCGCCGGCACCGGGTTCTCAGTCGATCTGGAGCGGCGGCCGGAACTGGCGGAGTTCGCACCGCATATCCGGCTGTGGCGCGACCGGTTCGACGGCCCGGGCATGCACCATGCCGAACTGGCCTATTCACCGGACTTGGGCCCTGCCTTCGAGTTCCAGGAGAAGGTTCCGGGCAGTGCGCCTGCCCTGGCACGCCTGCACTGCTTCAACTATCCGGCCACGATGAGCCACGGCAAATTGAGCGGCGACATCCCGGCGGTCAGCGAAGGGGCGGACCGGCTGGCCAGGGGCATCGCCCGCGCCCTGTTCGTGGCTGACCGGGAGCGGCACTTCGAAAGCCTGATGGCGTTCGACACGCCGGAGCTCTTGGGCGACGAGTGGGTGGATGCCGGCTGACGGACGAAGGCCCGGCAACCGGCGGGTTGAACTATCCCCTCCGGGGGGATAGGTTGTATCCATGAGCCATGCGAACGACCCCGACCTCCTCAGGCGCCTGCGGCGGGCCGACGGCCATCTCGCGACCGTGGTCCGCATGGTCGAGGAGGGGCGGGATGGTCTGGTGATCGCCCAGCAGATGCAGGCGGTGATCAAGGCGCTGGAGAAGGCCAAGCAGATGCTGATCCTGGACCATATCGATCATCATCTGGGTGCCGCTGCCGACGCCCTACCGCCGGAGGTCCAGCGGAAAATCGCGGAGTTCCGCGAAATCACCAAATATCTCTAGGGAGCCGCTTCATGCATACCCGCTCCATCGAGGACTGGCGGCACGACCATGTCTTCCTCGGCGCCGACCATGCCCGCAACGAGCGGCGCACCTGGTTCGTGGTAGCATTGACGGCAGCCATGATGGTCGCCGAGATCGCGGCTGGCCTGGCGTTCGGCTCCATGGCGCTCCTGGCCGACGGCTTCCACATGGCGACCCATGCCGCGGCGCTCACGATCGCGGCGCTGGCCTATCTTTATGCCCGCCGCCATGCCCGCGACCGGCGCTTCACCTTCGGCACGGGCAAGCTGGGCGAACTGGCCGGCTATTCCAGCGCGATGATACTGGCGGTCATCGCGCTGCTGATCGGGGTCGAATCTCTGGTCCGCCTGACGGCACCCGTCCCGATCCGGTTCGAGGAAGCCATCGCCGTCGCCGTGCTGGGCCTGGTCGTGAACCTCGTCAGCGCCTGGATGCTCCACCAGGGCGAGCATCACGACCACGGTCACCACCATCACCATGACCACGGTCACGACCATCATGCCGACCACAACCTGCGCTCCGCCTATCTCCATGTGCTGACCGATGCACTCACCTCGGTGCTGGCGATCGCGGGGCTGCTCGCCGGGCGGTTCTACGGCTGGCTCTGGATGGACCCGCTCATGGGCATCGTCGGCAGCGTCGTGATCGCCCACTGGTCATGGGGCCTGCTGCGCGGTGCCGGCGCGGTCCTGCTCGACATGGTGCCGGACGAGGCGTTGGCCCATCGGATCAGTTTGGCCCTGGAGCAGGGTGACGATCGCGTGACGGACCTGCATCTGTGGCGGGTGGGGCCCGGGCACATGGCCGCGATCGTGGCGCTGGTCTCCGACCAGCCGCGCGCACCTGCCCACTACAAGGCGAAGGTCGCGCATCTCCGCCAGCTCTCGCACGTCACGGTCGAGGTGCAGCCCTGCGCTCATCGCTGAACGGCTGTCCCGGATGGCCGGCACCTCCGGGACAGCCAGTCCATCCCGCCTGATCAGCGGCCCATGATGAAGTCCGAGCAGCGGTCGCCCAGCATCATCGCCGGGGCGTTGGTGTTGCCGGCATTGATGTTCGGCACGGCGGACAGGTCGCATACCCGCAGGCCATCTACGCCCCGCACCCGCATCTTCGCATCCAGCACCGCCATCGGGTCGCCGTCGGCACCCATCCTGCAGGTGCCGGCCGGATGATAGTTGGTCTTCACGAAGCGCCGGCAATGGCGGCGCAGGGCCTCGTCGTCCGGTTCGGCGCTATCGGGCAGGGCGATGCGCTCGATCCGCTCGGCGACGGGACTGGTGCGGAACACCCGCAGGAAGAAGCGCTGGCCCGCCATCATCTCCGCCATGTCCTGCTCGTCCTTCAGCAGGTTCGGCGACACCAGCGGCATGTCCGCAGGATCGGCGGAGCGCAGGCGGACCGTGCCGCGTGAGCGGGGCTTCACCACCACCGTGGTGATGGTCAGGCCATAGGTGTCCTGCATGGTGTTGCGGGTGTCGCGGTCCAGGTACACGATCGGCACGCAGAAGGCCTGGATGGTCGGCGGTGCGTCCGGGTCGGCCGGATTGACGAAGGCGCCGGCCTCCACGCCGGCCGAGGTGACGGGCCCGGTGCCGAACAGCTTGAACTGCAGGCCGTTGCGCAGCATCCGCCAGCCGACCCCTTCCTTGAAGTAGCCGTAGCGGCCGTTCGCGACCGCGGTCATCGGCACTTCCGGATGATCGATCAGGTTCTCGCCCACGCCCGGCAGGTCGACCTGGCAGGCGATGCCGTGCTCGCGCAGCTGGTCGGCCTGCCCGATGCCCGAGAGCATCAAGAGCTTCGGGCTCACCAGCGACCCGGCGGACAGCACCACCTCGCCCCTGGCATGGGCGACCCGCTCCTCGCCCTTGTGCCGGTAGGCCACGCCGACCGCGCGGCCGTTCTCCACGATGATCCGCGTCACCTCGGCGTTCAGCCGGACCGTCAGGCGGGGATCGCCCTCGAGGGGTGCCAGGAAGGCATAGGCGGCGCTGCTGCGCCGGCCGCTGCGGTTCATGAACTGGTAGAGGCCGACCCCGTACTGGCTCTCGCCGTTGAAGTCGTGGTTGTAGGGCACGCCCAGCGCCTGGACCGACTGGAGGAACCAGCGCGAGAACTCGTTGACGTGGCCGGGGTCGGAGACCAGCAGCGGCCCGTCCGCGCCGTGACGCGCGTCATGGAGGCGGTTGTTGCCCTCCATGCCGCGAAAGTGGCGCAATACTGCCTGCCAGCTCCAGTCCGCGCCATCGTTGTTGCCGCGCAGGAGGTCGTGCCACTCGTCATAGTCGGAGGGCCGGCCGCGGATATAGACCTGCGCGTTCACCGAGGAGCCGCCGCCCAGCACGTTGGCCTGTGGAATGTCGTGCGCCCGGCCTTCCAGATGCTCCTGCGGCACCGTGGTGTGGTAGCGCATGTACTTGCTGCCGTTGATCAGCTTGAAGATGCCGGGCGGCATGTCGAGCAGCGGGTGGCGATGGGAATGGCCGGCCTCCAGCAGGAGCACCCGGTGATTGCCGACCGCCGCCAGCTTGGCCGCCGCCACGCAGCCGGACGATCCGCCGCCTGCCACGATGAAGTCGAACTCTTCGCGCGCCATTGCACTCCCCAGCAGAAAGGACGCGGCGGCTTGGTGGAATCAGCGAGGATTTGGTGGATCGTCGGTGCCGGTCGCGCCCTGGGCCGCCAGATAGCGGCTGACCGGTCTGGCCGCCAACTGCCGAAACGACGGCAGGAGGCCGGGGCAGCCAGACACTTTGGCATGACGGCAGTGACCGTGGCGGCGGCCGACTGGTGCCGCAGGCTGCGACCAGATGGGCCTGACCGTCAGAAACACATCGAGCGGCACCATCGGCAGGCGCCGCTCGCTGGAAACTCGCTGCGGAACAGATCAGGCGAACGCACCTACCAGGATCGCCTCGTCGGCCGGATCCTTGACCCGCTGGAGCAGCGCGTTCTTCAGCTTCTGCAGCGCGCGGTGCTCGATCTGCCGGACCCGCTCCTTGCTGATGCCGAGCTTGCGGCCGAGCTCCTCCAGGGTGGAGCCTTCCTCGCGCAGGCGCCGCTCGCGGATGATGATCTGCTCGCGCTCCGACAGGGTCGCCAGCGAGCTGGCGATCCAGCGTGTCCGGGTGCGGCTGTCATGGCCGTCGGCCAGCGCCTCCTCCGGGTTGGGCCGCTCGTCGGCGATGAAGTCCTGGCCGACGCTCTCGCCTTCCAGGCCGACCGGCGCGTTCAGCGACTGGTCCGAGGCCGAGAGCCGGTGCTCCATGGCGATCACGTCGGCGATGCCGACATCCAGCTCCTGGGCGATCGCCGCCCGGTCGTCGTCGTCCATCTGCTGCTTGCGCCCGCCATCGATGCGGGCGCGCAGGCGGCGCAGGTTGAAGAACAGCGACTTCTGCGCGGCCGTGGTGCCGGTGCGCACGATCGACCAGTTGCGCAGCACGAAGTCCTGCATGGCCGAACGGATCCACCAGGCTGCATAGGTCGAGAAGCGGACGTCCCGTTCCGGCTCGAACCGGGCCGCGGCCTGCATCAGCCCGACCATGCCTTCCTGCACCAGATCGGGCATGGGCAGGCCGTAATTGCGGTAGCGGCCGGCGGTCGCGACGACGAGCCGCAGATACGAGGTCACGAGTTCGTGAAGTGCAGCCTGGTCATTGTTTTCACGCCAGCGCCGCGCCAGTTCCAGCTCGTGTTCGCGAGCGAGCATCGGGGCGGCCATGGCACCCTGTACGAAGCGGCGGTCTGCGCGCTGCGCCGACATGGTGTCAATCATACTCATCCTGATGCCTCCGCGAGAGCTCGGGTCCTGAAGGCGACTGCCGCACCCGGACCCGGGCGGCGCCTCAGCGCGTCGACACAGGTGCGATCAATCCTCTCAACAAGCCGCGAACCATCTCCCGGTTCCGCCAACAAATTGTAACGGGAATCGTAACGATGCCCCGTCGCTGCCCGGGCGGCAGGCGGACCAGATCCTTCTCGGTGGTGACCAGCGTGGCGCCCGATCGCTTGGCCGCATCATGCAGCCCGGCAAGCTCCGCTTCGGTGAACGGGTGGTGGTCGGGGAAGGCCCGGGTGCCGACGAGATGAAGTCCTGCGGCGGTCAGGCTCTCGAAGAACTTGGCCGGCCGGCCGATCCCGGCAAACGGCAGGAGCGGCCGCCCCGCCAGCTCCGCCAGTGCTCCGGGCGGATGGCGCAGCTCGGCCGCCAGCACCGGCAGCCCGGCCTGTGCGCCTAGAAGCTGGCGGTCGGGGCCGATCATTACCAGCGCCTCCGCCCGCAGGACGGCATCGGCGAAACGCTCGCGCAGGGGGCCGGCCGGAAAGACCCGGCCGTTGCCGATCCCGGCCGGCCCGTCCACCACCAGCCAGGAGGCGGACTTGGCGAGGCCGGCGTTCTGGAACCCGTCATCCATCAGGATGAACCGGGCACCAGCCGCGACCGCGGTCCGGGCACTGGCGAGACGATCCCGTCCCACCCAGACCACGGCGTCCCGCGCGAGCAGCAGCGGCTCGTCGCCTACGGCGGCGGCATCGTGGCTGGCTGGGTCGACCCGGGTGGTGCTCCGGACCCGGCCTCCATAGCCGCGGGTCACGACATGGGGCGTGAGGTCGAACTCTTCGGCCAGGATGCGGGCCAGCGAGCGCACCACCGGGGTCTTGCCGCTGCCGCCCAGCGTGGCGTTGCCGATGCACAGGACCGGCACGTCCAGCCGCGTGCCCGGCCGGCGGGCGCGGTGGGTGACGATCCGGCCATACAGGCTGCCGAGCGGGGCCAGCAATGAGACGAGCGGACCGCCGTCGGTCCAGAACGCCGGCGGCTTCATAGCGGGCCCGGCAGCACCGGGGCCAGGGCGGCGAGCATGCGTTCCAGCACCCCGGCACGCTCCTCAGCGAACCGGCAGGCGGTCTGGCCGACCGCCTCCACCCTGTCAGGGTTGGCCAGGAGCCGGCCGACCTGCTCGGCCAGCGCCGCCTCGTTCTCAACCTGGACCGCCGCACCCCCCGCGATCATGCCCCGGGCGATCTCGTCGAAGTTCCAGACATGCGGGCCCAGCAGCACGGCACAGCCGAGCCTCGCCGGCTCCAGCGGGTTCTGCCCGCCATGACGCACCAGCGAGCCGCCGACGAACACGAGCGGGCAGGCGCGATAGAACAGGCCGAGCTCGCCCAGCGTATCGGCGACATAGACGGCGCCGGCCCGTGGCGGCTGGCCTGCCGAACGCTGCGCCACCGGCAGCCCGGCGCTGACGAGGCTCTGGGCGATCGCCTGCCCCCGGTCGGGATGACGGGGCACCACGACCGTGACCAAGTCGGGAAAGCTGCTTTTCAGTGCCCGATGCACCTGCCCGGCCGCCAGTTCCTCGCCGTCATGGGTGCTGGCGGCAAGCCAGGCCGGCCGCCCGTCCAAGGCCGTGCGCAGGGCCGCCAGCTCGTCCTCGTCCGCGGGCAGGGGCGGTGCCGCGTATTTCAGGTTGCCGGGCGTCACCACCCGGCCGGCGCCCAGCGCGGTCAGGCGACCGGCATCGGCCTGGCTCTGCGCCAGCACCAGCCGGAAGGAGCCCAGAAGTGCCGCAATCGAGCTGCCGGCCAGCCGCCAGCGCCGGAACGAGCGCTCGGACATCCGGGCGTTCACCAGCACGGTCGGCACGGCGCGGCGGGCGAGCGTGGCCAGGATGTTCGGCCAGAGCTCGCTTTCGACCATCATCGCCAGGTCCGGGCGCCAGCGGTCCAGGAACCGCTCGACCACGTCGGGCAGGTCGACCGGGGCGAAGCGGTGGAGCACGCCGTCCGGCAGCCTTTTCGCCATCAGGGCAGCCGAGGTCACCGTGCCGGTGGTGACGAGAAAGCGCAGGTCCGGGCGCTGCTGGATCAGCCCGTCCAGCAGCGGCAGGATCGAGAGCGATTCACCCACGCTCGCGGCGTGCAGCCAGACCAGCCGGCCGGGTGGACGCCGCGTGGCGTCGACCGCCAGCCGCTCGGGCCAGCGTTCCGGGTGCTCCTTGCCGCGCCGTCGCCGCCGCTGCAGATGGACGCGGACCAATGGGGCCGCGATCCGGGTGGCGAGGCGCCAGACGTCCAGCAGCATCAGGCGGGCGCGGGATCGCCCGTGGCAGGCCTGGCGGCCGGCGGGGTGGGCGCACGTCCACAACGCCGGTCGGCCTCGTCCATGAGCGTGTTCAGCGCGTCCTCGAACTGCCGTTCCAGGCGGAGGAGTTCGTCTCGGTCCGCATCCTTCGGCACGCGGATAGGTTCGCCCAGGAGCAGCACGCCCCTGGTCCACGGGGTCGGGATCAGCATCCGGTCCCAGGTATTCAACTGCTTTCCCCAGCGACACGACCCGGTCGTGGGTATTACCGGGCAGCCGCTGTGCTTGGCCAGCAGCATGATGCCGCCCTGGACCCGCTGACGTGGGCCCTTGCCGCCGTCCACGGCGATCGAGATGCGGTCACCGTCCTTCAGGCGCCGGCGGATCTCCCGGAACGCATCGGCGCCGCCGCTGCGGCTGGAACCCATGATCGCCTTCACCCCGATCAGGTCGAGTGCTGAGGCCATCATGGCACCATCACGGTGCGGGCTGCTCAGCGAGTAGGCGGGCGTGCGCGGGTCCTTGCCCACCGACCGCAGGACGCCCCGCCAGAGCAGCGGCATGAACATGAGGCGGCCGTGCCAGTAGCCGGCGAGCACGCCTTCGTCGCTCGCCATGATCCGCTGCGTCTCAGGATGGGCCTCGAACTCCATCCGCGCGGTCTTGTCCAGGAACTCGATGGTCCCGGCGATCGCCCGGGCCGTGCGCTGCTGCCAGACCGGATCGCGGCTCATCCGCTTGAGCATGCCCATGCCGGTCAGGCCTTGAGCAGGGCGGGCACGTCCGGCCCCGGCAGGTCGGCGCCGCCGCCTTCCTCGAATTGCAGGCGGTAGAGCCGGGCATAGATCCCGCCGGCCTGGACCAGGGAGGCATGGTCGCCCAGTTCCACGATCTGGCCGCGGTCCAGGACTGCGATCCTGTCGGCATGCACGATCGTGGACAGGCGGTGGGCGATCACCAGGGTGGTGCGGTTCACCATCAGCCGCTCCAGCGCGTCCTGGATCTGCCGCTCGCTCTCCGTGTCGAGCGCGGAGGTCGCCTCGTCCAGCAGGAGGATCGGCGCCTTCTTCAGCATGGCCCGGGCGATGGAGAGGCGCTGCCGCTGCCCGCCCGAAAGCCGGATCCCCGAGCCGCCGATCCGGGTATCGTAGCCCTCCGGCAGCGCCATGATGAAGTCGTGCGCGGCTGCAGCCATGGCGGCGGCCGTGATCTCGTCGTCGGTGGCCTCCAGCCGGCCATAGGCGATGTTGGCCCTGACCGTGTCGTCGAACAGGCTCACTTCCTGGCTGACCAGCGCCATCTGCGCCCGCAGGGACGCCTGGGTGACCGTGCGGATGTCCTGGCCGTCGATGGTGATCCGGCCCTGCTGCGGCTCCCAGAAGCGCAGCAGCAGGTTGATCAGGGTCGACTTTCCCGAGCCTGACGGCCCGACCAGCGCCACGGTGCTGCCGGGCGGGATGTCCAGGCTCAGTCCCTGGATGGCCGGCACGCGGGCATGATAGGCGAAATGCACGTCCTCGAAGCGGACATGGCCCTTCACGTTCGCGAGGGCGCCGGCATCCGGCTGGTCCTCGATCTCGGCCGGGCGGTCGATCACGGCATAGACCCGGTCCGCCGCAGCCAGCCCCTCCTGCAGGGCATTGTTCAGCTTGGCGATGCTCTTGAGCGGCTGGTAGGCCATGAGCAGGGCCGTGATGAAGCTGAAGAACGTGCCGGGCGTGGTGTTGCCGGCCAGCACCTGGCTGCCGCCATAGCCGATCACCGCGGCGATCGCGACGCCGCCCAGCGTTTCCATGACCGGTGCGGTGGCGGCACGGATCCGGGCGGCCTTGAGCTGGAACTGGTACTGACCCTCGATCAGCCCGTCGATCCGCTCGATCTCGAAGTTCTCGCGGTCATAGGCCTTGACCTGGCGCACCCCCTGGAAGGTCTGCTCCAGCCGGCCGGTGATCCGCCCCATCTGCGCCTGGGCCTGGCCCACCACCTTGCGCACCCGCTTGCCCAGCCGGGTGATCGGCCAGTAGGCGAGCGGGAAGCCCAGAAAGGCGATCGTGGCGAGCTTCCAGTCCTGGTAGAACATCAGCGCCACCAGGAAGATCACCGACAGGCCGTCCCGGGCCATGCCGGTGAGCACCGAGGTGAGCGCCACGCGCAGGGCGGCGACGTCGTAGGTGATCCGCGAGATCAGCCCGCCGGTGCCCTCGGTCACGAAGAAGCCGAGATCGGCGCGGATCGTATGGCGGAACAGCCGGGCCTGGATGTCGGCGACCACGCGGTTGCCGGCATCCGCCATCATGCGGTCCTGGACGAACGAGGCCACGCCCTTGACGAGCGCCAGCGCCAGCACGGCCAGCGGCACCAGCGCCAGCATGGTGGCGTCGCGTTCCAGAAAGACCTTGTCCAGGACCGGCTCGATCAGCCAGGCATTGCCGGCCGTGGTGGCCGCAACCAGCACCATCGCGATCGTGGCGATGGCGAGCTTGCCGGTCAGGCCCTTGACGTGATCATGCAGGAGGCGACGGAGCAGTGCGCGCCAGTGGCCGTCCGCCTGCAGCGGTGTCGTCGCCTTCTTGATGGTTCAAGCGCTCCGGTCGGCCGCGCTGGTGTACTTCCAGACATAGGCCGGCGGCATGTTGTTGAGCACGAAGCCGGCCAGCTTGGCGTTCAGGCCGTAGCGCCGGTGCGGGATCGGCGAGATCGGCGAGTAGCTGTACTGCAGCATCACGCCCTTCGGCCCGACGATCTTCATGCCGCCCTTGTACACGGCCTCGCGGAAGCCGTCGGGCATCCCCACCATCGGCAGGCCGGAAATGATCGTCGACACCTTGCGCACACCGTGCTTGCTCAGGATCTGATCGAGCTTGGTGGCGTCACCGCGCACGACCGTAGCGCCCATGAAGCGGGTGCTTAGATACTTGTGCAGCTTCTCGTCCAGCTCGACGACGATCAGCGCCTCGCGCGGAATGCCGGAATCGACCAGACCCTGGGTGATCGCCCCGGTGCCGCCGCCCAGCTCGACCACCTTCTCTCCCGGCTGCCAGATCACCTGCTCGGCGATCTTCTTGGCCAGCGACTGGGACGAGGGGATGATCGACCCCATCGACTTCGGCGATCTGAGCCAGGTCTTGAAGAAGAGCTCGCTCTCTTTGAACAGCTCGATCCGTTGCATCACGTCTCCTCGGACCGGCCACAATGCCGGCCGCCCTCACCAGGCGACACCACGCCAGTTTCGGGTGTGGTTCGGCAGAAAAATAGAAACGACCCACCTTCAGGTCGAGGGTGGGGTCGCGGCGTGCGGAAAATAGGCACGCTGCCTCGGGCTGCAAAGTGCCTGTCGCACAAACTTCCATGAAATGTGGCTAATGCACAATTTTCGTGCAGGCCTCGGAATGGGCGGCACCTTACGGCCATGTCGGACGTTGCTAGGAGGATCATGGGCCGTTCATGACAGGACGTCGCACATGGAAATTGCTCCAGGCATGCAGCTCGCTGCCGCCCGCTCGTTTCCGCCGCTGGCAGTGCGCCTGCAGGACCTCGCCGAGCTGGGCTATGCCAAGGTGGAGCCATACGATGCCCTGCTGCGGGATCCGGCCGGACTAATGGCCCTGGTCCGTGCTGCGAACCTGATCATGCCCAGTATCCAAGCGGGGCTGCCCAGACTGCGGTCCGACCTGCAGCGGGTCATCGGCATGGCCGATACCCTCCATGCCGGGCTGGTGATAATCCCCGATCTCGGCCAGGGTGACTATCCGGCCGACACGCCGGGCTGGATGCGGCTCGGGGCGGAGCTGGCCGGTCATGCGATCAAGCTGAAGACCGCCGGCAAACGCCTGGCGTGGCATAATCGTGAACAAGAATTCATGCGGCTGCCGGATGGCAGCCGGCCGATCGAGCACCTGTTCGAGGCCTCGCCCGACATTTTCTGGGAGATCGACGTGGCCTGGGCAGTGCGCGCCGGCGAGGACCCGGTCGAGTGGATCGACCGCTACCCCCGCCGGATCGTGGCCGCACATCTGAAGGACATCGGCGAAAGCCCCGCCAGCGGTGAGCTCGTCTGGACCGACCTCGGTCAGGGCATGCTCGACTGGGGGCTGATCGTCCCGGCACTGCGCCGGTCGGCCTGCCAGCATTGGTATGCCGGACACGGCGCCTGCCTGGACTTCGAGCGCTTCGCCCGGCGTGCCATCCAGACGATGCGCGACTGGTCCCGGCCGGGCTGACCCGCTGGGCCGCCGCCTTGCCACGGCCACGGCCGGCGCTCATCATCCTGGCAGAACTGGCGGCTCCAGGAGGTCTGAAAGTGGAATTCTCCGAAGGCTCTGGATCGGACGCGCTCGCGGGCGTGAGCGAACTGGTGCAGAGCCGGGTGCAGGCCGCCGACCGCGACCTGGCCCAGGACTTCGTCGAGCGCTTCTTCGCCGGCGTGGCCGAGGCCGACCTGGCGGCGCACGACCCGGCCGACCTCTACGGGCTGGCGCTCAGCCACCTGGAACTCGCCCACCGGCGCCTGCCCGGCACCTGCCGGATCCGGGTGCTCAATCCGGACATCGAGCGGCACGGCTTCGTCTCGACCCATACGCTGGTGCAGATCGTCAACGACGACATGCCCTTCCTGGTCGACAGCGTTCATCTGGCGGTGGCCCGCGCGGACCTGGCCATTCATCTCACCATCCACCCGGTCATGCCGGTGCGGCGCGATGGCGACGGGCGGCTGATCGGCCTGGGCGGGCCGGATGCCCGGCCGGAGAGCTTCATCCTGGTGGAGGTCGACCGCCGCTCGGACCAGCCGGCCCTGGCACGGCTGGAGGCCGAGCTCCAGCGGGGCATCGAGGACGTGCGCAAGGCGGTGCGCGACTGGCAGCCGATGCGCGCCAAGGTCGGCGAGGCTGCCGACGGCATCTCGACACTGCCGGGCGACGTGGCCGAGCCCGTGGCCTTCCTGCGCTGGCTCGCCGACGACCACTTCACCTTCCTGGGCTATGCCACCTACGACCTCGTGGATACCGGGGACGGGCTGGACCTGGTGCAGGTACCGGGCTCCGCGCTGGGCATCCTGGCGATCCCGGAAGGGGAGGCGGGCGGGCAGCCCCGCTCCGGCGGGCTGGCGGCATTGCCGCCCGAGATGCGGGAGCACGCGATCCAGCCGGACCCGCCGGTGGTGGTGAGCAAGGCCAGCACCCGGGCCACGGTGCACCGGCCCTCCTACCTGGATTATGTCGGGGTCAAGCGCTACGGGCCGGACGGCCAGGTGGTCGGCGAGCACCGCTTCCTCGGCCTGTTCACCTCGGTCGCCTACAGCCTGCCGCCCCACGACATCCCGCTGCTGCGCGGCAAGGTGCAGGGCGTGCTCGATGCCATGCAGCTGCCCGCGCACGGGCATGCCGCCAAGGCGCTCGCCCACATCCTCAACAACCTGCCGCGCGACGAGCTGTTCCAGATGGACCGGGCGCAGCTGCTGGCGACCGCGCGCGCCACGCTGCAGCTCCAGGACCGCTCGCGCCTCAAGCTGTTCCTGCGCCAGGACCGGTTCTCGCGCTTCTTCTCGGTGCTGCTCTATGTCCCGCGCGAGCGCTGGACCACGAGCGTGCGCGCGCAGATCGAGCGGATCCTGCTGGCCCGCCTGCATGGGGTGGACTGCGAATTCCAGACGCAGCTCGGCGAGAGCCCGCTGGCCCAGGTCCTGTTCATCGTCCGCGTCCAGGACCCCAGGGCGCCGGTCGAGGTCACCGCCGAGGAGCTGGAGGCCGAGATCGCCGAGGCGACCCGGCCTTGGAGCGAGGGACTGCGCGCCGCCCTGCTTGAGGCGCAGGGCGAGGAAGCGGGGGTGCGCCTGCTGGCCCGGTTCGGCACGGCGTTCCCGATCTCCTACCAGGAGCAGACAGCACCCAGGGCGGCGGTCGCCGACATCGCCCGGATGGCGGCACTCGAGAGGGATGGGGTGACGCTGTCGGTGACGCTGTACCGGCCGCTGGGCATCCGCGCCGAGCGGCTGCGCCTCAAGCTGATCCAGGCCGACCAGCGAGCGGCCCTGGCGGACGTCCTGCCAGTCCTGGAAAATCTCGGCCTGCGCACTCTGGCCGAGGATGCCCATCTGGTCGCCGACCGCGAGGGACGCGCCTTCTGGCTGCACGACTTCGAGGTGGAGCCGGTGGTACCGGGCAGCTTCGACCTCGACCGGATTGGCAGCCGGTTCGAGGCTGCGTTCCGCCGGATCTTCCTGGGCGAGATCGAGAATGACGGGTTCAACCGGCTGGTCCTGGCCGCCGGCCTGGACGCCGACCAGATCGTGACCCTGCGGGCGATCTGCAAGTACCAGCTCCAGGTGGGCCTGACCTTTAGCCAGCCCTATGTCGAGCAGACGCTGGCGGCCAACCCGGAACTCGCCCGCGAGCTGGTAGCGCTGTTCCAGGCCAGGTTCGATCCACAGGCCGCGGGCGACCGGGCCGCCGCCGAAGCGGCCGCGGTCGCCCGGATCGACACGGCACTCACCAAGGTGGCCGTGCTGGACGAGGACCGGATCCTGCGTCGCTATCTGGGCACGATCCAGGCGATGCTGCGCACCAACGCGTTCCGGCCATCCCGGCGCTCGCTCTCCTTCAAGCTCGACAGCAAGGCCGTGCCGGGCATGCCGCAGCCGGCGCCCTGGCGGGAGATCTTCGTCTACGCGCCCGAGGTCGAGGCGGTGCATCTGCGCGGCGGACCGGTCTCGCGCGGCGGGATCCGCTGGTCGGACCGGCGCGAGGACTTCCGCACCGAGATCCTGGGCCTGGTCAAGGCGCAGATGGTCAAGAACGCGGTGATCGTGCCGGTCGGCGCCAAGGGCGGGTTCGTGGTCAAGCGGCCGCCCAGGTCCGGCGACCGGCAGGCACAGCAGGACGAGGCGATCCGCTGCTACCGGACCTTCCTGGACGGCCTGCTCGACATCACCGACGACATCCGGGACGAGGCCACCATCCCGCCGGCCGACGTGGTCCGCCACGACGGCGACGACCCCTATCTCGTGGTCGCGGCCGACAAGGGCACGGCCAGCTTCTCCGACATCGCCAACGCGCTCGCCACCGAGCGTGGCTTCTGGCTGGGCGATGCGTTCGCCTCGGGCGGCTCGGCCGGCTACGACCACAAGAAGATGGGCATCACCGCCAGGGGTGCCTGGGAATCGGTGCGCCGCCATTTCCGCGAGATGGGCGTCGATCCGGAGCAGGACCCGATCAGCGTGATCGGCATCGGCGACATGTCCGGCGACGTGTTCGGCAACGGCATGCTGCTCAGCCGCTCGATCCGCCTGGTGGCGGCCTTCGACCACCGCCATATCTTCCTGGACCCCGACCCGGATCCGGAGCGCAGCTTCACCGAGCGCGAGCGGCTGTTCGCCCTGCCGCGCTCGTCCTGGGACGACTTCGACCGCAGCGTGATCAGCCAGGGCGGGGGCGTGTTCTCCCGCCAGCTCAAGTCGATCCCGCTCTCGCCGCAGATCCGTGCGGTGCTGGGCATTGAGGCGGAGAGCCTCCCGCCGTTCGAGCTGATGAGCGCCATCCTGAAGGCGCCGGTCGACTTGTTCTGGAACGGTGGGATCGGCACCTATGTTAAGGCGCGGGCTGAGACCCACCGCGAGGCCCAGGACCGGGCCAACGACCCGATCCGGGTGGATGGCGAGGACCTGCGCTGCAAGGTGGTCGCCGAGGGCGGCAATCTCGGCGTCACCCAGCGCGGGCGGATCGCGTTCGCGCGCAAGGGCGGGCGGATCGGCACCGACTTCATCGACAACTCGGCGGGCGTCGACTGCTCGGACCACGAGGTCAACATCAAGATCCTGACCGGGGCGGTGGAGCAGGCCGGCGACCTGACCCGCAAGCAGCGCGACCTGTTGCTGCGCGAGATGACCGACGAGGTCGCGGCCATGGTCCTGCGCGACAACACGCTGCAGAACCTGGCTCTGTCCACCACCGAGCAGCGTGGCCTGGAGCTGCTGGATTCGCAGATCGGCCTGATCCGCTCGCTGGAGCGCAGCGGCCGGCTGGTGCGCAGCCTGGAGTTCCTGCCCGGCGACGAGGAACTGGCCGAGCGGCGGCGTGACGGCCATGGCCTGACCCGGCCGGAACTCGCCGTGCTGATGGCCTATGCTAAGATGGACCTGTTCGACGGGCTGTGCGCCGGCACCGCCGTGGACGACCCCTATCTGGCCGAAGAGCGGCTGCATTACTTCCCGCGGCCGCTGCGCAAGCGCTTCTCCGACGTGATTGCCCGGCACCGCCTGGGGCGGGAGATCGTCGCCACCCGCCTGGCCAACGGCATGGTCAACCGCGCCGGCATCTCCTTCGTGCGCGACTTGGCCGACGAGACGGGTGCCAGCGTCGACGAGATCGCCCGCGGCTACCTGATCGTGCGCGAGGTCTTCGAGCTGCTGCCGGTCTGGGGCGCCGTGGAGCAGCTCCCGGCCTCCAGCGGGCCGGCGCAGCTGGCCCTGCTGACCGAGCTCACCCGCACCACCGCGCTGGCGGTGCGCTGGACGATCGTGCACGACCTGGCGAGCCTGCCGCTGGCCGACACGATCGAGCGGCTGCGCGGCGGCGTTCATGCGTTGCGGACCCAGATCGAGCGGCTGGCACCGCCGAGCTTTGCCCGGTGGCTGAGCGGGCGCTGCCAGGACCTGCAGGGGCTGGACCTGCCGGCCGGGGCGATCGACCATCTGGCGGTGCTGCCGCTCGCTACGGTGCTGCTCGACGTGCTGCGCATCGCCCATGACACCGGCATCGCGGTCGAGGAGGCGGCGCGCGTGCGCCTCGCGCTGGACGAGACGCTGGATACCGGGCGGATCGCGCAACTGGTCGACCGGATCGCCGTGCGCAGCGCCTGGGATCACGAGGCCAAGGCAGCGCTGCGCGACGAGCTGGCGGAGATGCTGCGCCGCGCGGCCCATGATCTGCTCACCAAGGGCGAGACGCTGGAATCCTGGCCGGAACGGCGCAAGGCCGCGATCGAGCGCTACCGCGGCGTCCTGGCCCGGGCCGAGAACGAGGCGACGGTGGACCCGGCGGTGGTCGGTGCGGTGGTGCGCTCGCTCGGGCGGCTCACCGCGGGCTGACGCCCGCAATGAGCCGGATTCAGCGGCCGAGCCTGCCCTTGAGCTCGTCGATCAGCCGGGACGCCTCGGCCTTGGTGAGCTCGCTGCCGGGCGGCTCGACCTTGGCCTCCTCGCACAGCGTGGTGCGATAGGAGGCCTGGGCCCCGGTCATCGGCTCGTCACCCGACACCCAGTCGTCCGGATCCTTCTCCGTGTTCGAGCCGGGACGCGGATCCAGCTTGGGATTGTCCGCGGCGTTGCTCATCTGGTCCTCGATGTTCCCGTTATGTTCGAGAACAACCAGGAGTGCCGGCTCCGGTTCCCTTCGTCAGGCGGGTTCGGGCTGGCTGGCCCGCTCCGCCGCGGCATGGAGCAGGGCGCGTGCCGCCTCGCCGGCCGCCTCCATGTAGGAGGGGTCGCGGTGCAGCAGGATCACGGCGAAGGCGCCATCCAGCAGGAGCACGACCTGCCGGGCGAGCAGCCCGGCGTCCGGCAGCCCGCCCGCTGCGAGCTGCTCGGCCAGCCAGGCCTCGAAGCGCTTCTTGTGGGCGGCTCCGATGCGCATCGCCGGGTGGCCCGGCAGGTTGGCGAGCTCCGCCGCCGTCCGCAGGAAGCCGCAGCCCTTCCAGTGCTTCTGCGCCACCGTGTGCGCCAGCCGCCGGAAGATGGCCTGGACCTTGATCGGCAGCCCGCCCTCGGCCTCGGCGAACCAGCGCTGGAACAGGGCCAGGTTCGGCTGGTCGCGCGCCTCCAGATAGGCGGCGACCAATTCGTCCTTGCTGCGGAAATGGTAGTAGAGCGTCCGCTTGGTCAACTTGGCCTGCTCTGCCACCGCGTCGACGCTCACCGCCCGGATTCCCTGGGCATAGAACAGCCGGCTCGCCGCCGCGATGATGCGTGACCTGGTGCTGGGAGGGGCAGGGGCCATGGGGCCGAGGTATACTGACCAGTGAGTATCAGCAAGCCGCTGGCACGCGCTAGCCTGCAGGCAATCGGAACATCCGGCAGCAGCAGGAGGGATCGTCATGAATGTGCTGGTGGAAGTGGCGGAGCGCATCGCCCTGGTGACCCTGAACCGGCCGGACCGGCTGAACGCCCTGGACTTCGCCACGATCGACCGCCTCCAGGCACTGCTCGACGGGTTTGAGGCGGATGGCGAGGTGGGGGCGGTGATCCTGACGGGTGCGGGCGAGCGGGCCTTCTCGGCGGGTGCCGACATCCACGAGTTCACCGGCAGCGTCCGGGCCGGCGTGGCCACGGCCGTGCGCGACTTCGTCCTGCGCGGCCAGCGGCTGACGGCGCGGATCGAGCGCTTCCCCAAGCCGGTGATCGTGGCGGTGAACGGCCTGGCCTATGGGGGCGGGTGCGAGATCACCGAGGCGGCGCCGCTGGCGCTGGCCAGCGAGCGCGCGAGCTTCGCCAAGCCGGAGATCCGGCTGGGCATGCCGCCGACCTTCGGCGGGACCCAGCGGCTGCCGCGGCTTGCCGGCCGCAAGCGCGCGCTGGCCCTCCTGCTGAGCGGCGAGCCGTTCAGTGCAGCCCACGCACTGGAGATCGGGCTGGTCAACCAGGTGGTGCCGCATGAGCAACTGCTGCCGGCGGCGCGCGACCTGGCCGGGCGCATCCTGCGCCACGCCCCGGAAGCGATCGCCGCGGTGCTCGCGGCCGCCACGGGCGGGCTCGATCTCAGCATCGGCGACGGGCTGGCACTCGAAGCCGAGCAGTTCCGCCGGGTCGCCGCCAGCGGCCGGCTCCTGCCGGGGCTGGAAGCCTGGGCGGCCCGGCGCGGCCGGGATGGGCGCGCGCTCAATCCGGCAGGATGATCTGCGTCGGCCTGCCCTGCCGGCGCTGCTGGGTCCATTCCAAGACCAGCACATAGGCCACGGCCAGCAGCGTCGGGCCCAGGAACACGCCGAGCAGGCCGAAGGCGAACGCGCCGCCCAGTACTCCGATCAGGACCAGGAGGAGGGGGGTCTTGGTGGCGCCGACCTTGTGGATGAGCCAGGGCCGGATGACGTTGTCCGAGCTCGATACCGGCAGCGCACCCCAGATGATCATGAAGATCGCCCAGAAGGTCTCGTCCTGCTGGAACAGCCACAAGGCTGCCGGCACCCAGACCAGCGGCGGACCGATCGGGGTCAGCGACAGCACCGCGGTCAGGATGCCCAGGAAGGCCGGCGCCGGGAGGCCCGCCAGCCAGTAGCCGATGCCGGCGACGACGCCCTGGATCACCGCGGTGCCGAGCATGCCGTACACCACGCCCTTGACCGTGCTGCCGGCGACATCCAGGAGGCGCTTCGCCCGTGCCCCCGTCAGCCGCTCCAGTCCGCCCTGGACCCGGTCGGCCACTGCCTCGCCGTCGCGGTAGAGAAAGAACATGATCACCAGGCTGAAGGCGAGCTCCAGAAGCCCGGTGCCGATGCCGAGCCCCGCGGTCAGTGCGAGCTGCGCGAGGTTCTCGGCGTAGGGGGTCAGGTAGCGCAGGATGGCGAAGCCGCCCTGTGCCGCGTCGCGCCACTCGTCGGCGATCAGCGGGCCCACCAGCGGCACCGCTTCCACCCAGCCAGGCGGGGGCGGCAGGCCGGCGGCGAAGACCTCGCGCATCCAGCGGATGCCGAGCGTCATCTGGTTGCCCATCGACGGCACCAGCGCGGCGAGCGGCACCACCAGGATCAGCAGGGCGCCGGTGACCATGGCGAGCGATGCCAGGCTCGGGGAGAGATGGCGCTGGCGCAGCCAGCGATAGGCGGGCCAGGTCGTGTAGACCAGGATGACCGCCCAGGCGGTGGCGGACAGGAACGGGGCCACCACCAGGTAACAGGCGGCCAGGAGGATCGCCAGGGCGGCCACGCCCAGCGCCTGTTCGAGACTGGGCTGGTTCATCGGGGCCACCTGGAAGGCAGGATCATGCGCCGGCCAGCCGGCCGGCCAGGACGGCATCGGCCAGCGCCGCGATTTCGGGCCCGAGCATCCGGTCGTCCTCGAGCTTCGGGCTGATGTCCCGCACGATTCCCATCGCCGCCTCCAGGGGCGGCGAGGAGCGCAGCGGGCGGCGGAACTCGATGCCCTGGCAGGCCGCCATCAGCTCCACGGCCAGGAGATGGGCGAGATTCTCGTTCATTTCCATCAGCCGGCGCGCGGCATAGGTGGCCATGCTGACATGGTCCTCCTGGTTCGCCGAGGTCGGCAGGCTTTCCACGCCGACCGGGCTCGCCAGGTGCTTGTTCTCCATCTGCAGGGCGGCCGCCGTCACCTGGGCGATCATGAATCCGGAGTTCAGCCCGGGTGCTGGGGTGAGGAAGGCCGGGAGGAGCGAAAAGCCCGGGTCGATCAGGAGTGCTATGCGCCGCTCGGCAATGGCCCCGATCTCGGCTAGAGCAAGGGCGATGCGGTCGGCCGCCAGTGCCACCGGCTCGGCATGGAAGTTGCCCCCGGACAGGATCTCCCCGTCCTCCGGGAAGACCAGCGGATTGTCCGAGACCCCGTTGGCCTCGCGCTCCAGGATCCCGGCCGCATCCGAGAGCAGGTCCCAGCACGCACCCATCACCTGCGGCTGGCAGCGCAGGCAGTAGGGGTCCTGCACCCGGTCGTCGCCGAACCGGTGGCTTTCGCGGATCTCGCTGCCCTGGAGCAGCTTTGCCAGCTTCGCGGCCATGATCCCCTGGCCGGTCTGGTTGCGCAGCCGGTGGATGCGCGGGTCGAACGGCGTGTCCGAGCCCTTGGCGGCGTCCACGGTGAGCGCACCGGCGACCAGCGCCGTGTCCAGCAGCAGCTGGGCCTGCCACCAGCCATGGATCGCCAGCGCGGTCGAGACCTGGGTGCCGTTCAGCAGCGCCAGGCCCTCCTTCGGCCCCAGCACCAGCGGCGCCATGCCGATGCGCTCCAGCGCCAGGCGGGCCGGCAGCCGCTCCCCCGCCAGCCGGATCTCGCCCTCGCCGATCAGCGCTCCGCTCAGATGGGCCAGGGGCGCCAGGTCGCCCGACGCACCGACCGAGCCCTTGGCCGGCACCACCGGCAGGGCGTCGTGGCGCAACAGGTTCAGGAGGGCATGGACCGTGCCCGGCCGCACGCCCGAATGGCCATGGGCCAGGGAGGCGGCCTTGAGGATCAGGACCAGCCGGACCACGACATCGTCGAGCGGCTGGCCCACGCCGCACATGTGGCTGAGCACTAGGCGCTTTTGCAGCTCCTCGACCTCGGCCGGCGAGATCCGGGTATGGGCCAGCCGGCCGAAGCCGGTGTTGACGCCATAGGTCGGCGTGTCCGCAGCCGCTGCCCGTGCCACTACCTGTTCGGCCGCCGCGATCTTCGGCCGGAACGATTCGTCCAGGACGAGCTCCAGGCCGGGCGTGCCCGCCCAGGCCATCAGCTCGCTCAGCACCAGTCGGCCCGGAACCAGCTCCGGCATGCTCGCTCTCCTGCGTCCGCCTCCCGCTCTTAGGACGGTGGCGGCTTTGGCGCCATGGGCGAGACGGCAGCCGGCCCAAGCCGTCGAACACGTGCCCCATACGATGTCGCAGGCGGTAGCGGATGGCCGATCCGCCGCGTATCAGGGCGCGGACAGGTGAAAGCGGCCCCGGAGAGCAGAAGAATGAACCCGATCCTATTCGCGCCATCGCCCGAACGGATCGCGGCGAGCAACTGGACGGCGTTTCGCGATGCATGGGCGTCGCGCGATCCAAGCGTGCCGGAGGAGCCGCGGGCCTTGTGGCGCCACAGCGTCACCCACGCGCCGGCCTTCTGGCAGGAGCTTCGTTCCTATGCCGGCGTGATCGACGAGGGCTCGCCCGAGCCAGCGCTGGTCGGCGATGCGATGCCGGGTGCGAAGTGGTTCCCGAACCTGCGCCTGTCCTTTGCCGAGAACCTCCTGCGCCGCAGCGACGACGGCGTGGCGCTGATCGCCTGCGATGAGCGCGGCAGCCGGCGCGAGGTCAGCTTCGCCGGGCTGAACCGCATGGTGGCCGGTCTGCAGGCCTGCCTGCGCCGGCTGGGTGTCGGCGAGGGCGACCGGGTGGCCGGCCTCATGCCGAACATCCCCGAGGCGATCGTGGGCCTGCTCGCGGCCAATTCGATCGGTGCGGTGTGGTCGTCCTGCTCCCCCGATTTCGGCCGGCAGGGCGTGCTCGACCGGTTCGGCCAGATCGAGCCCACCGTGCTGCTGACCGTCGACGGCTACAGCTATGGCGGCAAGCCGTTCGACATCCGGGCCAAGGTCGCCGAGATCGCCGCCGCCATCCCGTCGCTGCGCGCCGTGGTGGTGGTGCCCTATCTCGAATCCTCGCCCGATCTGTCACCCGTGCCGAACGCGATCGGCTGGCAGGAGGCGACCCAGGGCGGCGAGGCGAGGCCCAGCTTCGTCCGCCTACCGTTCGACCACCCTCTCCTGGTGCTCTACAGCTCCGGTACCACCGGCACGCCCAAGGCCATCGTCCACGGCCAGGGCGGCACGCTGTTCCAGCACCTCAAGGAGCATCGCCTGCACGGCGACCTGAAGGACGGCGACCGGCTGTTCTACTTCACGACCACGTCCTGGATGATGTGGAACTGGCTGGTCAGCGGCCTTGCCTGCAACGCGACCCTGGTCCTGTGGGAGGGCTCGCCCTTCCACCCCGATCCCGCCGTGCTGTGGCGGCTGGCCGAGGCCGAGGGGTTCACCCAGTTCGGCACCTCCGCGAAATATATCGACGCCTGCAAGAAGGCCGGCGTCCGGCCGGCCGAGTTCGGGCTGGCGAAGCTGCGCACGCTGTTCTCGACCGGCTCGCCGCTGGTCCCGGAGAGCTTTGCCTGGATCTACGAGGCGGTGAAGCAGGAGCTGCAGGTGGCCTCGATCTCGGGCGGCACCGACATCGTGTCCTGCTTCGTGCTGGGCTACCCGACGCTGCCGGTCCGCATGGGCGAGATCCAGGGACCGGGCCTGGGCCTCGCGGTCGACGTGTGGAACGATGACGGGCAGCCGGTGCGGGAAGAGAAGGGCGAGCTGGTCTGCACCCGGCCGTTCCCTTGCATGCCGGTCGCATTCTGGAACGACCCGGATGGCAGCCGCTACCGCGCCGCCTATTTCGAGCGCTTCCCCGGCGTCTGGCACCATGGCGACTATGCCGAGATCACCGAGAGCGGCGGGATCGTGATCCATGGCCGCTCCGATGCGGTGCTCAACCCCGGCGGCGTGCGGATCGGCACGGCCGAGATCTACCGGCAGGTCGAGCAGGTCGAGGAGGTGCTGGAGGCGATCTGCGTCGGCCAGGACTGGGAAGGCGACGTGCGGGTCGTGCTGTTCGTGAAGCTCCGCCCGGGTCTGGTGCTCGATGACCGGCTGCGCGAGCGGATCAAGCGCCAGGTGCGGGCCAACACCACGCCCCGCCACGTACCGGCCAGGATCGTCCAGGTCGCCGACATTCCGCGCACCATGAGCGGCAAGATCACCGAGATCGCGGTGCGTGACGTCATCCACGGCCGGCCGGTCAAGAACACCGAGGCGCTGGCCAACCCGCAGGCCCTCGACCTCTACCGGGACCTGGACGACCTGCGCCGTTGAGCACGGCCACCACCGCCGCCGGGCTGCGCGCGATCGGGCGGGAGGCCCCGATCTGGAGCCTGGCCGGCTGGCTGCCGCTCTGCCTGCTCTGGGCCACCGGTCATCTGGACTGGGCCGGCCTGCTGCTGGGTGCGGTGGTGGCTTTCCTGGCTGGCGGCCTCCTGGCGCTCTGGCGGATCCGCGAGTTGGGCCCGCTGCTCGCCTGGGTCGAGCGGGTGCGCGATGGCCAGAGCGCGCCCGGTGCCGTGCCGGACAGCTTCCTCTATGGCCGGCTGCCCCCGGCGCTGCTCGCGGTGGAGCGCGAAACCCAGGCCCTGCGCCAGCAGATCGCTTCTTCGGACGAACTGCTGCGTGCCATCGTCGACGCGGTGCCCGACCCGATGCTGGTGGTGAGTGCGCGCGGCCATGTGCGCCTCGCCAATCCTGCCGCCGAGCAGCATTTCGCGCAGAAGCTGCCGGGCCAGCCGCTCGGCCGGTTCCTGCGCGACCCCGGCATCCTGGCGGCGATCGACTCGGCGATCCTGGGCGATGTGTCCTCGATGGTTACCTTCAGCCCGCTGCTGGAGCGGATGCGCCGCTATACCTGCCGGGTCCAGCCGGTGAAGATCGCCGGGGGCGAGCCGGCCGCGGTGCTGTGCCTGCGCGAAACGTCGGAGCAGCTCGCGATCGAGCGGATGCGCTCGGACTTCATCGCCAATGCCAGCCACGAGCTGCGCACGCCGCTCACCGCCCTGCTGGGATTCGTCGAGACGCTGAAGGGACCGGCCAAGGACGATCCGGCGGCACAGGCGATGTTCCTGGACATCATGGCGGCCGAGGCCGGGCGGATGACCCGGCTGATCGACGATCTCCTGTCCCTGTCGCGCCTGGAGGCAGAGAGCTCGCGGCCGCCCACCGACGAGGTCGAGCTGAACGAGCTGATCGTGGCCGCAGTGAACGGGCTGGAGCCGCAGCTCCAGAAGAACGGCACGGCCGTGGAAATCGTGATCGAGGACGGCCTTCCGCCGGTGTGCGGCGACTACGACCAGCTCCAGCAACTGGTCACGAACCTCGTCGACAATGCCAGCAAGTACGGACGGCCGGGCACGCCGGTGCGGGTCGAGCTGAGGCGGCTGGACCCGGCCGGGCCCGAGGCCGGGCCGCTCGCCGGCAGGCCTGCCGTGCAGCTCGCCGTGGTCGATCAGGGCGAGGGGATCGCGCCCGAGCACCTGCCCCGCCTCACCGAGCGCTTCTACCGGGCCGACAAGGGCCGCTCGCGCCGGGCCGGCGGCACCGGGCTGGGCCTAGCCATCTGCAAGCACATCGTCCGGCGGCACGGCGGCCATCTCAGCGTGGCGAGCCGGCTGGGCGAGGGCTCGCGCTTCAGCGTGTTCCTGCCGCTGCCCTGACCCTCGGACGCCGGCCGTCACGGTCTCCCTGTCACGGCCCCCTGTCACGACGCTGTCACGGAGCCATCATAAAAGCGGCACCGCCCTGGGCCATTGGAACGCCCATCGCACGCTACCTGTTGGAGCCCACCAGATGAAGCATCTGGCCTATGCCGCGGCCGGTCTGGCCCTCGCCGCGTTCGCGACCGACGCGCACGCCCGCGATCAGATCCGCATCGTCGGCAGCTCGACCGTGTTTCCGTTCTCCACCGCGGTCGCCGAGACGTTCGGCGGCAAGTCCGGCATGCCGGTCCCGGTGGTCGAGAGCACCGGCACGGGTGGTGGCATGAAGCTGTTCTGCAGCGGGGTCGGGGAGAATACGCCCGACATCACCAACGCCTCGCGGCGGATCAAGGAATCGGAGCTCGAGGCCTGCGCCAAGGCCGGCATCGACGCGGTGACCGAGGTCCAGATCGGCTTCGACGGCATCGTGCTGGCCTCCGACAAGTCGGCCCCGGACGTCAACCTGACCATCCCGCAGATCTTCCTGGCGCTCGCCAAGGAGGTCCCGGTGGACGGCAAGCTGGTACCCAACCCGTACCACAAGTGGAGCGAGATCGACCCGTCGCTGCCGGACGTGAAGATCGAGGTCCTGGGCCCGCCGCCCACCTCCGGCACCCGCGACGCCTTCGTCGAGCTGGTGATGGATCACGGCTGCGCGACCTTTCCCGAGATCGAGGCGCTGGACAAGGATGCCAGGACGGCCACCTGCCAGACGATCCGCGAGGATGGCGGCTACGTCGAGGCCGGCGAGAACGACAACCTGATCGTGCAGAAGCTGCAGGCCAACCCGGATGCGGTCGGCATCTTCGGCTACAGCTTCCTCGACCAGAACCTGGACAGCCTGAACGGCCACCCGATCGACGGCAACGAGCCGACCTTCGAGAACATCGCCGCAGGCAGCTACCCGATTTCCCGCTCGATCTACTTCTATGTGAAGAACGCCCATGTCGGGGTCGTCCCTGGCATCAAGGAGTTCATCGAGGAGTTCACCAGCGAGGCGGCGTTCGGCGAGGAAGGCTACCTGGCCGACAAGGGGCTGATCCCGATGCCGGAGGCGGACCGCGAGGCCGTGCGCAACAGTGCGATGGCGCTCACGCCGGTCAACCTGGGCTCCTGAGCAACTGAGGGCAGGGGGGCGGAGGCGGCGCTCCCTGCTGCTTCGGGCCGGCAGCACGGCGGCCCTGTCGAGCGAGATCCCGGCCTGGCGGTAGGCATGTACACATTAGCGATCATTCTGGTCATGGCGGCGGGCGCGTACCTGTTCTCGCGCCAGCGGGCCTGGGCCCTGGCCGGTGGGCGCTCCAGCGCCCTGCACAGCCGCCCGTCCTACCATGGCTGGCACGCCGCCCTCCTGTCCGGCGGGCCGGCGATCCTGCTGGTCATCCTGTGGTTCCTGTTCGCTCACTCGATCGTCGGCGCCATCGTGAGCGCCGGCCTGCCCGAGGCCGTGCGCAGCGAGCCATCCGGCGCGCTGCAGTTCTTCATGCAGGATGTGCGGCGGCTCGCGACCGGGCTGCCGCTCGGCCGGGAAGCGAGCCCGGAGGCGCTCGATGCGGCCGCTGCCTATGCCCGGGCGATGCTGGCCGGCAACTGGGTGTTCGGCATCGTCGGCGTGCTGCTGGCCGGCTGGCTCGGCTGGCTCGCCTACCGGAAGGTTGACCCGCAGTTCCGCGCCCGCAACCGGGTCGAGCGTTGGACCGACTATCTCCTGCTCTCGGCCGCGGCGGTCTCGGTGCTGATCACCGCCGGCATCGTGTTCTCGGTGCTGTTCGAGAGCCTGCGCTTCTTCTCGATGGTGTCGCCGCTCGAGTTCTTCTTCGGCCTGAACTGGAGCCCACAGACCGCGATCCGCGCCGACCAGGTCGGCTCCAGCGGCAGCTTCGGCGCGGTGCCGCTGATCACCGGCACCCTCCTGATCACCTGCATCGCGATCTTCGTGGCCGGCCCGATCGGGATCATGTCGGCGATCTGGCTCTCCCAGTACGCGCCCAGACGGGTGCGGGACGTGGCCAAGCCGCTGATGGAGATCCTGGCCGGCATTCCGACCGTGGTCTACGGCTTCTTCGCCGCCCTCACCGTCGCACCGTTCATCCGTCGCGTCGGCGAGGTGCTGGGCCTGAACGTGGCCTCCGAGAGTGCGCTCGCCGCCGGCCTGGTCATGGGCATCATGATCATCCCCTTCGTGTCCTCCCTGTCGGACGACGCAATCAAGGCCGTGCCCACGGCCCTGCGGGACGGGTCGTACGGGCTGGGTGCCACCAAGGCGGAAACCATCCAGCGGGTGATCCTGCCGGCAGCGCTGCCGGGCATCATCGCCGGCTTCCTGCTCGCGGTGAGCCGGGCGATCGGCGAGACCATGATCGTGGTGATGGCAGCCGGGCTGGCGGCCAACCTCACCATCAACCCGTTCGCGGCAGTCACCACCGTCACGGTGCAGATCGTGACCCTGCTGGTGGGCGACCAGGAGTTCGACAGCGCCAAGACCCTGGCGGCCTTCGCGCTCGGCCTGTTCCTGTTCGCCATCACCCTGGTCCTGAACATCGTCGCCCTCTACATCCTCAACCGCTTCCGGGAACGCTATGACTGACCTGGTGTCCAACGGAGGCCGGTTCGCCGCGATCACGCAGCGGCCGCCCCGCCCAGAAGCGGTCGTGGCCGCGCACACGCGGCGGCGCTATGCCCGCGAGCGCCGCTTCAAGCTGATCGGCATGGGTGCCGTGATCCTGGCGATCGGCCTGCTCGCGATCCTGCTGGCCACCGTGCTCAGCAGCGGGGCCGGAGCGTTCCGGCAGAGCTACGCGGTGCTGGATGTTCGGCTCGACCCGGCGAAGATCGACCCGTCCGGGAACCGTGATCCCGAAGTGCTGGCCGATGCCGATTACCAGGCGGTGCTGAACGATGCCCTGGTCTCGGCATTCCCCGACATGGACGACCGGCAGGGCCGGCGTGCGCTGCGCGCCATGCTGAGCGCCGGCAGCGCGATCCAGTTGCGCCAGATGGTGCTGGACGATCCGGCGCTGATCGGCAGCACCGTCCCGGTCCGCTTCCTGCTGGACGACGAGCGCGACCAGTATTTGAAGGGCGAGGTCGACCCGGGCATCCCCGAGGCCAATCGCCGCCTGAAGGACCGCGACATCGCCCTGATCGACCGGCTGGCGGAGCAGGGGCGCATCGAGACCGGCTTCAACTGGACATTGTTCACCAATGCCGACAGCCGCGAGCCCGAGCAGGCCGGCCTGCGTGCGGCCCTGGTCGGCTCCTTCTGGATGATGCTGATCTGCTTCTTCCTGTCGGTGCCGGTCGGCGTGGCCGCCGCGGTCTATCTGGAGGAGTTCGCGCCCAAGAACCGGTGGATCGATCTGATCGAGGTCAACGTCAACAATCTGGCGGCCGTGCCCTCGATCGTGTTCGGCCTCCTGGGCCTCGCGATCTTCCTGAACCTGTTCGGGGTCCCGCGCTCGGCGTCGCTGGCCGGTGGCCTGACCCTGGCGCTGATGACCCTGCCGGTGATCATCGTGGTAACCCGGGCGGCCCTGCGCTCGATCCCGCCCTCGATCCGCGCGGCAGCGCTGGGCATCGGCGCCTCACCGCTCCAGGTCGTGTTCCACCATGTCCTGCCGCTGGCGCTGCCGGGCATTCTGACCGGCACGATCATCGGCATGGCGAGGGCACTGGGCGAGACCGCACCCTTGCTGATGATCGGCATGGTGGCGTTCATCGCCAACGTGCCGAGCGGTCCGCTGGATCCGGCGACGGCCCTGCCGGTGCAGGTCTTCCTGTGGTCGGACAGCCCGGAGCGGGCATTCACCGAGCGCATGGCGGCAGCGATCATCGTGCTGCTGGGCTTCCTCATCGCGATGAACGTGATCGCGGTCCTGCTGCGCAAGAAATTCGAACGGACGTGGTGAGCACCATGGCGACGGCAATCAAGGTCGACGATCTCCCGAAGACGGAGGTGCAAGCCGCCCAGCGGCCGGCACCCAAGATGTCGGCCCGGAAGGTCAACCTCTGGTACGGCCAGAAGCAGGCCTTGTTCGATGTCGACCTCGACGTGGCCAAGAACTCGGTCGTGGCCCTGATCGGGCCGTCGGGCTGCGGCAAGTCGACCTTCCTGCGCTGCCTGAACCGGATGAACGACACGATCGACGGCTGCCGCGTCGAGGGCGACATCCGCCTGGATGGCCGGGACATCTATGACCGCAGCGTGGACGTGGTGCAGCTGCGCCGGCAGGTGGGTATGGTCTTCCAGAAGCCCAACCCGTTCCCGAAGTCGATCTACGAGAACGTGGCCTATGGGCCGCGCATCCATGGCCTGGCCGCGAACAAGGCCGAGTTCGACGAGATCGTCGAGACCAGCCTGAAGGGTGCGGGCCTGTGGAACGAGGTGGCCGACCGCCTGTCCCAGCCCGGCAACAGCCTGTCCGGCGGCCAGCAGCAGCGCCTGTGCATCGCCCGCGCGATCGCGGTGGCCCCCGACGTGATCCTGATGGACGAGCCCTGCTCGGCGCTGGACCCGATCGCGACCGCCAAGATCGAGGAACTGATCGACGAGCTCCGCCAGCACTTCACCATCTGCATCGTCACCCACAACATGCAGCAGGCGGCGCGCGTCTCGCAGAAGACTGCCTTCTTCCACCTGGGCAAGCTGATCGAGTTCGGGGACACCGACCAGATCTTCACCAACCCCAAGCAGCAGATGACCCAGGACTACATCACCGGCCGGTTCGGCTGAGCAGGGGGCGGACATGAGCATGAGCGAGAGCGGGCCAATCAAGAAGCATCTGGTGCGCGCCTATGACGACGACATCGAGCAGATCACCCGCCTGATCACCGAGATGGGCGCCATCGTCGAGCAGCAGGTGGCGTTCGCCACCCAGGCGCTGGCGGAAGGCGACGAGCACGCAGCGCGCACGGTGATCGATCGTGACCCCCAGGTCGATGCGCTGGAGGAACGGCTGGACCAGACCGCGATCCGGGTGCTGGCGATCCGGCAGCCGATGGCGATCGACCTGCGCATCATCGCCATGGCGCTCAAGATCTCCAACGACCTGGAGCGGATGGGCGACTATGCGGTCAACATCGCCAAGCGGGTGATCCGGCTGCAGAGCCAGACCCGGATCCGCCCGATCCCGACCATGGTGATGATGTCGGAGATGTGCCAGGAGATGGTCAAGGACATCCTGGACGCCTATATCGCCCGTGATCCGGACAAGGCGATGGCGGTCTGGAAGCGCGATCAGGAAGTGGACAATGCGCACAACAGCGTGTTCCGCGAGCTCCTGACCTACATGCTGGAGGATCCCCGCAAGATCACGCCCTGCATCGACTTGATCTTCATCGCGAAGAACCTGGAGCGGATCGGCGATCATGCCACCAACATCGCGGAAAAGATCCACTACATGATCCATGGCCACGAGATCAACCGCAGCCGGGACGACGAGCAGTGACGCCGCTGATCCTGGTGGTCGAGGACGAGCCACCCTTGCAGCAGCTCCTGGCCTACAACCTGAAGTCGGCCGGCTTCGACGTCGCCCAGGCCTTCGACGGCGAGGAGGCGCTGCAGCTGATCGACGAGCGCGCCCCCGACCTGGTCC
>NZ_DATMFZ010000224.1:0-15236 GCF_035556675.1 Geminicoccus sp. | reverse complement strand
CGACGCTGCTCCAGTCGAGGCTTGGCGGGATCGGCCGGGCCAGGCGTGCATCGACCTTCACTCGGTCGGCGAAGCAGCCGGCGGCGATCGCGACGACGACGTCGCCTTCCCGCAGCGTGGTGACGCCCGGGCCGACCTCGGTGACCACGCCTGCGCATTCCACGCCTGGCGCCCCGGCATCGCCGGGATAGAGTCCCAGCAGGTTCATTACGTCGCGGAAGTTGATGCCGGCAGCGGCGATCTCGACCACGACCTCACCCGGCCCGGCCCTGAGTGGCGTGCGGGATTCCCAGGCAAGCGAGCGGCTGGTGGTGGCCTGGTCGCGCCGCAGGGTGAAGCTGCCTGCCGGGGGCGGCAGCTCGGCGGGCTCGCGTGGCTCGAGCTCCAGGCGGGACAGTTCGCCGTTCTGGAGGCGGAGCAGGCGGAAGGTAGGGTCGGCCGGCAGCGGCGGCACCAGGTCCGGCTGGCCGTCGAGCAGGCGCGGGTCGAGCTCCGGCAGTTCCGCGGCGATCGTGCCGGCAAGTCCGACCGCGGCAGCCTGGGCGGGGTTGGTGCCGGAGAAGGCGCCATCGGTCCGGAGCAGCAGGGGCCGTGGCGCTGCAGAGGCGGCTTCCTCAGCGACGGCAGTCAGCACCTGGCCGAACAGGGCCATCAGATCGGACTGGCCGCGCAGATCGAGGATGCGGCGCGGGTGGGAATCGGCCAGGGCGTCCGGCGGAACCGGCAGGAAGCGGAGGTCGTGGATGGCGGCGGCACCGCCGGCCCGGGCGATCCGGGCCATGCCGACGCCGTGGCAGGCGGCCACGATGCACCCGCCCTCGTCCAGGAGCAGCGCGTCGAAGCGTTGCAGTCCTGCCTTGCGGACCAGGGCCCGGCGGGGCGTGCCGCCGAACCAGTCGAGCCGTTCCACGCCGGCCAGGAGCCAGGTGCCGTCCGTGTCCTCAGGCAGGAGGGCCGCCAGGGCCTGCCAGGCCGCGTCCAGCAGCCGGGGATCGAGGCGGAAGGTCGGGTCTGGCCGATGCGTCAGCTCCGCCACGGCCGTGTCCTCCTGGCGGCGGAGTGCGGCCAGCCCTTGGAAGGCCGGGCCGTAGGCCAGGCCGCTGCGAGCGAAGGCGGCGTAGAGGGCCGATGGGTCGAGCTGCTGTCCTTCGGCCGGCAGCTCGACTGGTTCGGGAGCCGGTGCCGTAGCGAAGCGGGCCTCGGCCAGCTTCCCGAAGGGTGCCGCTTCGTCGTCCGGCAGCTGGAAGATCGTGACGGTCCGGGTGTCGGGGTCCAGCACGGTGTGCAGGACCGGCTCCGTGGCCAGGTCGAGTGGGGCGTGGAAGGCGAGATCGGTCAGCCGGACCGGGTCCGGCCCGTCCACGGCCGTCAGCATCATCTCGACCATCGCAGCGGCCGGCAGGATCACCCGGCCTTCGACCCGGTGGTCGGCCAGCCAGGGCGGGCTGGCCGGGTCCAGCTGCTGCTCGAACTGCCGCTGCGCCACGGCGGAACGCAGGCGGCGGCCGAGCAGCGGATGGCCCGCTGTCCTGGGCAGGCTGCGCTGGCGGCGCGGCTCGACCCAGTAGCGGCGGCGCTGGAAGGCGGGGGCCGGCAGCGGTGGCCGTGCCGTCACCCCGGCCGGCGGGGCGGCCAGCACGACATGGGCGTTGGTGCCGCTGAAGCCGAACGAGCTGACGCCGGCATGGCGAAACGGGCCTGGCACCGGCTCGGCCGGGAAGCGCAGGTCGGCGTCGCCGAGCGCGATATGCGGGTTCAGGCGGCGGAAATGGAGGTTGCCCGGCAGGACGCCGTGGCGGAGCGCCATGACTGCCTTGATCAGGCCGGCAATGCCGGCGGCCGCCTCGGCATGGCCGATATTGGTCTTGATGGCGCCGACCCAGAGCGGCCGGGAACGCGCGCCGAACAGGTCGCGCAGGGCATGGACCTCGATGGGATCGCCCAGCGCGGTGCCGGTGCCATGCGCCTCGACCAGGTCGATCGCATCCGGCTCCAGCCCGGCATCGGCCAGGGCGGCACGGATCACCGCCTCCTGCGCGGCCCCGCTGGGTGCGGTCAGGCCGGCAGAGCGGCCGTCCTGGTTCAGGGCGGAGCCCAGGATCACGGCGTGGATCGGGTCGCCGTCGCGCTCGGCGTCCGAGAGGCGCTTGAGCAGGACCAGGCCGCAGCCCTCGCCGCGCACGAAGCCGTCGGCCCGGTCGTCGAACGCCTTGCAGCGCCGGTCGGGCGCCATCATCTGCAGCTGCCCGAGGGCCGTGGTGGTGCCGCCGCCCATGATCAGGTTGACGCCGCCCGCGATCGCCATGCCGCACTCACCGGCGCGCAGGCTGCCGACCGCCAGGTGGACGGCCACCAGCGAGGAGGAGCAGGCGGTGTCGGTGACCAGCGCCGGGCCGTTCAGCCCCAGCGTGTAGGCGAGCCGGCCAGCGGCGATCGACGGCGCCGAGCCGGTACCGGCATAGCCCTCCACCTGGTCGCCGGCGGCGGCGATCGCGGCATAGTCGTAGTTGCACATGCCGACGAACACGCCGGTGCGGCTGCCGGCAACGTCCTTCGGGTCGAGGCCGGCATCGGCGAGTGTCTCGCTGGCGACCTCAAGCAGGAGGCGATGCTGCGGGTCGATATAGGGCGCCTCGCGCGGCGAGATGCCGAACCAGGTCGGATCGAAGCCGGCGATGTCGGGGAGAAAGCCGGCCTCGAGCCCCTCCCCCTCGTGACCCGGCAGCTGGCGGCGCAGCTCGGGCAGCGGGCCGATCACGTCGCTGCCGGCCAGCAGCGACTGCCAGAACGAGGCGGGATCCTGGCCGCCGCCGGGAAAGCGGCAGCCGATGCCGATGATCGCGATGGGCTCGTTGGCGGACCGTTTGGGTGCCGCGACGTCCGGTGCGGCTGGGCGGGCGGTTCCTTCCAGATGGGCAGCCAGCGCATCGATGGTCGGATGGTCGAACAGCAGCGTGGTGCTGGCGGCAGACTCGCCGAACCGCTCGAACAGGCGGTTGCGCAGCTGCACCGCCATCAGCGAATCCAGGCCCAGCTCGAACAGGCTGGTTCCCGTCGGCAGCCGGCGGGGGTCGGCATGACCCAGGATCCGGGCGGCCTCCGCCGCCACCGTCTCCGCCACGGACTGTGCGGGTGCCGGGGACGGAGTGGGCATCCTCGCCGGCTCGACCGGCCTGGCCGTGGGCAGCTGCCAGTTGGCCAGCAGGTCGGGCAGGCGGTCCGTGCCGAAGCTCGCGAGGAAGGCCGGTCGGTCGATCGGCAGGGCGAGGAAGGCCGGGGTATCGCTGCCGCAGGCGGAGTCCAGGATGGCGCGGCCGGCAGCCGGCGGGATGGTGCCGAGGCCCTGGGCCTGGAGGCGGTCATGCAGATCGGCGCGGCCGGCCGCCGCACCGATCCGGTCCCAGGCGCCCCAGGCGATGCTGACCGCCGCAGCCCTCCGCTCCCGCCGGCGCCGCGCGATGGCGTCCAGCGCCAGGCTGGCGGCGACATGGGCGGCTTGGCCGGCAGAGCCGAACGTGCCCACGGCCGACGAGAACAGGATGAACGGGTCCGCGTCGGGCAGGCGCCGGTCCAGGAGGTCGGCGGCCTCCACCTTGGCACTCAGGACCTGCTCAAGGCTGCCTAGGTCCAGGCGGTCGAACGTGGCATCGGCGAGGTGGCCGGCGGCATGGACGACACCGCGGATCGGGCCGCAACGGTCCAGGAGTGCCTCCAGTGCCGCGGGATCGGCCAGATCGCAGGCTTCCAGCCGGAGTTCGACGCCGCGGGCGGACAAAGCGGCGAAGCGGTCGTCGCCGGCAGGCAGGATGCGGCCGACCAGCAGCAGGCGGCGGGCACCCGCATCCACCAGATGGTCGGCGATCACCGGCCCCAGGCCGCCGAAGGCGCCGGTGACGAGGTAGCAGGCGTCCGGATCGAGGGACGGCCGGTCGCCCTGCACCTGGACGGAGGCCAGGCGCGGGACCAGGCGTTGCTGACCCTTCCGGACGATCTCGGCCTCGCCCGCGAAGCTCTCCTCGGCCAGCGCCGCTTCGGGTGCGCCGTCGACGAGATCCAGGCAGCGTATGTCCAGTTCCGGCCGCTCGCGGCGCAGCGTGCGCGCCATGCCCCATAGCGCGGCGGCACCCGGATCGGTCGCCGCATTGCTGGTCTGCAGCACGATGCGGCGCGTGGTGGGCGGCAATGCGCGGACCGCCTCGACCAGGGCCATGCAGCGTTGGGCGATGCTGCCCTGGCCCGGGTCCGCCACGATCCGGACCGGCTGGTGCCGGCTAGCCAGGAGGACGGTCTGGCCGGGCAGGACGCCATGGGGGCCCGGCAGGGGCAGGACGTCGAAGCCTTCCTCGGCCAGCAATGACGTCCAGGCGGCTTCGGTGAGCAGTGGATAGGTGTGGCGCAGGTCGTGGTCGGCAAAGCGCCACCAGCCCTCGGTCAGGCCGAACACCAGGTCGATCCAGCCGCCCTGCGTGGTGCTTTCCAGCAGCACGAGGGAGCCACCGGGACGCAGCGCCGACGCGGCATGGCGGAGGGCCTGGCGCAGGTCGGCGGTGGCGTGGAGGACATTGGCGGCCACGACCAGGTCGAACTGGCCCTCGGGGATGTCCTGCCCGGCGAGCGGCCGCTCGATGTCGAGCAGGCGGGCCTCCATTCCGGGGAAGCGGCTGGTCGCCTGCTCAAGGAAGCTTCGGGAAACGTCGGTGAACCAGTAGTCGATCCGCTCTGGCCCGAGGGCTTCCAGGATGGCGGCGGTGGTGCCGCCCGTGCCGGCACCGATCTCCAGCACGCGCAGGCGGCCGGCCGGATGGGCGGCGAAGCGGGCGGCCAGCGCCACCAGCGCGTTGCCGGCCCGGTAGGCCGGGGCGTCCTGGTAGATCGCGGCAGGCCCGCCATCGGCGAACAGCACGGCCAGCGGGTCGGCCTGGCCCTGCAGGATCGCGGGCAGCGCCTGGCCGCAGCGGTGCAGGAGGTCGAGTTCCGGCCCGTCAGCCGGGGGCTCGGCCGCTTCGGCATGGGCTGCCAGGACCTGGAGCTGGCGATAGAGGGGCAGATGGCGCGCCACGACCGCCGGTTCGGCCACCGCTTCGACGGCCTCGCGAGCATAGCGGGCGGCCAGGGCATCCAGGCGGCGACCATGCTCGGCGCTGTCGGCAAGCGGTGCCGTGATCGCCGCGGCCTCGACGAGATCTGGTCCCGGCTCCCAGCGCACCGCATGGAGCCAGTCCCGCCAGGTATCGGCCAATGTGGCGGCGGCACGCAGTTCCAGCCGCTCGATCCGGGCGACCGGCTGGCCAGATTCGTCGAACAGGTCGAGCGTGGCCAGGATCGCCTCGTCCCGCTCCGTTACCTGCGCAGACACCCAGCGTGCCGTTTCCAGTGGGCCGAACCGGTGGAAGGCGCCGATCCGGGCAGGGATCCGGACGGCACCGCCCGCACCCAGATGGAGTGCGCCCACCGAGCGCAGCGCCGCGTCGAGCACGATCTCCGGGAGGGGCGATTCCAGCCGAGCCAGCACTTGACCGGGGCCGCGGCGGATCTGGCGCAGGGCGTCATAGGTGGGACCGAAGCGCAAACCGGTCGCTTCGAGCCAGGCATGGAACGCGCCCGGATCCACCGGGTCGGGACAGGACGCGTGCAGGCGGTCGAGATCGGCCGACCCCGGGGCTACTGCCGGCTCGCCCGGTCGGGCCTGCGCGCAGAGCTGCCAGCCATCGTCCCCGACGAAGCAGCGGATGGCTTGGCCCACCATCGTTCGCAGACGCCGCGGATGGCGGACCTCGACGGGTGCTGCGAACTCGATGTCGGCTAGTCTGCCGCCCTGGCCGGCAGCGGTGGCGGCGGCAACGAGGGTCAGCAGGATCGCTGCTGCCGGCAGCAGCGGCCGGCCGTTCACCACATGCTCGGCGACCAGCGGTGCGCTCGGCCAGAGCTGGGTTTCCAGCACCGTCTCGCCGTTCGGGTCACGGGTGGCGCGCGCGGTGGCGCCGGCAGTGTCCAGCCAGAAGCGCTGGCGCTGGAAGGGGTAGAGCGGCAGCGGCACGTGCGGGCCGGCCGGGGCGTCGACGGCAGGATGGGGCGCCTGGCTGGGGACGGCGGTGCTCAGCTCGTCGGCGGAGAAGGCATGGACCCACCAGCGCAGCCGGGCGCGCTGGCGGGCGGCATTGCGGGCGAGCTGGGGAAATGAAGCAGGGTCGGCGTCGAGGATCCGGCGGTACTCGGCCACCAGCGCCTGCAGCGCCGCCTCGGTGTGCGCCGAGATCAGGAGGCCCGGGTTCGTTTCGTCACTGGCGACGGCCGGCATGGCGGCTGGTGGCGGCGGGCCGACCAGCAGATGGGCGTTGGTGCCGCTGAAGCCGAAGCTGCTGACACCCACGGCGCGCGGCGGCGTGGCCGCGAGCGCGACGGGCACGCGGATGTCGACGCCGTCCAGCTCGATGTGCGGGTTCAGCCGCTCGAAATGGATCGACGGCAGGATGGCGCCGCGCTCGGCCATCAGCGCCGCCTTGATCAGGCCGGCCACGCCGGCCGCCGCCTCGGCATGGCCGATATTGCTCTTGACCGAGCCTGCCCAGAGCGGCCGGTCGCGCCCGGCAAACACGCGGGCCAGGGCGTGCATCTCGATCGGATCGCCCAGGGCCGTGCCGGTGCCGTGCGCCTCGATCGCGTCGACCTCGCCAGGCTCAAGCCCGGCATTGGCCAGCGCTGCGCGGATCACCGATTCCTGGGCCGGGCGTGACGGGGCGGTCAGTCCGGCGGAGCGGCCGTCCTGGCCCACGGCACTGCCGCGGATCACCGCACGGATCCGGTCGCCGTCGCGGGTCGCATCGCCCAGGCGCTTGAGCACCAGGATGCCGCAGCCCTCGGCACGCACGAAACCATCCGCGCGGACGTCGAACGCCTTGCAGCGGCCGTCCGGAGCCAGCATCTGCATCCGCCCCAGCGTCTCCGCACCGAACGGGGCGAGCGTCAGGTTGACCCCGCCGGCGATCGCCAGGTCGCACTCGCCGGCCCGCAGCGCCTGGATCGCCAGATGGGTGGCGACCAGCGAGGAGGAGCAGGCAGTATCGACCACCAGGGCCGGCCCGGTCAGGCCCAGCGCATAGGCGAGCCGCCCGGCGGCGACACCCGGCGCACCGCCGGTGGCGGCATAGCCGTCCTCGCTGCGGGTCTCGGCATCACCCAGGCGGCCATAGTCGGCGGTGCAGATACCGAGGAACACGCCGGTGCGGCTGCCTTCCAGCAGGTCGGCGCGGATCCCGGCATCCTCCAGCGCGTGCCACGCGACCTCCAGGACCAGGCGCTGCTGGGGGTCCATCGAGGCCGCCTCGCGCGGGCTGATGCCGAAGAAGTCGGCGTCGAACCGGTCGATCCCGTCGAGGAAGCCGCCGAAACGGGCAGGCGAGGCCGGGTCGGCGAGCTTCCAGCGCTCGGCCGGCGCCTCGCGCACGAGGTCGCGGCCTTCCGCCAGTGCGGCCCAGAACTCGTCGGGCGTATCCGCGCCGGGGAAGCGCAGGCCGATGCCGAGGATCGCCGCCGGGGCGCGCAGGCGCGACTCGGCTGCGTCGACCCGGGCTTGCATCTTCCCGAGCAGCCGCAGGGTCTGCTGCTTGATGCTGCGCTCGTCGTCCCGGCTCACGCGTCGTCCTCTGCCAGCATGCGCTCGAACCGCGCCAGCTCCTCGTCCAGCGCGGCGTCGTCGAGACTGTCCGGATCGATGATGGGCTGCGGCACCGCATCCGCGGCGGCCGGCGCCGGCGGATCGGCCGGCTCCTGCGACGCCACCAGGCCCAGCTCCGTCGCCAGATGGGCGACCAGAGCCTCCACGCTCGGATGGTCGAACAGGAGGGTGGCGGACAGGCGGGTGCCGACCAGCTGTCCCAGCCGGTTGCGCAGCTCCAGGGCGCCCAGGCTGTCCATGCCCTGGTCGGTCAGCGCCCGACGCGGGTCGAGCGGCTGGCCGGGCGGCAGCAGGCGGGCGCAGGTCTCCATCACCTGCCGGCGGAGCGCATCGAGCCCCAGGATGGCCGGCCGCTCCGGCGGGGCCGGCGCCGCATCGGGTGTGGCAGGGGCCGGCTTGGGCAGGAGCAGTTCCGCCAGCACGGGCGGCGCGGCATCGGCGCGGAATGCCTGCCAGTCGATCGGCAGCACGACCAGGTGGGCAGCGTCGCGGTCCAGTGCCCGGTCCATGGCACGCAGCGCGGTCGCGCGGTCGATCGTTCCGACGCCGATCCGGGCAAGGCGGGCATCGGCGCCACGCGCCACCGCGGCGCCCTTGCCGGCCCAGGCGGCCCAGTCGATCGCGATGCCCCGGCCGGCCATGAAGGCGTCCAGGGCGGCCGATGCGGCGGTATGGCTGGCCTGGCCGGGGGAGCCCAGCACCGCGCCGGCGGACGAGAAGGCGAGGAACAGCTCGAGTTCCGGCCAGGCGCTGGCGATCGCCTGGGCGCCGGCCAGCTTCGCCTGGAGCGGGGCTGCGATCTCGGCGGGCGTCAGGCCCGTGATCGCGCGGTCGGTGAGGACGCCGGCGGCATGGATGACGCCGCGCAGGGGCGGCAGGTGGTGCGCCCTGATGTAGTCGGCGACCCGTGTCAGGCTTGCGGGATCGGCCACGTCGCCGGTGATGGCACCGGGCAAGTCGGAAGGCGTGCGGCCCAGCGTAAGCACGGCACCGGCGCCCCGCTCACGCAGCCACTCGACCACGTCCGCGCCGATTCCACCGCGGCCGCCGGTGACGAGATAGCTGCCGTCCGCGCGGATCGGGACCGGCCAGTCCGGGAGGAGGACGAGCTTGCCCAGATGCTCCGCCTGACGCAGCGCGGCCAGCGCCTGCCCGGCTTCTGCCAGCGGCAGGGTCGTGAGGGTCGGCAGGAGCGTCGGTTCGGCGGCGACGGCCGCCACCAGTTCGCGCAGGAGCCGGCCGAAGATGGCGGCATCCACCCGGTCCAGCTCCACCAGCTCGTAGGTGATGTCCGGCCGGAGGCGGCGCACCTCCTCGGCGGACAGCAGGTCGACTCGGCCAAGTTCAATGAAGCGGCCGCCCGGGCGCAGCAGGTCGAGGCTGGCGCGGCGCACCTCGCCCGCGACAGCGCCGATGACGCGGTCCACCGGGTCGGTGGCGGCGAACGCGGTATCGCGGGACGGGTAGACCTCCGCGACACCCTGGGCGCGCAGCCAGGCACGGCGTTCCTCGGTGCCGGCCGTGGCGACGACCTCGGCACCGGCGGCCATGGCAAGGCGCAGGGCGAACTGGCCGACACCGCCGGTGGCGGTGTGGATCAGGACGCGCTGGCCGGGCGCCAGGCCGCGCGTGGCATGCCAGGCGGTGACGCCGGCAACCGGCAGGGCAGCACCCTGCGCTGCCGACAGTCCGGGCGGCAGCGGGACCACGAGGGCCCGGTCGGCCACCAGATAGTGGGCGAGCGCGCCGCCGCCGACCGCGATCACCTTCTGGCCCAGCGCGATACCCTCGACATCGCTGCCGAGCGCCACCACCTCGCCGGCGCACTCGCCGCCCAGATGATCGGCGGGCACCAGACCGCCCGCGATCAGCACGTCCTTGAAGTTCAGCCCGGCCGCCAGCACCCGGACCACGACCTGGCCCGGGCCGGGATCCGGCCGGGGCAGCGGCTCGCGGCCGAGGTCGGGGCGCAGGCGCCAAGTGGGTGCCGGCCTTGGCGGCAGCCTTTCCAGGCGTGCGCGGAGGCGACGGCCGCCGCGCCAGGCCGTGCGGTCCTCGGCATCGGCCAGCGCCATTTCGGCGGCCAGTGCTGTGGGATCCAGGGATTCCAGGTCGACCGAGCGCGGCCGCAGCTCCGGATGTTCCAGGGCGAGGGTGCGAACGAAGCCGGTGATGGCAGCACCATCCGCCGAAGCGCGCTCATCGGCGGCGACGCGCTCGGCGGACAGGGTCGGCACCAGCAGGCGCGGCGGCGCTGCACGGAGCGTCAGCTCGCGGGCCAGGGCCGCGAGCTGGGCCACCGCCTCCTGTGCTGGCAGCCCGGCCAGGGCCGGCAGCGCCACGACTCCCTCGACCGGTCCGTCCGGAAGCCGTGCTGCCCAGTCCAGGCCGAGCCCAGCAGCGATCCCGGCATCGCCACCCAGCGCCAGCCAGGTCCCGGCCGGCGGGCGGACGGCGGTGAGGACTGCCTGGGTGCCGGCATGGAAGACGGTGGCGGGCGCTGCCAGCCCCGCCTCGCCGAACAGGTCGATCCAGCGCTCCGCCGGCAGCAGCGGGTGGTCCGGGCGCAGCGGGTCGGCGAAGCTCCACCAGCCGTCAGTGGCGCCGAACACCAGGTCGAGGCGGGCGACGGAGGCCGTGCCTTCTGCCAGGAGCAGGCGGCCGCCCGGGGCGAGCAGGCGGGCAATGTGCGCCAGGGCCTGGCGCAGGTCGGGAACGACATGGAGGACGTTGGCGGCGACGATCAGGTCGAAGCTGTCGGCCGCCATGCCCTGGGCGAGCGGGTCGCCGGTGATGTCGAGCAGGCCGGTGCGAAAGCCCGGGTGGCGGGCGAAGCGCGCGGCCGCAGCACCGAGAAAGGCGCTGCCGATGTCGGTGAACAGATAGTCGGCGTCCTTGGGCAGCACCGGCAGGATCGCCGCGGTGGTGGCACCAGTGCCGCCGCCGATCTCCAGCACGCGGCGGGCAGTCGTGCCGGCGGCGACTGCGGCCACCTGGGCGTTGACCGCGTCGGTCAGGCCAGAGCCGGCATAGGCGCCGGTCGGCCCATCGCCATCGAACAGGATGTCCAGGACGTCCCGGCGGCCGGCCAGGATCTCCGGCAGCGCCCTGCCGGTACGGGCGACCAGCTCGATCTCGTGGCGGTGGTCGGGATGCTCGTCGGCCAGGCGCTCCGCCTCCTCGGCCGGTGCGGGGGAGCGGCGATCATCGGCGGCATGGCGGGCCAGGAGGGCGGCATAGCGCTGGTGGCGGGGTGCGACCTCCGCGACGCTGCCGACCTGCGCGGCAAAGCCGGCGGCGATCCGTTCCAGACGCTCGTGGACTTCAGCGATCCGGTCCGGGACGTCCGCCCGCCAAGCCAGGCGGTAGAAGGGATCGGCCGGGGCGGCGGCCTTGCGGCACACGACCCGCTGAGCCTGGCCCACCGTCCGTCCCTGTGCGTCGGTCCACCAGATGCCGGCGGTGACGCTGCCGTCACCGGTCGTTTCGAGCCTGGCGGTGGCAGTCGTGGCGCTGGCGATGGCGGGGTCGAGGTCCAGGCGGCCGAAGGCGGTGGGCAGGTAGCCGCCATCCTCGCCCGCGAATGCCGCGGCGACTGCCTGCAGACCGGCATCGATGACCGCGAGCGGCGTGCCGCCCGGGCGCAGCCGGACCCTGGCCGCCTGTGCACCGGTCGCGACCTCGGTCAGCGAACGGAATGCCGGGCCGAAGCGCAGGCCGGCGGCCTCGAGCCGGGCATACCAGGACTCGGCATCGAGCTGCCCGGTGATGGCGATGTCGGGCGGACTGGACAGGCTGGGCGTGGTCGCAGGCAGGCCGGCTTCCGCGGCGGGCTGCCAATGGCCGTCCACCTGGCAGAACCAGCGGGCGCGACGGCCGGGCTCCAGGACCAGGCGGAACGGGATGGCGTCCTCGGCCGGGATCTCCACCGGCGCATGGATGGCCAAGCCTTCCAGGGACGTGAGACCGCGCTCGAGCAGGCTCGCGGGATAGGCGGCGCCGGGCAGGAGGATCCGCCCGTCGACCTGGTGATCGGCGAGGAACGGGTCACCTGAGAGCGACAGGTCGGCCTCGTGCAGGAAGCTGCCCTGCCCGCTGGCGGTGGCCGCGGAGAGCAGGTCGCCCGGCTGCCTTGGCGGCAGGTACCAGTAACGCCTGCCGGGGGCGGGCGCCGGGCGTGGGGGGCGGGGTGCCGGGACCGTGGCGGCTTCCAGCACGAGGTGGGCATTGCTGCCGCCGATGCCGAACGAGCTGACACCTGCCCGGCGCGGCCCCTGCCAGGGCTCCGCCGCCTGGACGAGGCGGAATGGCGTGTGTTCCAGGCCGATGCGCGGGTTCGGCTGCGCGGCGTGCAGGGTCGGCGCCAGGCGGTCCGCCTCCAGCATCAGCACGGCCTTGATCAGGCCGGCGATGCCGGCGGCGGTCTCGGTATGGCCGATATTGGACTTCACCGAGCCCAGCGCCACCGAGCCCTGCGGCCGGCCGCGGAAGATGCCGGCCAGCGCCGCCACCTCGATCGGGTCGCCCAGCGGCGTGCCGGTGCCGTGGCCCTCGATGCAGCCGATCCCGTCCGGGCCGATCCCGGCCACGGCCATGGCCTCGCTGACCACGGCGGCCTGGCGTTCCTGGCTGGGTGCGGAGAAGCCGACCTTGCGCGCCCCGTCATTGTTGATGGCACTGCCCAGGATCACCGCGCGGATCGGGTCGCCGTTCTCCAGGGCGTCGTCCAGGCGCTTGAGCACCACCACGCCGCAGCCGCTGCCGAAGATCGTGCCGTCCGCTTCGGCACCGTAGCTGCGGCAGCGGCCGGAGGGGGAGAGCATGCCTTCGGACTGGTGGAGGTAGCCGACCCGATGCGGGACGCGGATGCTGACCCCGCCGGCCAGGGCGGCGTCGCATTCGCCATTCAGCAGGCTCTGGCAGGCCAGGTGCACGGCGACCAGCGAGGTGGAGCAGGCGGTCTGCACGCTCACGACCGGGCCCTGCAGGTCCAGTCGGTAGGCGAGCTGGGCCGCCACATAGTCCTTGTCGTTGCCGGTGATCGCGGTGAGCTGGGCGGCCGAGCTGGGGCCGGCCAGGACATGCGGGGCCAGGCGGGTGAGCAGGTAGGTACTGATCGCGGCCCCGGCGAAGGCGCCGATCGCCAGGCCGCCCTGCCTGGGATCGAGGTCGGCATCGTCCAGGGCGTCGGCGGCCACCTGCAGCAGGACGCGCTGCTGCGGGTCCATCAGCACCGCCTCGTGCGGCGGGATGGCGAAGCGGGCGGCGTCGAACCGGTCGATCCCGTCCAGCACCGCGGCGGCCGGCACGTAGCGCGGATCCTGGATCAGCGCCTCGGGCACGCCCTCGGCGGCGAGTTCGTCCGGGCCGATCCGGCTGACTGCATCGCGGCCCGTGAACAGGAGATCGCGGAACGCGTCGAGGTCGGAAGCGCCCGGATAGCGGGCGGCCATGCCGATGATCGCGATCGACCCGCTCATCGGGCCGATCGGTCCTGCGGCAGGGCACGGCGGCGCGCCTCCAGGCGGCGCTGGGCGCGGGCATTGCCGTCGGCTGCGGCTGCGCTGGCCGGGGCTTCTGCGAGATGGCGGGCGATGTCGGCGACCGTCGGCAGGCGGAACAGGTCGACCACGGCCGGCGCCCGCTCGCCATGCAGTTCGGCCAGGCGGCGCTGCAGCCGGACCAGATGCAGCGAGGTGGCACCCAGGTCGAACAGGTTGGCGTGGTCGCCGATGGCGTCGCTGCCCAGGATCTCGCCGACCAGGGTACGGATCGAGGCGGTCTCCGCACCGCCTGCTTCCGGCAGGGGTTCGACCGGCGGGCGCAGCGCCTGCCGGTCGACCTTGCCATTGGCGCTGAGCGGCAGGCTGGGCAGGAGCGTGATCCGGCGCGGCACCATGTAGTCCGGGAGGTGCCGGGCCAGGTGGCGCTGCAGGTCGGCCGCGAGGCTGCCCGGGCGGCTGGAGGCATCCGGGACGCCGCCGGCCAGCGCGTGGACCAGCACCTGGTCGTCGTGCAGGGCCAGGGTGTCCGCCAGCCCTGCCACCTGCAGCCCGCCGACCGGCAGGAGGCCCAGCGTATCCGGCAGGTCGGTCATCAGCAGCTGGCCGAGATAGCCGGCCTCCAGCAGGCAGAAGTCGCGCCCGGCGTCGCCATAGGTCGGCCGCAGCACGGCGAGGTCGGCCACCAGGAGGAGGAGGAAGGCGGCCTCGCCCAGCGACCGGGCGGTCGGCGGGTGGCCGACGCTGAGCGGCGGGACGTCGGGCGCCAAGCGGACCAGGGCATGGTCCACCGGGTCGTGGTAGTAGGCGCCGCCGTCGATGCCCTCCACCCGGCCGGGCTTCACCAGGAGATGGGCCTGGACCGGATAGAGGGAGCCGGCGGACGGGTAGCGGTGGCGCACCAGCCCGCCTTCCTCGCCCGCGAGACGGCCGAGCAGGCTGTCGAAGGCGCTGCGCGGCACGGGCGTGTCGGCGAAGCTGCGCACGGAGCGGCGGCGGGCGAACTCGGCGGACGGGCTGCGCTCGGCGAGCTGCAGGCGCGGGCGGCCATCCAGGCGGCGGCGGCCCGGCCGCTCCAGGACCTGGATCGCCTTGTCCGTTCCCCCACCGGCCTCGTTGGGGACGACGAAGGCATGGAGGGTTTTGCTGTGCGGCTGGCCAGGCGCGGGCAAGGCGGCGGCCACCGCCTGGCGCACCGCCGGGTGCTGGAGGAGCTGCGCCTCGATCTCCCCCAGCTCGATCCGGTGGCCTTGCACCTTCACCTGGAAGTCCTCGCGGCCCAGAAACTCGATCAGCCCGTTCTCCCGGAACCGGCCGAGATCGCCGGTCCGGTAGCGCCGCTCGCCGGTCTGGGGATCGGTGCGGAAGCGCTCGTTGGTGCGTGCCGGATCGCCGAAATAGCCGCGCGCCAGCCCGATCCCGCCGATCTCGATCTCGCCCACCACCCAGTCCGGGCAGGGTTGGCCTCTGGAGTTGACCACCTGCATGGTCTGGTTGGCGAGCGGCTGGCCATAGGGCACCGAGCTCCAGGCCGGATCCAGCTCGCCGATCGGGTGGAAGATCGACCAGATCGCGGCCTCGGTGGCGCCACCCAGCGACACCAGCGCCGCGTCCGGCGCCAGCGCGCGCAGCCTGGGCACCAGCTCCAAGGGGATCCAGTCGCCCGACAGCAGGAACAGGCGGAGCGGATGGTCTGCCGGCAGGCCGTGCTCGGCCAGCATCGCCGCCAGAGCCGGCACCGTGTTCCACAGCGTCACCCGGTGCCGGGTGATCAGCGCCGCCCAGGCAGAAGGATCACGGCGCTCGGCCTCGTCCGGCAGCACCAGCGCCCCGCCCACCCCTGGCAGGCCGAACAGGTCGTAGACCGACAGGTCGAAGTTCAGCGCGGAGAGGCCCAGCACCCGATCGTCTGGGCCCACCTGCCAGCGCCGGTGGAGGTCCAGGATCGTGTTCAGGGCAGCACCATGCTCGACCATCACCCCCTTGGGCTGGCCGGTCGAGCCGGAGGTGAAGATCACATAGGCCAGGCTGGCCGGATCGACCGACGGCAGGTCCGGCAC
>NZ_DATMFZ010000223.1:0-12808 GCF_035556675.1 Geminicoccus sp. | reverse complement strand
GCATGCGGCCCGCGACCGGGTGGATGGCGTATTTCACTTCCACGCCATTGGCCTTCAGCTTGTCGGCCATTTCGCGAACGGCGTGCTGCGCCTGCGCCACCGCCATGCCGTAGCCCGGCACGATGATGACCTTCTGCGCGTTCATCATCAGATAGGCGGCATCGTCGGCCGAACCCTGCTTGACCGTACGCTCGATGCCGTCGTCAGCGCCGCCCGTCGCGGTCTCGCCGCCGAAGCCGCCGAGGATGACGGAGATGAAGGAACGGTTCATGCCCTTGCACATGATGTAGGACAGGATCGCACCCGACGAGCCGACCAGCGCGCCGGTGATGATCAGCGCCAGATTGCCCAGCGTGAAGCCGAGAGCGGCGGCGGCCCAGCCCGAATAGGAGTTGAGCATCGACACCACGACCGGCATGTCGGCACCGCCGATCGGGATGATCAGGAGCACGCCGATCAGGAGCGAGCACAGGATCAGCAGCACGAAGGCGGTGGTGCTCTGCGCCATGATCAGCCAGATCAGCAGCAGCAGGATGACCACGCCGATCGCGATGTTGATGACGTGGCGGGCCGGCAGCATGATCGGTGCCGAGCCCATGATCGCCTGCAGCTTGGCAAAGGCGATGATCGAGCCGGTAAACGTGATGGCGCCGACCACCGCACCCAGGCCCATCTCGACCAGCGACAGGCCCTTGATCGTGTCGGTGGTGCCCGGCACCAGGATGTGGAAGGCCTCGGGGCTGGCGAAGGCACCGGCGGCGACGAACACCGCGGCCAGGCCCACCAGCGAGTGAAAGGCTGCGACCAGCTGCGGCATCGCGGTCATCGCCACGGTCCGGGCGATGTAGAAGCCGGCACCACCGCCGATCACCAGTGCTGCGGCGATCAGCACGTAGGCCAGGACGGAGGGCTGCTGCAGGGACAGGAGCGTGATGAGGATCGCCAGGCCCATGCCCAGGATGCCGGCCTGCAGGCCGCGCTGGGAGGTGGCCGGCGAGGAGAGGCCGCGCAGGCTGACGATGAAGCAGACCGCGGCGATCAGGTAGCCGATGGCGGCGAGGTTGGGGCTCATCCGGGCGCTCCTCAGCCGCGCTTCTTGAACATGGCGAGCATCCGGTGGGTCACCGCGAAGCCGCCGAAGATGTTCACCGCCGCCAGCACCACGGCGATGAAGCCGAACACCAGCGCTATGGTGCTGCCGGAACCCATGGCCACCAGGGCACCCACGATGATCACCGAGCTGATCGCGTTGGTGACTGCCATCAGCGGCGTGTGCAGGGCGGGGGTGACCGACCAGACCACATAGTAGCCGACGAAGATCGCCAGCACGAAGATGATCAGGTTGAAGACGCTGTGATCGATCAGTTCCATGTTCTCTTCTCCAGCGTCGTTCAGGCGGCCTGGAAGGCGTCGTGGACCACGGCACCATTCGCGTCGGTAAGCTGGGTTCCCTTGATCAGCTCGTCCTCGCGGTTGATCACCAGCCCCTTGGTCTCAGGATCGACCAGGAGGGTCACGAAGTTGAGGAGGTTGCGGGCGTAGAGGGTCGAGGCGGCCGGTGCCAGGCGGGAAGCCACGTTCGGGTTGCCCACGATCTTCACGCCGTTCTTCTCCACCACCTCGCCGACTACCGAGCCCGCAACGTTGCCGCCGGTCTCGACCGCGAGATCCACGATCACCGAGCCCGGCTTCATCGAGGCGACCATCGCCTCGGTCACCAGCACCGGCGCCTTGCGGCCCGGGATCAGCGCGGTGGTGATCACGATGTCCTGGTTCTTGATGTGCTCGGCGATCACTTCCTGCTGCTTGGCCTGCTCCTCGGGCGTCAGCGCCCGGGCATAGCCGCCGGCGGTGGCGGCTCCCTCCGGGATGAAGCCCACGAACTTGGCGCCCAAGGAGGCGATCTCCTCCTTGGCGGCCGGGCGCACGTCGGTGGCGGTGACCACCGCACCCAGGCGGCGGGCGGTCGCGATCGCCTGCAGGCCGGCGACACCGGCGCCCATGACGAAGACCTTGGCGGCGGTGACCGTGCCGGCCGCGGTCATCATCATCGGCATCACGCGGGCATAATGCTCCAGCGCGTCGAGCACCGCCTTGTAGCCGGCGAGATTGGCCTGGCTGGACAGGACGTCCATCGCCTGGCCGCGCGTGGTACGCGGCAGGAGCTCCAGGGCGAAGGCCGCGACCTTCCGCTCAGCATAAGCCTGCACCTGGTCCTTGTTCATGTAGGGGTCGAGCTGGCCGACCAGGACCTGACCCGGGCGGAGCAGCGCCATCTCGCCCTCGTCCGGCCGCTTGACCTTCAGCACGATGTCGGCGGCGAACACGGCAGCCTCGTCCGGTACGATCGTGGCCCCGGCATCGGCGAACAACTGGTCGGCGATCTCGCAATTGGCGCCGGCACCGGCTTCGACCAGCACGTCGACCCCGAGCGCCTTCAGCTTCCTTACGGTCTCTGGTGTCGCCGCGACACGACGCTCGTGCGCGGCGCGCTCCTTCGGCACCCCGATCTGCATTGGACGCTCTTCCTGCCGAGAGTTGATCGGGCGCTACGATGTCGCACCCAGGGCGCCTTAGGGAAGCGAAGCCGATCCGGCAAGTGGGCAGATGCACTCGACCGGCTGGCCAACCGGCGGTGGTCAGCGCCGCACGGTCGCCAGCCGTTCCAGCAGCGCCGCATGGGTGGCGATGCCGCGCTTGAGGCAGATCAGGTCGAACTTCTCGTTCGGGCTGTGCACCCGGTCGTCGTCCAGCCCGAAGCCCACCAGCAGCGTGTCCATGCCCAGGATCTCACGGATGCTGCCGACCACGGGGATCGAGCCGCCGCAGCCCATCAGCACCGGCTCGCGGCCGAACACCTGCCGGATCCCGGCGCGCGCCGCCTCGATCCACGGCCCCTCGGTCGGCACGGTGATGCCGGGCGAGGAGCCGAAATCCTGGAAGGTCAGGCGGCAGTCGGGCGGCAGCCGGTCCGCCACGAACTGGCGGATCGCCGGAGCGATCGTCTCCCAGCGCTGGCCAGGCACCAGCCGCGCGCTGATCTTGGCCGACGCCTTGGCCGGGATCACGGTCTTGGTGCCGTCGCCGGTATAGCCGCCCCAGATGCCGTTGATGTCCAGGGTGGGCCTGGTCCAGTTGCGCTCCAGGAAGCTGCGGCCCCGCTCGCCATGCGGGCCCGTGAGGCCGACCATGCCCAGAAACTCGGCTTCGGTGACCGGGAAGTCCCGCCAGGAGGCCAGCACCGCCTCCGAGGGTTCCTCGATGCCGTCATAGAAGCCCGGAAGGGTGACCCGCCCCTCGGCATCGGTCATCTCGGCCAGGATCCGCACCAGCAGGTTGTTCGGGTTGACCGCGACCCCGCCATACATCCCGGAATGGAGGTCCATGGCCGGCCCGTGCACCGTGACCTCCACATAGGCCAGGCCGCGCAGCGAAGTGGTGATGGCGGGCTGGTCGGGCGAGACCATGCCGGTGTCCGAGATGAGGCACAGATCGGCCCGCAGCTCGTCCCGGTTGGCCCGCATGAACGGTTCGAGCGACGGCGAGGAGCCCTCCTCCTCGCCCTCGACGAACACGGTCACCTTGCAGGGCAGCGTGCCGTGCACCTGCATCCAGGCACGGAACGCCTCGACGAAGGTCATCACCTGGCCCTTGTCGTCCACGGCACCCCGCGCGACCACCCGCTCCGCTCCCGGCTCCCCCACCACGGTCGGCTCGAAGGGCGGGCTGTCCCACAGCCCGATGGGATCCACCGGCTGGACGTCGTAATGGCCGTAATAGAGCAGATGCGGCACATCCGCGCCCGGCGGGCCCGGATGGTGGGCGACCACCATCGGCATGCCCGGCGTCTGCCGCAGCCCGGCCTCGAACCCGATCGACCCGAGTTCCGCTGCCAGCCAGGCAGCGCAGTCCCGGCTCGCCGGATGATAGGCCGGGTCGGTGGCGATCGAGGGGAAGCGCAGGAACTGCTTGAGCCGCTCCAGTGCCATCGGGAACTGACGTTCCACCTCGGCCAGGACGGGAGCGAGTTCGAGCTGGGTCACGGGATCGGTCACTCCGGCAGCGGGCAGGTTGCGGCTGGCTGCTACCAGCCGGCGAGAGACGCGACCAGGGGCGAGATGGGATTCCCGGGTGAGCGCTCCGGCAGCTTTCCGGAAGTAAAGTGGAACGACGCCAAACAGAACAGACCTGTCACCCCGCGTCCGGACCAGCAAGACCGGGGAATGGCCGAAGCTAACGGCAATAACCCGCACACTCGGGCACACCTGCCGGATACCTGCGCTGCAGCGCATGGGCGGATCAGCTTGAGAGCGATAGCGGCTGATCTTTCCGGCCGCCTGTTTCGCCTTGTCGGACACTGGCCGGCTTTTCCTGGAAAAGCTAGTTCTTGAACGTTTTTTCTCGCAGGAAATAGTTGATCAGCCGTTCAAAATCGGGGATCGTGTGCGTGCCGACAGATTGGCACTCGAAAGTGATAGTTACGTACGGCCGTCCCCAGGTCAGGTCGCCTGCGATGAGAGTTCGTCGCCGACGCCTTGCCCTCCCGACGAAGATACGGATCGCATCGGACGTCTAGGAGACATTTCCTCAGGATTGAGGTGCCGAAGAATAACTTCGGATCGGTCCCCGAGGACCTGCGTCTGCGCGAGGCAAATCCTCATGAATATGTGCTGCGTGCGATACTAGATTTTTTAGACGGCGCCGGTTTTGCGTCGCAGTTGCATGGTCAGCCGACGTCGCCTCGTGCGTCGGGTCAGGCTGGATGGACGGGCAGCCGGGCAGCCGGCTGCCCGTTTTTCTTGGATGACCGCGGCAGCGCGCGCTATGGCGATGCCCACCCGGAATGACACCGGGCGCCCGGGGGAGACGACCATGCACCGCCGCGTGACGATCACCATGCTCGCGGGCGTGCTGGCCGGGTGCGCGGTACCGCCCCCGTCCCGGGACGTCCCGGCAGGCTTCGACCGCAATGCCCTGCTGACGATCGAAGCACCGGTGGCGGAGGTAACCCACCGCCCGCCCGACCTTCTGATCGTGCTGGCTGCGGAGGAGCAGAGCTGGCGCTGCCTGCTGGGGCCGCCCGCGGCCCTGGCCGAGCAAGGCCTGACGGAAGCATTGCTCGCCCCCGGCACCCCGATGGTGGCGGTCGGCCACCCGAGCCTCACGGACGCGCACCTGCTCGATGTCACCGTGATCACCGTGGCCGGCCAGACCTTCGAGCTGCACTGAGCGCGCGCAGGACCGAGCCGCGCTCAGGCAGCGGCAGCCGTCAGAACGGCCGCGAGGGCGCGCTCGGGTCGAGGTGGCGGCGGTACTGTGCCACCCAGTCGAAGTCGACCAGCCGGCAATAGGCGTCGGCCAGCCGGCGGGTCACCGGCCCCCAGACCTGCCCCTTGGGCCCGATCTCCACGCCGTTCACCCGGCTGGCCGGGCAGAGGCAGAGCGAGGTCGAGGTGATGAACACCTCGTCGGCATTGTAGGCGTCGTAGAGGTCGATATCCGCCTCCTCCAGCCGCAGCCCCTCGGACCTCGCCAGGTCAATCACGGTCTGCCGCGACACGCCGGGCAGCACGTAGCGCTCGTGCGGCGTCAGGATCACCCCGTCCTTGACCACGAAGATGTTGGAGCCCAGTCCCTCGGACAGGTTGCCGTTGATGTCGAGCAGGATCGCCCAGGCCGAGGGGTCCATGGCGTGCACTTCCTGGCTCGCCACGATCAGGTTCAGGTAGTTGTGCGACTTGATCCTGGGGCTCAGGCTCTCGGGCGGGGTGCGCCGGGCGGACGGCACCACCACCTTGATGCCCTCCTCGTACAGGCTGGCACGCTGGCGGAACGGCAGCGGCATGCATTCCAGCACGATGTTCGGCCCGTGATGGTCGAGATTGTCGCCATCTACTGCCCGCACGCCCCGGCTGATCCGCTGGGCCATCCAGAAGTCGTCATCCGGCCCGAGCAGGTGCCGGTTGCGCTCGAACAGCTCCTCGCTGAGCCGGCACATCTCCTCCGGGCTGTAGCCCGGATCGATCCGCAGGTACTTCAGGGAGCGGTAGAGCCGCTGGACATGCTCCTTCACCTTGAACAGCTTGTGGCCGAAGCTGCGGGTCATGTCGAAGCAGCCGTCGCCATAGATCCAGCTGGAATCCCGGAACGGGATCCGCACCTCGCGCTCCGGCATGAACTCGCCGTTGAACCACGCGACCCGCTCGTTCTGCAACGTCATTGCTTCGCCCCTCCCCTGCACCGAAGGCCATGGCCGACAGCGTAGAAGGACGGGGCGGGAAGCGCCAGCGCGGCAAGGGCTCAGCCGAACGCCGCCCGCGGCAGGCTCAGCCCTTGCCGGTCGAACAGGTAGCAGGCCTTGGCCGGCAGACCGACCGTGACCGTACCCTCCGGCGGCAGGTCGACCATGCCGGCATGCTTGACCACCAGCGGGTCATCGAGGCCCAGGTCGACATAGACCCAGCTTTCCGCCCCCAGCCGCTCCACCGCCAGCACCCTGCCCTCCACCGAGGCATCGGCCGGCTCGCCCAGCCGCAGATGCTCGGGGCGGATGCCGACCTCCACCGCCTCGTGCGGGATCGCAAAACCCTTGGGATAGGTGGCCGGGAGGAAGTTCATCTTGGGCGAGCCGATGAAGCCTGCGACGAACCGGTTGGCGGGGTGCTGGTAGAGCTCGATCGGAGTGCCGACCTGACGCACCTCGCCGGCATCGAGCACCACGATCCGGTCGGCCAGCGTCATCGCCTCCACCTGGTCGTGGGTCACGTAGATCATGGTCGCGTCGAGGCGGCGGTGCAGCTTGGCGATTTCGATGCGCATCTGCACGCGCAGCGCCGCGTCGAGGTTGGAGAGCGGCTCGTCGAACAGGAACACTCTCGGGTCGCGGGTGATCGCCCGGCCGATCGCGACCCGCTGGCGCTGCCCGCCGGACAGCTCCCGCGGCTTGCGGTCGAGGAGCCGGTCGAGTTGCAGGATGCGCGCTGCCTCGCGCACCCGTCGCTCGGCCTCTGCCCGGTCGGTCTTCGCGAGCTTCAGGCCGAATATCATGTTCTCGAACACGCTCATGTGCGGGTAGAGCGCGTAGGACTGGAACACCATGGCGATGCCGCGCTCGGGCGGGGTCAGCTCGTTGACCACCTCACCGTCGAAGCGGATCTCGCCGGCACTCACGTCCTCCAACCCGGCCACCAGCCGGAGCAGGGTCGACTTGCCGCATCCCGAGGGCCCGACGAACACCACGAACTCGCGGTCACGAAGGTCGAGGTTCACGTCCCGGATGGTTTCCACCGAGCCGAACCGCTTGCCGACCCCGGCGAGTTCGATCCTGGCCATCACTCTCCCCCCGGCCGCTGCATGGCACTCATCCCTTCACGGCACCGGCGGTCAGCCCAGACACGATCCGGCGCTGGAAGATCAGCACCAGCACGATCAGCGGCACGGTCACCATCACGCTCGCGGCCATGATGTTGCCCCAGGGCAGTTCGTAGGCCGAGGCGCCCGAGATCAATGCTATCGCCACCGGCACGGTGCGCTGCTCGCCGGACAGGGTGAAGGTCAGCGCGAACAGGAACTCGTTCCAGGCAGCGATGAAGGCCAGGAGGCCGGTCGTGCTCAGGGCCGGCCCCAGGAGCGGCAGGAACACCCGGGTCACGATGGTGAGGGGCTTCGCCCCGTCCACGATCGCCGCCTCCTCCAGTTCCTTGGGCAGCGCCCGGATGAAGGTGGTGAGCACCCAGACAGTGAAGGGCAGCGTGAAGATCAGGTAGGAGAGGATCAGGCTCGGCAGCCGGTTGTAGAGGCCGAGTGCGCGGACCAGCTCGAACATGCCGGAGAGCACCGCCACCTGCGGGAACATCGACACGCCCAGGATGGTGAACAGGAGCAGCGAGCGGCCGCGAAAGCGGATCCGGCCCAGCGCGAAGGCGGCCAGCAGCCCCAGGGCCAGGGACAGCACCACCACGGCGGAAGCCACGATCAGCGAGTTCACGATATTGCGGCCGAACGGCTGCTCGGCGAACACGGCGTAGTAGTTGGCGAGGTTGGGCGGCGGGAAGAAGTCGATCCGGAACATCTCCGAGCCCGGCTTGAACGAGCTGACGATCGCCCAATAGAACGGGAAGACCGCGTAGAGCACGATCAGCGCCATCAAGAGGTAGAAGCCGGCCCGGCCGAACCGGCGGCGGGTGCGGCGGCTCATGGCTTCTCCTCCGCCTGACCGCTGCCGATCCGGGCGAGCGTCAGGTAGACCGCGGTGAACAGCGCGATGGTCAGGAACAGCAGGGTGGAGGCGGCCGAGCCGAAGCCCACGTCCTGGAAGTCGACCAGCTGCTGGCGGGCATAGACCGACATGGACATGGTCGCCTGGTTGTTGCCGGTGAGCACGTAGATCGCGTCGAAGATCCGCAGCGCATCGAGCAGGCGGAAGATCACCGCGACCAGGAGCGCTGGCATCAGGAGCGGCAGGGTCACCTTCCAGAATACTTCGACCGGATGCACCCCGTCGACCTTCGCCGCCTCGTAGCACTCGGTCGGCAGCATCTGCAGGCCGGCCAGCAGCAGGAGCGCCATGAACGGCGTGGTCTTCCACACATCCACCATGATCACCGCCCAGATGGCGGTGTCGGGATTGGCGGTCCAGGCGATGCCCTGGTCGATGATGCCCAAGAGGATCAGCAATTCGTTCAGGACGCCGTACACGTCGTTCAGCATCCAGGCCCACATCTGCGCCGAGACGATGGTCGGGATCGCCCAGGGGATCAGCACGGCGGTGCGCAGGAGGCCGCGGCCGGGCAGATGGACGTTGAGCGCCAAGGCGATGGCGAGGCCCAGCACCGTTTCCAGCGACACCGACACCAGGGCGAAGAACAGCGTGTTCCAGACCGAGCGCCACCATTCCGGATCGGTCAGCAGATATTCGAAATTGGCCAAGCCGACGAACCCGGCCGCACCCATGTCCGACAGATTGGCGTCGGTGAAGGCGAACCAGACCGTCCGGCCGAGCGGCCAGGCCGCCACCAGGGCCAGTGCCACCAGCATCGGCGCCAGGAACAGCCAGGCGGCGCGGGTACGCGTCCGGGTCAGGCGGGAGGTGGCCGGTCCTGCCATGGCGCGCCGCCTATTGCCTGCATGCCTGGCCGGACGCCCCTGCCTGCCCGCCGCTCCCGGCAGCCGGACTCACCAGCGGCCGCCGCGGCTGAGCCGGTCCAGCCGGTCGGCCAGCGCATCGAGCGCCGCCGCGGCCTCGGCCCGCCCGCTCAGCACCTGGTGCGCCGCATTGTAGAACTCGGCGCTGACCTGGTTGTACTTTGCCCCGGTCACCCGGGCCGGCCGCGCCACTGCATTGGTGAAGGTCTCGTAGAGGTCGCCCATGAAGGGAGCCGCCTCCAGCACGTCGGTGTCCTGGTAGAGGGCCGGAATGGTCGGGTTGTAGGCGCCCTCGATCGCCCGGCGCTTCTGCTCGGTGGGCGAGGTCAGGAAGCGGACCAGGTCGACCGCCTCGGCGGGGCTGTCCGAATATTTGCTGACCGCGAGCTGCCAGCCGCCCAGCGTCCCGGTCGTCTTGCCGCCCTCGCCGCCCTTCGGCAGGGCGGCCACGCCGATCTTGTCCTGGACCGGGCTGTCCTGCGCCTGCCCGAGCCCCCAGGCATAGGGCCAGTTGCGCATGAACACGGCGTTGCCGGCCTGGAATACGCCGCGCGCCTCCTCCTCCTGATAGTTCAGCACGCCTTCGGGCGAGATCTCGCCCACGGTCGAGGCGGCCCAGGTCAGGGCGGCCGCCGCCTGCGGGTTGGCCACCGTGATCTTGCCGTCCGCATCCACGATCTGGCCGCCGCCGAAGCTGTCGATCCATTCCAGCGCGTTGCAGGTCAGCCCCTCATAGGCCTTGGCCTGATAGACATAGCCCCACATCCGGTCATTGCCGGCGGCGCGCTCCTCGTCCTGGATTTTCTTCGCGGCCGCGGACAGCTCCTCCCAGGTCTTGGGCGGCTGCAGACCGTACTTCTCCAGCAGGTCCTTGCGGTAATAGAGCAGGCCGGCATCGGTGAACCAGGGCATCGCCACCAGCGCACCCTCGACCGTGTTGTTCTCGATGATCGCCGGGAAGTGGGCGCTGACCTCCTCCTCGGAGAACTCGCCGGACAGGTCGAGGAAATGGCTGCCGAGCAGACCCGGCCAGACCACGTCGATCTGGAACACGTCCACGTCGCCCGAGCCGGCCGCGAGCAGCTGCTGGTAGAGTGCCAGGCGTTCGGTGGCGGAGTTGGGGGTGGAGACGATCTCCACCTCGTTGCCGGTCTGCTGCGCCCAGGCCTCGGCACCGGCCCGGCAGAACTCCAGTTCCGCTCCGACCGAGCCGCAGGAGATCGAGATCGTGGCCGCCTGGGCGCCGCCGCCGACCATCAGGGCGGCCAGTGCCGCGAACGTCGCGAGCTTGGGCATGTTCGTTCTCCCCGACCGTTCGTTTCCGACCAGAGGGTGGCCCCCACCCCTCCCGGTTGTCCACCCCTCCGGTTGTCCGGACGCTGTTCCCCTGTCACCATCGCCCGGGCTGGCGGGGGCGGGCGTGCTGAACATTCTCTTCATCACGGCGGACCAGTGGCGCGGCGACTGCCTCTCCGCGGTCGGACACCCGGCGGTGCGCACGCCCAACCTCGACCGGCTGGCCGCGGACGGTGTGCTGTTCACCCGCCACTTTTCCAACATGACCCCCTGCGGGCCGTCGCGCGCCTGCCTCCACACCGGCATGTACGGCTTCAACCATCGTTCGATCCGCAATGGGACGCCGCTCGACCGGCGTCACACGACGCTCGCGATGGAACTGCGCAAGAGCGGCTGGGATCCCGTGCTGTTCGGCTATACCGACACCAGCGCCGATCCGCGTGACCTCCCTGCCACGGATCCGCGCCTCCTGACCTACGAGGGAGTGGCACCCGGCTACCGGCCGGTCTGCCTGATGCTGGAGAATGCCTTGCCCTGGCTCGCGCATCTGCGGGAGCGGGGCTATGGCGAGCGCTGCCTGGACGAGCTCTATGGTGGACCGCTGGGCGCCCCGGCACCGTTCAGGGCCGAGGACAGCGAGACCGCCTTCCTGACCGACCAGGCGATCGCGTTCCTGGAAAGGCGGAGCCCTCACCCCTTCTTCCTGCATCTCTCCTACATCAAGCCGCACCCACCCTTCGTGGCCGCCGCCCCCTGGCACGACTCGGTCGATCCGGAACGCCTGCCGCCGCCGGTGCGCCGGGCCGACCCTGCGGCCGAAGGCCTGCTGCATCCCTGGCTGGCCGCGCATCTGCGCCGGCCGCTGGGCGACTGGTTCCGGCCGCATCTGGGTGGCACCGAAGCCCTGGCCGGCCCGGCCCTGCAGCGGCTCCGGCAGGTCTATCTCGGCCTGATCGAGGAGGTGGACCACCATGTCGGCCGCCTGCTGGAACACCTGGCCAGGACCGGCCTGCTGGAGCGCACGCTGGTGGTGTTCACCGCCGACCATGGCGAGATGGCCGGCGACCACTGGATGATCGGCAAGTCCGGCTTCTTCCCGCAGGCCTTCCACGTGCCGATGGTCGCGCGCCACCCGGTGGGTGCGCGCGGCCAGCGGGTGGCGGCATTCACCGAGCATGTCGACCTGATGCCCACCCTGTTGCAGGCGGCGGGCGTGCCGGTCCCGCTCCAGTGCGACGGCCATGGGCTGGAAGGCTTCATCCTCGGCCAGGAGCCGCGGCGCTGGCGCGATGCCGTCCATTACGAGCACGATGTCGGCGACCTGGAGACCGGCTGGCACCGGGATGCGCTGGGCCTGGACGACCACGCGTGCGGACTGGCGGTGCACCTGGACGGGCGGCATGCGCTGGTGGCCTTCGCCGGCATGCCCGACCTTCTGTTCGACCTGCAGAGTGACCCGCACTGGCTGGCCGACCGTGCCGGGGACCCGGCACTGGCGCCGGTACGTGCCAGGCTTGCATCCGGCATGCTGTCCTGGCGAATGTGCTATGCCGACCGCCGCCTGTCCTCGGCGCTGCTGACACCGGCGGGCCCGGTCGGCCGCTTCGAGTAGAGCTGCTTGTCCGGATAGAGGCACCAGGGCTCGATCACGCAGCGCCAGCATTCCGGCCGCCGCGCCTTGCAGATATAGCGGCCGTGCAGGATCAGCCAGTGGTGGGCGCCCATGAGATATTTGTCCGGCACGACCTCGAGCAGGCGCTGCTCGACCTTTTCCACGGTCTTGCCGGGTGCCAGGCCCGTGCGGTTGGCCACCCGGAAGATATGGGTGTCGACTGCGATGGTCGGTTCGCCGAACGCCACGTTCAGGACCACGTTGGCGGTCTTGCGTCCCACCCCCGGCAGGGCCTCTAAGGCGGCCCGGTCGTGCGGAACCTCGCCGCCATGGCGCTCCACCAGCTCGCGGGCCAGCGCCACGACGTTCTTCGCCTTGTTGCGCCACAGGCCGAGCGTGCGGATATGCTCGCCCACCTCCGCCTCGCTCAGCCGCGCCATGCTCCTGGCATCCGGTGCCGCGGCGAACAGTGCTTTGGTCGCCTTGTTCACGCCGACATCGGTCGACTGCGCTGAGAGGACCACCGCTACCAGCAATGTGAAGGGAGTCGTATAGACGAGTTCCGTCTGCGGGGCTGGATCATTCTGGGCAAGTCGGGCGAAAATCGCCTCGACCCGCTCCGCTGTCATGGCTTGGCTCATGGTTCGCCTGGTCGGGGCTGTTCTGGGTTGTCGCCGGTCATATATCCGTTGCTGCCTGCGATCGAGGTGACAATGAGCGAGCACTCCGTGGCGGAACCGGTGCTGTTCAATGCGG
>NZ_DATMFZ010000222.1:0-42503 GCF_035556675.1 Geminicoccus sp. | reverse complement strand
CCTGACCGCGCTCGATCACGCGAACGTTGCCGCCAGTCCAGGCCGGGTGCGACTTGGGATCGACGTCGAGCTGCATGCTGTCGCCAGCCTTGCCCCAGGTCGAGGAGGTCTCGAAGGTCGACCCATCCGTCATCACAACGGTGATGGGATGATAGTCGGGGTGGATGTCCTTCTTCACGACGCTTTCCTCAGATGCGGGCGGCCGCTATATATCCGCGGGCATCCGGGGACTCAAGGGGTCACGGCTCCCTTTCCTGCGCGCTTGCGACGGCTCGGCACGGATTGTTGGCGATATTGCAAGCTTTGCCGCATAGCATCGTGTCGGTTGCATTCATCGAGGACGGTTCATGAAAGGCGGGCAGCGCAGGTCCGGCCGCGTCGACAGCGGGCGCGCAGGCACGCGCGATCTCGGGCAGCTCCGGCGCCTCGCCACCTATCTGCGACCGCACCGGCCACTCGTGATCGGCACGCTGGTGGCGCTGACCGTGGCGGCGCTGGCGGTGCTGTCCATCGGTGCCGGACTGCGCCACATCGTGGATGGCGGCTTCGTCCAGGGTCGCCCGCGAGCCCTCGATCATGCCCTGGAAGCGGTGGGCCTGGTGATCCTGGTGCTGGCGCTTGCCACCTTCTTCCGCTCCTATCTCGTCACCCGGCTGGGCGAACGGCTGGTGGCCGACCTGCGCAAGGACGTGTTCGCCAGAGTGATCAGGCTGTCGCCGGCCTTCTTCGAGCGGGCCCGAACCGGCGAGGTGATCTCGCGGATCACCACCGATACCGCAGTGATCCAGACCCTGATCGGGGCATCCGTCACTCAGGCCCTGCGCAACCTGCTGCTGCTGGTGGGCGGCCTCGCCATTCTGCTGGTCACCAGCCCGCGGCTCACCGGCTTCGTCCTCCTGGTGGTCCCGCTGGTGGTCGTGCCGATCGTGCTGATCGGCCGCCGGGTGCGGGTCCTGTCCCGCGCCCTCCAGGACCAGGTCGCGGAGCTCGGCGTACGCGTGGAAGAGACGCTGAACGGCGTGCGCACCGTCCAGGGCTTCGGCCAGGAGGAGCGCGAGACAGAGCGATTTTCCGCCAGCGCCGAGGCGACCTACGGCATGGCGGTGCGCTATGCGCGCGCCCGCTCCACCCTGAGTGCCGTGGTGATCGCACTGGTGTTCGGTGCGATCGGCGTGGTGCTGTGGCTGGGCGGCTATGACGTGCTGGAGGGACGGATCACGCCTGGCGAGCTGTCGGCCTTCGTGTTCTATGCTGCCCTGGTGGCGAGTGCCGTGGGGGGGCTCGCCGACGTGATGGGCGACCTGCAGCGCGCTGCCGGGGCGACGGAGCGATTGTTCGAGCTGCTCGACACGCAGCCCGCAGTGACGGCACCGGCTAGCCCGCGACCGATCGCTGCCACCGGCGGGGCGGTGCGCTTCGAGCGGGTGGGCTTTGCCTATCCCTCGTTCCCCGACCGTCCGGTGCTCCGCGAGTTCGACCTGGACGTGGCGCCGGGCGAGCGGGTGGCCCTGGTGGGGCCGTCCGGGGCCGGCAAGAGCAGCGTGCTGCAGCTCCTCCTGCGCTTCTACGAGCCCGATGCCGGGCAAATCCTGGTCGACGGCGTGCCGCTCGCCGAACTGGACCCGGTGGCGCATCGCCGCCGGCTCGGCTGGGTGCCGCAGGAGCCGATGATCTTCTCCGGGACAGCACTGGACAATATCCGCTACGGCCGGCCCGAAGCCGGGCTTGCCGAGGTGCGCGCCGCAGCCGAGGCGGCCGCGGCGTTGGGCTTCATCGAGGCTCTGCCGCAGGGCTTCGACACCCATCTGGGCGAGAAGGGCGTGCGGCTGTCCGGCGGCCAGCGCCAGCGGATCGCGATCGCCCGGGCACTCCTGGCCGATCCCCGCATCCTGCTCCTGGACGAGGCCACCTCGGCGCTGGACGCGGAGAACGAACGGCTGGTCCAGCAGGCCCTGGAGCGGCTGATGCAGGGCCGCACCACCCTGGTGATCGCCCACCGCCTCGCCACCGTGCTGGCGGCCGACCGGATCGTGGTGATGGATGGCGGCCGGATCGTCGAGACCGGCAGGCACCAGGATCTGGTCGCCAATGATGGCCTGTACGGCCGCCTCGCGGCGCTGCAGTTCACCGATGCCGGTGCGGCGATGCGGGTCGCCTGAGCCGCAAGGGCAGGGGCGCCGGTCCTGTTGGCGCACCTCGGAGACTTGGTGCCGACAGGGCCGCCGACGCGGCATCGACGGCTGTCAGAGACGGCTCTGTCCAGCCCGGGAGCATCGCTTCAGGAGGGGGTCCCGCCACACAGGCCGGGGCGGAGACATTGCCTCCTACGAAAGGGGAGGGCGCGGTCCCCGTCCGCGCCCATGGCCGGGCGATCTCGGTCTTCATCGTCGCCAGGGGGGTCTCCAACTTGGCTCCTGGATGAGCACGGGCTGTCAAGCAGGTACCACGGCTCGGCCAGGATGCCGGATCAGGGCAAGCCGATCGACCTTCCTCCTGAGCGACCTGGGCAGCAGGACGATGCCGGCAGGCAAAGCTGTCGCGACGCTCCTGCCAGATCCTGGCGGCGCAGTTCGAACCTATCGCGGCAAGGTGTCGCTGTTCGCCCAGGCTGCGGCGCTCCCCGCTGGGCGGCAGCCACTTGTCCTGCCGATCGTGCGGCAGCATCCGCCGGGGTGGGCGTAGCGGCACCAGACCGTACGACCACCCATGGATCCGGCTGCCCGTTCAGCGCGAGGACAGGGTGATCTCGATCCGACGGTTCTGGGCGCGGGCCTCGGCATCGTTGCCGGGCACGGCCGGGCGGGACGAGCCGAAGCCGGCCGGGACGATCCGCTCGGGCGGCAGGCCGGCCTCGATCAGGTAGGCGGCGACAGCACCCGCCCGCGCGGTCGACAGCTGGAGATTGTCGCGCCAGGCGCTGCCGGCGCGCAGCGGCACGTCGTCGGTGTGGCCGTCGATGCGCAGGAGCCAGGACGCCATCGGCGGCAGCTCGTCGATCACCTTGCGCATCCGCATTGCGAAGTCGCGCAGGGCGTCCTTGCCGCCCTGGCTGAGCTCGGCACTGCCGGATTCGAACAGCACGCCCGCCGGCAGCTGGATCCGTCCGTCCCGCAGCAGATTCTGATCGTCCACCCCGGAGATGCTCGACAGCACGAGCCCGCGGGCGGCCTGGTCGGCCTGCTCATGCTGGCGGATGCCCTGCTCCAGCTCTTTGGCACTCGGCACGGCCTGGGCGAGGCTGCTGGCGATCTGGGTCTGGATCAATGCCATCGCCTCGCTGCCGCGGGCATCCCGCTCCAGGGCCTGCACTTGGTCGGAGAGCTCGGCCAGCTGTTCCTGCAGCCGGTCGCGCTCGGCCTGCAGCGCCGCCTGCCTGTCCGCCTCGGCGGCCAGTGCGTCCTGCGTTTCCCGGGCCTCCGCCCGGCTGGCCTCCAGATCCTGCTCCAGCCCGGCCGAGCGGACGCGCTGCTGCTCCAGCTCCGTGCGCAACGCATTCTGCGCGCCTTCCAGCGCCTCGATCCGCTCACGGGCCTGGGTCAGCTCCGCTTCCAGCGCACGGGCGTGTTCGCTGGCCTGGCCGAGTTCGGTCAGGCGGGCATCGGCCGCCGCCAGGCGCGCCTCCAGCTCGCCGCGGGTCTGCTTCAGCCCTTCGAGCTGCACCCGCGCGCCGTCCAGCTCGTCCTGCGCCCGCTCGGCCGCCTCGAGCCGGGCCGCCTGGGCGGCGGCCTGCTCCTGCGCGTCCCGCAGCCGGGCTTCCAGCGCCATTTCCCGGTCGGTCGCCTCGTCGAGCTGGCGCTGCATGTCGCTGCGGATCCCCTGCAGCGCCGTGACCTCCTGGCGGGCAGCCTCCAGCGCCGCCTCCGCCTCGCCGGCCCGCGCGGCCGCCTGCTCCAGCTCCTCCACCCGCGCCGTGCCCGCCCGGACCTGCTCCTGCAGATCCGCCTGCTGCCGCTCCAGCTCTTCCAGCCGGCTGCGCGCCTCTTCGAGTGCCGCCCGGTCGGCAGCCGCAGCCTCCGCCGCCCCTTCCAGCTCGACGATGCGGGTATTGCCGGCGTCGAGCCGGGACTGCAGTTCGGCTGCCTGCGTGCCCAGCAGGGCGACGGCCCCACGCGCCTCTTCCAGCGCCTTCTCCGAGTTGGCCGCGGCCACGGCGGCCATCTCCAGCTCGCCGACCCGCCGGCGCAGCTCCTCCGCCTCACTCCGGACGGAGGCGAGCTCCGCCTCGGCCTGCTGGTTGGCTTGGCCCGTCTGCTCCAGCTCGGCAACCCTGGCCCTTGCGGCATCCAGCTCGGCCTGCAGATCGGCCGCCTGGGTGCCCAGTAGAGCAACGGCCCCGCGCGCCTCTTCCAGCGCCGTTTCGGTGTTGGCCGCGGCCACGGCGGCCATCTCCAGCTCACCGACCCGCCGGCGCAGTTCCTCTGCCTCGCTCCGGGCGGAGGCAAGTTCCGCTTCGGCCTGCTGGCTGGCTTGGCCCGCCTGCTCCAGCTCGGCGATCCTGGCCCTGCTGGCGTTCAGTTCGGCCTGGAGATCGGCCGTCTGGCTGCCCAGCAGGCCGACCGCACCCCGCGCCTCGTTCAGCGCCTGTTCGGTGCCGGCACCCGCCACGGCGGCCATTTCCAGTTCGCTCAGCCGCGTGTTCGCCTGGTCCAGCCGGCCCTGCAGCTCGGCCACCTGCTGACCGAGCCCCGCCGCTTCCGCCCTGGCCTCTGCCAGTTCCTCCGCCCGCGACCGGGCCTCGCCGCCGGCCTTCTCCACCTCCTGCCGCAACCGGGCGATCTCCGCCTGCGCCTCGTCCAGCGCCGCCTGCTGCCGGCCGGCCGCGGCGGTCGCCGAATCCTCCAGGGCGAAGCCCTGATCCTGCGCCGAATCGAGCTGCTGCTGCAGCCCCGCCCGGATCTGCTCCAGCGCCTTGATCTCGGTCGCGGACGCGGTCAGCCGCTCCTCGGAAGCTGCCAGCTGCTGGCGCAGCCGGTCGACCTCGGCTGCGGCACTCCTGGCCTCGTCCCGCTCCCTGGCCGCCTGGTCGCGCGCCGTGGTGAGTTCCGCCACGCTCGCCGCCGAGCGATCGGCCTCGGCCCGCCCCTGCTCGACCTGGCTGGAGAGCTCGGCCACCTGCCGGTCCAGCTCGGCCACGCGCTGCCCGGAGGCCTCGAGTTCCTGGCTGGCCTGGTCCAACCGGGCGGCCAGCTCGTCCCGTTCCGCGGTGAGATCGCGCAACTGCGCGTTCACGGCCTCGAGCTTGCCGGCCAGCTCGCCGAGCTTGCCGGCGGCCGAGGAATTGGCGGCATCCACCGCGGCCCGGGCCTCGTCGCGCTCGGTGCCGACCTGGTCCAGCGACTGCTGGAGCTCGGCCAGCCGCACGCCGGTCTTGGCGAGCTGCGCTTCCAGACCGGCCTTGGCCTGCTGCTCGGCGTTCAGCGACTGGGTGAGGGACACTACGGATTCGCGCGCGGCATCCACCTCGACGCGGCCATAGCCCCAGTAGCCCAGCGCCACCAGCACGGGCACCGCGACCAGGGCGGAGGTGCGCAGGAGCTTCTTGCGCTCCCAGCCCGCGAAGCTGCGCTCGAGATCGGCAAGGCGGCGTTCCTGAGTCATCTCGTCTTGTCTCGTGTCGGCGGCCGGGCGGTCGATCAGCCGTGGGTCTTGCGGATGAGGTCGGCCAGCCGGTCGATGTCGGCCGGCGTGGTGTCCGGTGCGGCCGCGAGGGCGCGCCAGGCACCGCGCAGCCGTTCCAGCCCCTGCCAGCGATCGCGGCGTTCCAACAGCTCGGCCAGGGGGAACACGGAAGTGGCGGCGATGAACAGGCCGAGCCAGAAGGTGCCCGAGCGCCAGCCCACGGCCGCGGTGAGGCCCCAGCCCGCGATCGCCAGCCCGACCAGCGCCAGCACGACCGTGCATTTCGCCCAGAACGCCTGGGAGTCCCGGTGGCGCTCGATCATGCCGACGAAGTCCGGCTCCCGTTCCACGGCCGGAACCGTTCCTGAAGTTGCTGCCATCGTTCGTGCGTTTCCCCCGCTGCCGGTCGGCAGGTGTCCCCATCGGCGCGCACCGTTTCGGACATGGCGTGACCAGCACCCCTAATTCTGCCGGATCCGGCGTGCGGCGCAAGCCGATCCGGGCAGGGGTCAGAAATTGGTGAGCTGCAGCTCGATGCGGCGGTTGCGCTGGTAGGCTTCCTCGGTGTCGGCCGGGTCCAGGGGGCGGAACTCGGCGAAGCCCGCCGCCGCGACCCGCCCGGGCGGCAGGCCGTTCTCCACCAGGAACCGGGCGACGTTGATCGCCCGCGCGGTCGACAGCTCCCAGTTGGACGGGAAGGCCGGCGTGCTGATCGGCCGCTTGTCGGTATGGCCGTCGACCCGGAGGATCCAGGGCAGGTCGTCCGGGATCTCCGCGATCAGGCCCTGCAGCGTCCGGGCGAACTCGGCCAGCCGCTCCTCGCCCGCCGGCTTGAGCGTGGCGCTGCCGCTGTCGAACAGCACCTCGGACTGGAACACGAACCGGTCGCCCACGACCTGCACGCCCGGCCGCTCGCCCAGGATCCCGCGCAGCCGGCCGAAGAAATCGGAGCGGTACTGGGACAGCTCGACCACCTTGTCGGCGAGCGCCAGGTTCAGCTTGCGGCCCAGGTCCTCGATCGAGCTGGCCTGGCGGTCGATCTCCTGCTGCTTGACCTCCAGCGCCTCGCCGAGCTGGGCCAGCTGGGTGCCGAGCTCGTTGATCTGCCGGTTGAGCAGCGCCACCTGGGCCAGCGCCTCGTCGCGCGAAGTCGAGACCTCCCCCTTCTCGGCCTGGAGCTGGTCGCGCTGGGCCTGGAGTGCCGCGATCTGCTGCTGCAGCTCGGCGAGCTGGCCGACCTGTGCCTCCACCGTCTGGCGGTCCACGGTGACCTGACGGCGCGCCTCGGCCAGCGCCTGCTCCAGCTCGGCCCGGGTGCGGACCTGCTGCTCCAGCGTGGCCTGGCTGTCTTCCAGGTTGCGGGTAAGCGTCGCGGTCTGGGCCAGCACGCTGGCGAGCCGGTCGTTGAGCGAGCTGGCGGTCTCCTCGCTGGTCCGCAGCCGGCCCTGCAGCTCGTCGCGCTCGGCGGTCAAATTCTGCAGCGTGCCGTCCAGGCGGCGCAGGTTGCGGCGCAGCTCGGCGGCCTCGTCCTCGGAGAGCTGCAGGCGGCTGGCCATGTCCTGCACCTGGGTCTGCAGCCGGTCCATCTGCTCGGTCCGGCCGGCGAGCAGCCGGCTCATGAAGAACTGGCCCAGCACGAACACCACCAGGAGAAAGGTGATGCCCATGAGCAGCGTCGAGAGCGCGTCGACGAAGCCCGGCCAGATGTCGTCCGGTTCGCCGCGCTCGCGGCGGGAGCGTGCCACGGCCGGTCAGTCCCTGGCCATGTCGGGCTCGCCGGCCGCCACCGCGATCACCCGGCTCACCATCTTGATCTCGTTGCGCAGCTCGCGCGTGGTGTCCTCGCGGCCGCGGCGCAGCTCGTCGATCAGCCGGGCGAGCTGCAGGTCGAGGTTGCGGACATGGCTGCGGGTCTGCTCGTCGAGCGGCGAGCGGTTCGGGTCGTTCAGCCGGGCAAACGTGTGCACCAGGCTTTCCTGGGCCTCGAACAGCTTGACCAGCATGCGCTGCTGGCCGGCCAGATGGTCGTTCAGGGCACCCAGCTGCTCGCCCAGCCCGTTGATCCCGTGCGCCAGCTTGCTGCGGTCTTCCTCGCTATGGGTCAGCACCCGCTGCATCTGCTCCAGGTTCTCCGCGGTCTGCTGCAGGAGTGCCTGGACATAGGCGGGGATGGGTGCCGAGGCGGCGAGGTCGCTCAAGCGCGAGCCCGAGGAGACCGGCGCGTCCGCGCCGAACAGCTGCGCCTGGGTGGACAGCCATTCCTCCAGCTCGTTGTAGAAGACGTGCTGGGCACGGGTCGCCTGCAGGTCGATGAAGCGCAGCACCAGCGAGCCGGCCAGGCCGAACAGGGAGGCGGAGAACGCCGTGCCCATGCCGTTCAGCGGTGCGGTGAGGCCGGCCTTCAGGTTCTCGAAGATCTGGACCAGGTCGCCGGTGCCGATCGACAGACCGCCGATCACCTCGCCGATCGAGCCCATGGTGAGGATCAGGCCCCAGAACGTGCCGAGCAACCCTAAGAAGATCGGCAGGCCCGCCAGGTAGCGCGAGATGTCGCGGCTCTCCTCCAGGCGGTTGTCGATGCTGTCCAGGAGGTAGCGCATCGACACGGCCGAGAGGGTCGAGCGGTTCTTCTTGCTGCTCTGCGCCAGCACGGTAGCGAGCGGCGAGAGCAGGCTGGGCGGGTCCTGCACCGAGAAGCCGGGCGCTGCGGTCCGGTATGCCTCCAGCCACTCGATCTCCGGGCGGAGCTGCAGGATCCGGCGGAAGGTGTAGGCGATGCCGGTCAGCACCACGAGCAGGATCAGGCCGTTGATCACCAGGTTGTGGGCGAACGCGTCGATCACCACGCGGTACAGCAGCCCGACGACGATCACGACGACGATCAGGAACAGGATCGTCCGGGTCAGGTAGCGTTGCGGCGTGGACATCGGCGGGATCGGGCTCGTGCGACGTTCGGAACCGGCGAAACCCTACCCCAGCGCGACTGGAGCGACACGCCGAAATCCGCTGAGCCGGGGGATGCGGCGCGGCTTCGCCTGCGGGTTGTGGGCGATCGGGCACGTTTCGCCCCATGATCGGCCGCCCATCGGGCTGGTGGTCGGGCAGCCTAGCGGTCGGCGCGCACCAGCACGTTCTGGCCAGGGGCGGGATCCAGCACCGGGAGCGGGCCCTGCTCCGGATCGCGCGCCGGCACCTCGTCGCCGTCGAAGTCCTTCAGCCAGGCGCGCCAGTGGGGCCACCAGGAACCCGGATGCTCGGTGCTGCCGGCCAGCCACGCCTCCGGATCGTCGGTGTCGGGGCCGTCCGTGCGATAGCCGTACTTGGTCGATCCGGCCGGGTTGATCACCCCGGCGATGTGGCCGGAGCCGCCCAGCACGAACCGGACCGGGCCACCGAAGCGCCGGCTGCCGGCATAGGTGCTCTTCCAGGGCGCGATATGGTCCTCCTGCGTGCTCAGGAAGAACACGGGCAGCCCGATCCGGCCGAGATCCAGTGGCGTGCCCAGCAGGGTGATGCCGCCCGGCTCCACCAGCCGGTTCTCCAGATACATCTCGCGCAGGTAGAAGGCGTGCATCTTCATCGGCATGCGCGTGCCGTCGGCGTTCCAGTGCAGCAGGTCGAACGGGGCCGGTTCCTTGCCCATCAGGTAGTTGTTGATGGCGAACGCCCAGATCAGGTCGTTGGCCCGGAGCATGGCGAACACCTTGGCCATGTAGCCGGCTTCCAGGAAGCCGGTGCGCTCCATGTGCTGCTCGAGCTTGGCGATCTGGGGCGCGTCGATGAAGACGCTGACCTCGCCCGGATCGGAGAAGTCGGTGAGGCAGGTGAACAGCGTAGCCGAGGCGATCCGCTCCGCCTGGCCGGACGCGGCCAGATGGGCCAGGAGGCAGGCCGTGAGCGTGCCGCCCAGGCAGTAGCCGATGATGTTGATCGTCCTCTCACCGGTCTGCCGCTCGATCGCCGCCATCGCGGCCAGCGGTCCCTCGCGCAGATAGTCCTCGAAGGTCTTGGCGGCGAGCCTGGCATCCGGGTTCACCCAGGAGATCAGGAACACGGTCAGGCCCTGGCCGGTCGCCCAGCGGATGAAGCTGTTGTCCGGCCGAAGATCCAGGATGTAGAACTTGTTGATCCAGGGCGGCACGATCAGGAGCGGTCGCCGGGCGACGGTGGGCGTGGTCGGCGCATACTGGATCAGCTCGATCAGCTCGTTGCGGAAGATCACGCTGCCCTTGCTGGTGGCGATGTCCCGGCCCAGCCGGAACGCGTCGCGCGGCGCCATGGCCGGAGCGAACTCGCCCTGGGAGCGTTCCATGTCCGCCAGCAGGTGCTCCAGCCCGTCCAGCAGGCTCTCGCCGCCGGTCTCGGCGGCCCGTGCCAGGACCGCCGGATTGGTGAAGGCGAAGTTGGTGGGTGCGCAGGCGTCGATCAGCTGGCGGGTGTAGAACTCGATCCTGGCGCGGCTGGCCGGTGCCAGGCCCGGAGCCTCGGCCACCATGTCCCGCAGCCAGGCGGCATTCACGAGATAGGACTGCTTCAGCCAGTCATAGACGGGTGCTTCCGTCCACACCTGGTCCCTGAAGCGCCGGTCGCCCGGTGCCGGTGCGGCCACGACCGGTGCTTCACCGCCCAGGAGCCTGAGCAGCTGGGCATTCCACAGGCGGCCATGATCCAGCCAGAGCCGCAGCTGTGCCTGCGCCAGCCGCTCGGGATCCTGGAGCAGTGCCCGGCCGAGTTCGGCGAAGGCGTCGCCGACCACTTCCGGGTCGGGCACCGACAGCCGATCGGCGGCATGACGCTCCAGCATGGCCTTCACGACCCGGGCGGCGCGTTCGGCCAGCCCAGCGGCGCGGCTGCCACGCTGTCCCAGCACGCCGTCTGGGGCTTCTCCCGGTACTGGTCCTGGCGAAACGTCCAAGCCGGTTCTCCTTGCGGCGTGCTGGTGATGTTGGCGCCGTCTGAGCCGATTGAAAGGCCGATGCTTGCCGGAACGGATCGGGCAAAGGAAAGGGCCGCCGGCTGCCCGGCGGCCCTCCTGTACGAGCGGAGTCGGTCAGTGCCGGCTCAGTGCACCGCCTCGCCGTGCAGGGCCAGGTCCAGCCCCTCGCGCTCCACCTCCTTGTCCACCCGCAGGCCGATCACCAGGTCGATCAGCTTCAGGATCACGAAGGTCAGGACCGCGCAGTAGACGACGGTGATCAGCACGCTCTTGATCTGGATCCAGAGCTGCGCACCGTTGCCCTCAAGCAGGCCGGGCGTGCCCCCGATCGCTTCGACCGCGAACACGCCGGTCAGGACCGCGCCGACGATGCCGCCCACGCCATGGACGCCGAAGCAGTCCAGGCTGTCGTCATAACCCAGCATGTGCTTCAGGCTGGTCGCTGCCCAGAAGCACACCGCACCCGCGACAAGCCCGATGATCAGGGCGCCGCCGGGGCCGACGAAGCCCGCGGCCGGCGTGATGGCGACCAGGCCGCCGACCACTCCGGAAATCAGGCCCAGCACCGACGGCTTGCCCTTGGCACCCCACTCGATGAACATCCAGGACAGGCCGGCGGCGGCCGGGGCGATCAGGGTCACCAGCATCGCCATGCCGGCCCGGCCGTTGGCTGCCGCCGCGGAGCCGGCATTGAAGCCGAACCAGCCGACCCACAGCAGGCCGGCGCCGATGACGCTCAGCACCAGATTGTGCGGCGGGAGCGGCGTGTTCGGATAGCCCATGCGCTTGCCGATCACGATGGCCGAGACCAGGCCCGCGATGCCGGCGTTGATGTGGACCACCGTGCCGCCGGCGAAGTCGAGCACGCCGTCACCGGCCATGTAGCCATTGCCCGCCCAGACCATGTGGCAGATCGGGGCATAGACGATGAGCGCCCACAGGCCGAAGAACCAGAGCATCGCCGAGAACTTCATCCGGTCCGCGAACGAGCCGGCGATCAGGGCAGCCGTGATGATGAAGAACGTCATCTGGAAGGAGATGAACACCGATTCCGGGATGCTGCCCGCGGGCGTGTCCAGCTCGACTCCGGCGAGAAAGGCCCGCGACAGGTCGCCGAAGAACGCGTTGCCCTCGCCGAACGCGATGGAGTAGCCCGCGACCATCCAGATCACGCCGAGCAGGCAGGTGGTGGCGAAGGTCTGCATCACCGTGGCCAGTACGTTCATCTGGCGGACCATGCCGCCATAGAACAGGGCGACGCCCGGGATGACCATCAGCAGCACGAGTGCGGTCGAAATCAGCATCCAGGCCGTGTCGCCGCTGTCGATCGGCGAGACCTCGACCGCTTCCGCGACCGCTTCGGCTGCCGGCGCGGCTTCCTGGGCGAGCGCCGGCACGCTCGCCAGGAGGATCGCCGGCAGAATGGTGAGCAAGGCAGATCGGCGACTCATCGATGATCCTCTATCGAGACGCCGCCCGACCGTTGGACCGGAAGGAGCGGCGTATCCTCGTTCTCGTGTTCCAGGCCGGGATGCGGAAAACGTCGCATCCTCGCCCGAGCCAGGGAGGATCTTTCAAGAACCGTGCCGAAGCCGGCCGGCGTGGCACAGGAAATGATCAGGGGGTCAGCGACTGCCCAGGATATGGGCAGAAACAGTCGGATGGCCTGGCCTCTGCTCAAAAAGCGAGCATCGGCTCACGCCACCGTCATGATCACGGCGAGCATCACCAGGCCGATCGCGATCCGGTACCAGCCGAAGATCCGGAAGGTGTTGCGCGCCAGGAAGGCCAGCAGCGCCTTGACCACCAGCACCGCGCTGATGAAGGCGCACACGAAGCCGACCAGGATCAGCCCGGCATCGTCGAAGGTGATGACGTCGCGCTGCTTCCACAGGTCATAGGAGGCGGCGGCCAGCATGGTAGGCATGGCCAGGAAGAAGCTGAACTCGGCGGCCGCCCGCCGATCCACCCCCATCACCAGCGCACCCATGATCGTGGCACCGGAGCGCGACACGCCCGGGATCATCGCCAGCGCCTGGCAGAACCCGATCAGCAGGGCGCGCAAGGGCGTCATGGCCTCCGCGCGGTGGATCTCCGCCGGTGGGTGGAAGCGCTCGATCACGAGGATCAGGATGCCGCCCAGGATCAGGTTGATCGGCACGATGATCACATGGGCGAACAGGCTCTTGATCGGGCCATGCAGGGCCAGGCCGACGAGCGCCGCCGGCAGGAAGCCCAGGGCGATCGCCAGGATGAATCGTCGGGCCGCGGGGGAATGCGGTGCATCGCGCAGGACGGCCCACAGTCGGGTCACATAGAGGCTGAGCACCGCCAGGATCGCGCCGAACTGGATCGGGACCACGAACAGGTCGACGAACCGCTCGTCCACGCCCATCAACCAGCCGGCGAGCAACAGGTGACCGGTCGAGGATACGGGCAGGAACTCGGTGAGACCTTCGACCAGGCCCAAGAGCGCGGCCTGAAGCAGCGAGAGATCGCTTTCCATCATCAACCTGTCGTGTGGATTGCCGGAAGTCGCCCGGTCACCGCCGGCGCAGGTGGAAAAGCACCGGTGCACGGCCATCGCGCAAGGGGCTGTCCATCACCAGCGACGATCGGCTACGCTGTGCCGGACGGGGTTCATGCGGACCCGTCCGGCCGCCAGGGCGGCAGGTTGGACGGGTGCTGGGGAGAAGGTCTTGGGTCTGAGTGCCTGGAAGGTCATGCTGGTGATGGGCGTGGTGGCGCTCCTGTTCCTGCCGCGCCTCATCCGCATGGGTGATATGGTCAAGGGGCTGGCGCGGCGGCTCGATCCGGAGGCCCGCGAGGCTGGTGGCAGCCGCTTCGGCGTGGATGACGGCATGGTGATCGATGGCGACACCGGGTTCGTCGTGCCGAAGGCGCCACCGCCGCCGCCGAAGCCCTCGCTGGCCGAGCGGATCGGCATGATGCTGGGCCGGCTGACCCGGCGGATCACTCAGCGCCTCTCGGCCTGACGATCCGGGGTGCCGCTCCGGCTGCCGGGCAGCTTCAGGTCGAACGGCGTGGCCGGGTCGAAGCCCAGCATGCCGCGCAGGTCGAGCAGGCGGGGCGGCCGCTTGGTCACGAACGGCAGGGGCCGCAGCAGCCGGATCGCCTGCAGGCCCAGCCTGCCGGCGAGCAGGGCATTGCCCGCACCCTGGCCGGCCTTGGCCGACAGGATGCTCATGAACGACGCGCCGAGATGCTCGGTGGTGGCATGGGTCAGTACGTCCGCCGCTCCGGCCAGTGCCGCGTTGCGGAAGCTCAGCCGCAACAGGCGCAGCACGGTGAGCCGGCCCGGCGGCACGCCGTAGAGGCCGGCCAGCCGCTGCAGCATCGCGAACGTCCGGGTGAGCACCACCAGCGCGTCGAGCAGGCCGGTGGGCGTGACCGCGGTGAGCACCGCGATGTCCCGGGCACCCATGCCGACGATGCGCACGGCCTGCTCGTCGAGCTCGTTCAGCACCATCCGCTCGTAGAGCTCGATGCGCTCGCCGTCCGCCAGGGCGTCGGAGGCCTGCCGCTCGTAGCGCGCCAGCGCCTGCGGCACGCCTGGAACCGGCCGGATCAGCGCAGAGATTTCCTCCAGGCGCCTGGCCGCACTGCCATGCAGCTCGGAGCCCGCCAGCCGCTCGATCTCGGCGCGGATCTCGGCGCGCTGGTCCAGGGACCGCCAGCGCTGCATCCCCCGCCAGGCGAGCACGCTGCCGCTGCACACGGCGACGATCGACAGGATGCCCAGCGGGCCGGCCAGCCAGGGGGAGGCGTCCATCAGGTCGCGCACCCACAGGACGAACTGGCCCACCAGTACCGTCACCACCAGCAGCGCCAGCGACAGCTTGAGCCAGAAGCCGATGCCGCGCCGGCGCCGCCCCACCGGCGGAGGCGCGATCAGCTCGGCGGTCTCCTCGGCGACCGGCAGCGAGGGATCCAGGCCCTCGCCGGTCGGGCGCATGCCAGGTGGCGGCTCGACCGCGCCGATCCGCGGATCGTCGGGACTGAGCTCGAACGGCCGGATCGGTTGCTGCGGACTCATGTCAGCCGATCCCCGACCGCCGCTTCCAGGAGCTGATCGAGCCGGATGTGGCTGGCCGCCCCGTTGCGGCCGCGCGGCAGGCGCCTCGGCGCGAAGTCGCGGAAGCGGAACCGGCCCGACGTCCAGTCATGGGGCTCGGGCAGGTCGGGAGGCAGCTCCCCTGGGAACAGCACGGTCTCCTGACCGGTCTCGACCAGCCGGCCCTTCAGGCAGGACAGGACCTGACCATGCAGTTCCGTGCGCACCACGTCGGTCGAGCGCAGGGCCGCCACGGCCAGCACCTCGTGGGGTGCCCCGGCAAAGCGGGTGTGGCGGGAGGAGGGGGCGATCATGATCTCCAGGAGCTGCTTCATCGCGGCATGCTGCGAGGGGGCGATATGGTCCGCCTTGGTGGCGGCGAACACCAGCCGGTCGATCTTCGGGGTCAGCCAGTTGGTCAGGATGCTGCCGCTGCCGTAGCGGAACGAGCGTACCACGGTCGCGAGCGATTCCTGCACATCCTCGAAATGGTCCGGCCCGCGATTTAGCGCGGTGAGCAGGTCGACCAGCACGATCTGCCGGTCGAAACGCGAGAAATTGTCCCGGTAGAACGGCTTGACCAGCTCGTCCCGGTAGCGCTCGAACCGGCGCTCGAACCGGGCGCCGATCGAATCATGGGGCAGGGGCGAGGCGGGGAGCGGCAGCGGGCAGAAGCTGATCAGCTCCTCGTCGGCGATCTTGCTGCGGTCGACGAACCGGCCCGGCTGGATGAAGGACAGGCCGAGCTCCTCCTGGCAGGCACGGAGATAGGTGCGGTAGGCCTCGGCCAGCCGGGCCTCCAGCGCCGGGTCGCCCGGTGCCTGCGGATCCACCTCCTTCAGAAGTTCCTGCCACGCAGCCGCCGCCGGCTGGCGGATCGGCCGCTCGGCCAGGGCCAGCGCGTGCGCCGAGAAGGTGCGGAAGTCGTGCTCCAGCAGGGGCAGGTCCAGGAGCCATTCGCCCGGGTAGTCGACGATCTCGATGAAGTGCCGGCGGGTCGGGTCGATCAGCCGGCCGAGCCGGTGCCCGGTGCGGTAGAGCATCTCGATGGCCAGCCCGCTCAGCCGGTCGGTCGGCTGCGGCCAGATTGGGGTCTCGCGCGCCAGCCCGGCCACCGCCTCCTCCAGCGGAAAGGGTGGCAGGTCGCGCAGCGGCACGAGCCTGGTCGCGTCCAGCCGGTTCTCGGCCACCACCGAAAGGAACGGCAGGCCGGACGGCTCCAGCAGGTGGTGGGCCAGGCAGGTGGTGAGCACGGTCTTGCCGCTGCGGCGCAGCCCGGTGATGGCGAGCCGGGTGCGGTCGCGCACCATGCCGGTGGCGAGGTCGGTCAGGCCGCGGCGCAGCCCGTCCAGCTCGTCGCCGATCGCGGTGAAGAGCGAGCTACCGAACCTCAAGGCAGCACCACCCAGCCATCCAGCACCATGCCTAAGAACAAGGCCAGGCCGACAAAGCGGTGGCGGCGGAAGGCGCGCAGGCAAGCCGCCGGGTCGTCGATCGGCACGGTTCTGGCCTCGTGGAGCAGATAGATGGCGATGAGCAGGAGGGTGCCCGCGAAGACCGGGCCCTTGCCCGCCAGCCAGCCCCCAGCCGCCCAGCCCAACAAGGTGGTGGCATAGAAGAGGAAAAGCCAGCCATGGGTCTGCGCGCCGAACAGGCGTGCGGTCGAACGGACCCCGATCAGCGCGTCGTCCGCCTTGTCCTGGTGGGCGTAGATCGTGTCGTAGCCGATCGTCCAGGCGATCGAGCCCGCATAGAGCAGCAGGATGGCCGGTGCCGGCGCACCCACCGCCACGCCACCCACCAGCACGCCCCAGTTGAAGGTGATGCCGAGAAAGGCCTGCGGCCACCAGGTGATCCGCTTCATGAACGGGTAGATCACCACGAAGGGCAGGGCCAGGACCGCCGTCAGCGCCGCCGGAGCCGGCAGGACCAGAAGGACGAGGCCGCCCACCAGGGTCTGCGCCGCCGTGAACAGCGCGGCCTGGCGCATGGACAGCGCACCCGACGCCAGCGGCCGGGCCCGGGTGCGTTCCACCCGGGCATCGAACTCCCGGTCGGCCATGTCGTTGACCGTGCAGCCCGCCCCGCGCATGGCGACGGCGCCGATGGCGAAGGCGGCCAGCAGGACCGGGTCGGGCAGGCCCGGCGCCAGCGCCAAGCCCATCCAGCAGGGCAGCAGCAGCAGCCAGGTCCCGATCGGCCGGTCCCAGCGGGCCAGGGTCGCATAGGGGCGGAGGAAGGCCGGCAACCGGTCGGTCCAGTGATGCTGGCGATCGGCGACGGAAGTGGACGGCAGGTTCGACATGCCGGCCTTTTAGCGGCACACAAGGCCCGCGCGAAGCCGCCCCTGCCGGCCGGGCCGGGGAAGGCGTCGCACAACCGAGCGAGATGGAGGAATCCGGCTTGAGCACGATCCGGCTGTTCGTGCCGGGCCCGCTGCGGACCGGGGTACAGATCGACCTGGACGAGGCGCGGGCGCATTATCTGGCCCGGGTGATGCGGCGTGCCGAGGGCGACCCGCTGGAACTGTTCGACGGGCGAAGCGGCGGCTTTGCCGGCAGGATCACGGGGCTGGGCAAGCGCAGTGCCACCGTCGCGGTGCTGGACAAGCTCCAGGACCTGCCGGAGCGGGCCGCGGCGCCGGTGCTGTTCCAGGCGATCATTCGCCGCCCCAGGCTCGAATGGCTGGTCGAGAAGGCCACGGAGCTGGACGTAGCGGCGATCGTGCCGGTGCGCAGCCAGCGGATCGCCCATCCGCTGGGTCGCGCCGAGCGCCTCCACGCGATCGCGGTCGAGGCCGCCGAGCAGAGCGGCCGGCTGGACGTGCCGGTGATCCACGGGGAAACACCGCTGGCGGCGATCGGGCCATTGCGCCGGCCGGGCCGGCCGCTGCTGGTGCTGGATCCACTGGCCGAGGCAGGGGCTCTGGACCTGCTGGGCAGGGATCCGGATGGTGCCGATCTGCTGATCGGGCCCGAGGGCGGGCTTGCTCCGGAGGACGATGCGGTGCTAGCCGGCCTTCCCGATGTCGTGCGGGGCCGGCTGGCACCCACGGTGCTGCGTGCGGAGACCGCGGCGCTGGCGGCCCTGGCGGCCAGCATCATGCTGCGCCGCCATGAGGCTCCGCCCAGCGTCGAATCTCTGCAAACGGACGAATAACCCTCGGAGAACCAAAAACTTGCGGCAATCTGTCACTCGCGGCCTGCTGGGGCTCGTCCATATGGTCGCTGCGAGCCGGGAGGTCGCGCATCTCCCGGGAAGGATGTCGTTCGTCCGGGGATCTGGCGTCCGGAGAGCCGGGGCTGCAAGTCGGGCGATGAGCGAGGCAAAGAAGGAAGCCGTGTCGATGCGATTGCGCGCGCTACCGGTGCTGGCGATGGCGGTGGTCATCCTGCTTGCCGGAGGGATGTTCGCTGCCTATGCGGCGCAGCCCGAGCCATGGCAGATGAACCTGCAGCCGGCCGCGTCGCCCGTGGACGACCGGATGCACGCGTTCCACAACCTGCTCCTGGTCGTGATCACCGCGATCACGATCTTCGTGCTGGCGCTGCTGGTCTATACGTGCTGGCGCTTCCGCGAGAGCAGCAACCCGACGCCGTCGCGTCGTTCGCACCACACGATCCTGGAGATCGTCTGGACCGCGGTGCCGGTGCTGATCCTGGTGATCATCGCGATCCCGTCGTTCCGCCTGCTCTACTATGTTGACGTGGTGCCCGAGAGCGAGATGACGCTGAAGGTGGTCGGCCACCAGTGGTACTGGTCGTACGAGTACCCGGACCATGACGGCATCAGCTTCGACGCCAACATGGTCCAGGAGGCGGACCTCAAGCCGGGCGACCTGCGGCTGCTCACCACCGACAATGTCGTGGTGCTGCCGGTGCAGACTGTCGTCCGGGTGCAGATCACCGCGGCGGACGTGCTCCATAGCTGGGGCGTCCCCTCGCTCGGCTGGACCACCGACGCGGTGCCCGGCCGGCTGAACGAGCGCTGGCTCAAGATCGAGGCGCCCGGGATGTATTACGGCCAGTGCAGGGAACTGTGCGGCGACCTGCACGCCTATATGCCGATCACGATCAAGGCGGTGACCAAGGAAGAGTTCGCCACCTGGGTCGAGGAGGCCAAGCAGCAATTCGCGCAGGCCGGTGGCGGGGCGGTGGTGGCGGATGCCGCCCAGGCCCTGGCTCCGCAGCGCTGACCGGCCGGAGAGACAGTCGATGGCGCACGAAGCCACTCACGCCCATGTGGATCCCGCCAGCCATCCCGTCGGCTGGCGGCGCTGGGTCTATTCCACCAACCACAAGGACATCGGCACGATGTACCTGTGGTTCGCGGGCTTTGCCGGCATTGTCGGCATGCTCATGTCCATGGTCATCCGCGCCGAATTGATGACGCCGGGCGACCAGATCCTGGGCGGTGACCACCATTTCTACAACATGATGCTGACCGGCCACGGTCTCGTCATGGTGTTCTTCTTCGTCATGCCGGCTTTGATCGGCGGCTTCGGCAACTGGATGATGCCGATCATGATCGGAGCGCCGGACATGGCGTTCCCGCGCATGAACAACATCAGCTTCTGGCTGCTGGTCCCGGCCTTCCTCCTGTTGTTCGCCTCCCTGTTCGTCGGCGGTGCCGGGACGGGCTGGACGGTCTATCCGCCGCTCTCCTCGCTGATCGGCCATCCGGGCATGGCAGTGGATTTTGCGATCTTCTCGCTGCACCTGGCTGGTGTGTCGTCGCTGCTGGGCGCGGTGAACTTCATCACCACCATCTTCAACATGCGTGCGCCGGGCATGACGCTGCACAAGATGCCGCTGTTCGCCTGGGGCATGCTGATCACGGCGTTCCTGCTGCTGCTGGCGGTCCCGGTGCTGGCCGGTGCCATCACCATGCTGCTGACCGACCGCAACTTCGGCACCTCGTTCTTCGATCCGGCCGGTGGCGGTGACCCGGTCCTGTACCAGCATCTGTTCTGGTTCTTCGGTCACCCCGAAGTCTACATCATGATCCTGCCGGCGTTCGGCATCATCAGCCACATCGTGTCGACCTTCTCGAGGAAGCCGATCTTCGGCTATCTCGGCATGGCCTACGCGATGGTCGCGATCGGCGTGATCGGCTTCGTCGTGTGGGCGCACCACATGTTCACCGTCGGCCTGGGCGTGAACGTGAAGGCCTATTTCACGGCGGCGACGATGATCATCGCGGTGCCGACCGGCATCAAGATCTTCTCCTGGATCGCGACGATGTGGGGCGGCTCGATCCGCTTCCCCACGCCGATGCTCTGGGCGATCGGCTTCATCTTCCTGTTCACCGTGGGTGGCGTGACTGGCGTGGTGCTGGCCAATGCCGGCATCGACGTCCAGCTGCACGACACCTACTACGTGGTGGCGCACTTCCACTACGTGCTGAGCCTGGGTGCGATGTTCGGGATCTTCGCCGGCTTCTACTACTGGGTCGGCAAGATGTCGGGCCGCCAGTACCCGGAGCACATGGGCAAGATCCACTTCTGGCTGACCTTCATCGGCGTCAACCTGACCTTCTTCCCCATGCACTTCCTGGGCCTGGCCGGCATGCCGCGCCGCATCCCGGACTATCCGGACGCGTTCGCCGGCTGGAACCTGATCTCCTCGATCGGCGCCTACATCGCCGCCGCGAGTGCGGTGTACTTCCTGTTCGTGCTCTACAAGACGTTCACGAGCGGGGAGAAGGCGGTGGACAATCCGTGGGGCGAGGGTGCCACGACCCTCGAATGGACGCTGAGCTCCCCGCCGCCGTTCCACACCTTCCACGACCTGCCTCAGGTCAAGTGATCGCAACGCCTTAGGAGCGCAATCGAATGGCGGTGAGCCTGCGGGCGACCGGGACGACGTCGGAGGAGGCCAGCGCCTCCTCCGCGCGTGACTACGTGACCCTGATGAAGCCGAACGTGATGCAGCTCGTGGTCTTCACGGGCGCGGTCGGCCTGTTCATGGCACCGGGCGGCCTGCACCCCCTGCTGGCCGCCATCACGCTGCTGGCGATCCTGGCCGGTGCGGGCGCTTCCGCCGCGATCAACAACTGGTACGACGCCGACATCGACGTGCGCATGGCGCGCACCCGCAACCGGCCGACCGCGAACGGGCGGATCGCGCCCGAGGATGCGCTGGGCTTCGGCGTGGTGCTCTCGATCCTCTCGGTGATGGTGCTGGGCCTGGCCACCAACTGGCTGGCCGCCGGGCTCCTGGCCTTCACCATCGGCTTCTACGTGTTCGTCTACACGATGTTCCTTAAGCGGCGCACGCCGCAGAACATCGTGATCGGCGGTGCCGCCGGTGCCCTGCCGCCGGTGGTGGCTTGGGCCGCGGTCACCGGATCGGTGGGCATCCTGCCGATCCTGATGTTCCTGATCGTGTTCCTGTGGACGCCGCCGCATTTCTGGGCGCTGGCCCTCTATCGCAGCGGCGACTACGCCAAGGTCGGCGTGCCGATGCTGCCGGTGGTGGCCGGTGCGGAGACCACCCGTAACCACATCTTCTGGTATACGGTGGTCCTGGGTGCGGTGACGCTGGCGCCGGTGCTGACCGGCCAGCTCGGCTGGATCTACGGCCTGCTCGCCGCCGGCCTGTCGGCCGAGTTCATCCGCCGTGCCTTCAACCTGCGGCAGACCCGCAGCGACGTGGCAGCCATGCGGCTGTTCCGGTTCTCGATCGTCTACCTGTTCGCCGTGTTCGTGGCGATGATCGTCGACCGGATCGTGCCGGCGGTGCTGCCGTGACCGGGACGATTCCGATGAAGCTGACGCCCGAGCAGGAACGCCGGCGCAGGACCAAGAACTACGTGGTGGCGGCCCTGCTGTTCGCCTTCGTGGTCCTGTTCTACTTCCTGACCATGGTCCGCATGTCCGCGAACGTGCCGACATGAGCGCCTCGAATACCCGCGTGGCCCTGGTCTGCGTCGCGGTGATCGGCGGCATGGTCGGCCTCACCGCGGCGTCCGTGCCGCTCTACGACTTGTTCTGCAAAGTCACCGGCTACGGCGGCACGACCCAGAAGGCCGAGACGGCACCGGTCGAGGCCAGCGATGTAGAGGTCACCGTCTATTTCAACGCCGACACCGCGGCGGACATGCCCTGGCAGTTCAAGCCGGCCCAGCGTTCGGTCAAGGTCCGGCTGGGCGAGGAAAAGCTGATCTTCTACACTGCGGAGAACCGGACCTCCCAGCCGATCGCCGGCACGGCCACGTTCAACGTGACGCCGTTCGCGACCGGCCCGTACTTCGCGAAGATCCAGTGCTTCTGCTTCGAGGAGCAGGTCCTGCAGCCCGGGCAGAGCGTCGACATGCCGGTTTCCTTCTACGTCGATCCGGCCATGCTGGAAGACGAGGAGGCGAAGGACATCCGGTCGATCACCCTGTCCTACACGTTCTTCAAGGACGCGGCGGAGACAAGTAAGCTTTCGACCAGGGCTGCCGAACCGGCCGAGGCGGGAACGCCGACGCCGCCGGCGGGCTAAGCCCTTGGGTCGGTCGTAGGTTCAACGAGGAAGGCGAGCATGGCGGCCAGCACGGACGTGGCGCATCACGGCCACGAGAAGCCAAATCATCCCTATCATCTGGTCGACCCCAGCCCGTGGCCGTTCATCGGCGCGTTCTCGGGGCTGCTGTTCGTCCTCGGCATGGTCGCCTGGATGCACAGCTGGACCGGCTGGCCGGTGCTCCTGGCCCTGGGCGTCCTGGCGATCCTCTACACCATGTATGGCTGGTGGCGGGACGTCATCAAGGAGTCGCGGCGCGGCGACCATAACGAGACGGTGAACTTCGGGCTGCGCCTCGGCATGGCGCTGTTCATCACCTCCGAGGTACTGTTCTTCTTCGCCTTCTTCTGGGCGTTCTTCTGGGGCGCGCTATACCCGCCGCAGTTGGTCCCGCAGAGCTGGCCGCCGGCGGGCATCCACCCGATTCCGGCGTTCGACATCCCCTTCCTCAACACGCTGATCCTGCTGCTGTCCGGCACCACGGTGACCTGGGCGCATCACTGCGTGCGCGAAGGCGACAACCGCACGGCCGCGAAGGCGCTCTGGCTGACGGTCCTGCTGGGCGCCATCTTCACGAGCTTCCAGGTCTACGAGTATTTCCATGCCGTCCATGAGGGCCTGACGATCAAGTCCGGCATCTTCGGCTCGACCTTCTACATGGCCACCGGCTTCCACGGCTTCCACGTGTTCGTCGGCACCATGTTCCTGCTGGTCTGCGCGGTCCGTGCCGCGGCCCTGCAGTTCGCGCCGGAGAAGCATGTCGGGCTGGAAGCGGCCGCCTGGTACTGGCACTTCGTCGACGTGGTGTGGCTGTTCCTGTTCGTCAGCGTCTATTGGTGGGGCGGCAACCTGTCTTGGGCGACGACCACCACCTGGTGAGCCATTCGGTTTCACCACTCAAGGCCGGGCTGCGTGGTCGCTGCCCGGCCTGCGGCGAGGGGGAGCTGTTCGACGGCTTCCTCTCGATCCGGCCCCGCTGCCTGGTTTGCGGGGCCGATCTGTCCGGCCAGGACAGCGGCGATGGACCGGTTGCCTTCATCGTCCTGCTGGTCGGCTGCATCGTGGTATTCGGCGCCCTGTTCGCCGAGCTCGCCTGGGCATGGCCGGTCTGGCTGCACATGCTGGTCTGGCTGCCGCTGACCGTTCTCCTGGTCCTGGCGATCATGCGCCCGGCCAAGGCCCTCCTGATCGCCCTGCAATATCGTCACCGTCGTGACGACTTCCAGCAGGGCAACTGAGACGTCGATCCCCATGCGCCGCTTCCGGCCTCGCCTGCTGCCGACCCTCGCCGTCCTGCCCGCCCTCGTCCTGCTGCTGGGCCTGGGGACCTGGCAGGTCCAGCGCCTGCACTGGAAGACAGATCTCATCGAGACCATCGAGACGCGCGCCGGCTCGGACCCGGTGCCGCTCCTCGACCTGCCGCTCGACGACCCGGCGGCGGTGGCCTGGCAGCGGACGCAGGCCACCGGGCAGTTCGTCACGGCACCGGGTCCGGTCGACCGTTATGGGGTCGAGAACCGGGACGGGCAGCTGGGTGGCCACCTGCTGGGTGCCTTCGCTACGGCGGATGGCCGGACGCTGCTGGTGGACCGCGGCTTTCTCGCCGACGCAGCGACACCGCCGCCGGAGCCAGCGGGTCCGGTCGAGCTGGAAGCGATCGTCCGGGACCGCAGCCAGGAACACCAGACCTGGTTCATGCCGGCCAACGATTCCGCCAGCGGGCGCTGGTTCTGGCTGGACCTGGCAGCGCTGGGCGAACGGTTCGGCCGGCCGCTGGAGCCGGTGGCGCTGCAGCTCCTCCCAGGCTCGCCCGGCGCCACGCCAGGGGCGGCACCGCCCAGGATCGACCTGCCGAACAACCATCTGGGCTATGTGATCACCTGGTACGGCCTCGCTTTCGCCCTCCTGCTGGTCTACCTCGCCTTTTCGTCGGAACGGACGGATCGAACCTCATGAATGCGCTGCGCCGCACCGCCGGCCTCACCGCGGTCCTCGTCTTCGGGATGATCGTCCTGGGCGGGGTGGTGCGCACCACCAATAGTGGCCTGTCCTGCCCGGACTGGCCGACCTGCTACGGCCACTGGCTGCCCCTGCCGTCCCTGGTCGATGAAGTGCCGAACATCGGCTACGACTACTACCAGATCATGCTGGAATGGGTGCACCGGCTGATCGGCGGCATGATCCTGGGGCCGCTCACCCTGGTGGTGGCCTGGCTCGGCTGGCGCAACCGCGAACTCCACCCGCGCCTCGCTCCCTCGGTCATGCTCATGGTGCTGCTCCTGGTCGTCCAGGGCCTCCTTGGTGGGCTGACCGTGCTCGACCGCAACAGCCCCTGGTCGGTAGCGCTCCACCTGGGCAATGCCCTGATCCTGCTGGTGGTGGTGCTGGGCATCCATGACGCGGCCCGCCGACGGGAGCCCGGGACACTGGCGGCACCCGGCTGGATCCGGCCGACCGCGCTGGTGGCGATGGTGACCGGGCTGCTCGCCATGATGTCGGCCGCGATCACCGCCAAATCGGGCGCCTCGCTCGCCTGCTACACCTGGCCTGCCTGCAATGGCGGACTGGTGCCGGACTGGAGCGACGGCGGCGAGGTGATCCACATGATCCACCGCTATCTGGCCGCCGCCTTTGCGATCGCACTCCTGACCCTGCTGGTCGGCTGCCTGCGCGACGGGCGGGTGCCGCAGGAGGTGCGCCGGCAGAGCCTCGTCACTGCCCTGCTGGTCCTGGTCCAGGTGGGCTTCGGCGCGCTGGTGATCGTGCTGGAAGTGCCGATCTGGAAGGCAGTGCTGCACCAGGCGACCGGCGTGCTCACCTTCGCCCTGGTGTCGGACCTGTTCTGGCGCGCGCGCAGCACGGCTGCGGCATCATCCCACCATCTGCCCGGAGGCATCCGTGCCGCAGGCCTACGCTGATCTCCAGGACCGCTTCGCCCGCATCGCCAATGTCGAGGGCGCGCTGGCGGTCCTGTCCTGGGACGCCTCGGTGGTCATGCCCAAGGGCGGTGCGGAGGGCCGCGGCGAGCAGACCGCCGTGCTCAAGCGCTTCGCCCATGACCTGGTGACCGCACCGGACCTGCCGGACCTGTTGGCCAGGGCCGCGGACGAGGAGCTGGACGACTGGCAGCGGGCCAACCTCGCCGAGATGGTCCGCCGCCACGGGCAGGCCACCGCCACCCCGCCGGAACTGGTCGAGGCGATGGCGCGCGCGACCACGGCCTGCGAGATGATCTGGCGGGACGCGCGGGCGAACAGCCGCTTTGCCGAGCTGCGCCCCTCGCTGGAGGAGGTCGTGCGCCTGGTCCGCGAGCAGGCCCAGGCGCTGGGCGCCAGCCAGGGCCTCTCGCCCTATGACGCGCTGCTCGACCTCTATGAGGCGGGTCTGCGTGATGCCACGATCCAGCCGATCTTCGACCGGCTGGGTGCGGAGCTGCCTGCGATCTCGACGGCGGCCCTGGAACGCCAGGGTCAGCCGCTGGAGCCCAAGGGGCCGTTCCCGGTCGAGCGGCAGAAGGCGCTCGGCCTCGAGCTGATGAAGGTGATCGGCTTCGACTTCGACCAGGGCCGGCTGGACGAGAGTGCGCACCCCTTTTCCGGTGGCATCCCCGGCGATGTGCGCATCACCACCCGCTACACGGAGGACAGCTTCCTCCAGGCGATGATGGGCGTGCTGCACGAGACCGGCCACGCGCTCTATACCGCGGGCCAGCCGAAGGCGTGGCGGCACCAGCCGGTGGGCGACGCGCGCGGCATGATCGTCCATGAGAGCCAGTCGCTGTTCATGGAGATGCAGGCCAGCCGCTCGCAGCCCTTCGTGGCGTACCTCGCCGAACGGGCGCGTGCCGCCTTCGGCCGCGAGGGCGACCCGGCGCTGTCCGCCGAAAATCTCGGCCTCCTGGTGAACCATGTCGCCAAGGGCTTCATCCGGGTCGATGCGGACGAGACCACCTACCCGCTGCACATCGTCCTGCGCTGGCGGCTGGAGAAGGCCATGATCGAAGGCAGGCTGGCGGTGGCCGACCTGCCGGAGGCCTGGAACGAGGGGATGCGCGAGCTGCTGGGCATCGTGCCGCCCGACGACCGGCTGGGCTGCCTGCAGGACATCCACTGGCCGGTCGGCGCGTTCGGCTACTTCCCGTGCTACACTCTGGGCGCCCTGATGGCGGCCCAGCTGTTCCGGGCGATGCTGCGGGAGATCCCGGATGCCCATGCCCAGCTGGGCATGGGCTCGTTCCGCGAGATCCTGCCCTGGCTGCGGCGCAACATCCACGAGCAGGGCTGCCGCTACACCTATGACGAGCTGCTGCGCCGGGTGACGGGGGAAGAGCTGGGGCCACAGGCCTTCCTCGACCACCTCCGGGCACGCTATCTCAGCGGCGGATGACGAGCACGGGATCGGAACGCAGCATGGTCGCCTATATCAGCACGCGCGGTGGTGCCGGCGTGCGCCCGTTCGAGGAGGTGCTCCTGGCGGGACTTGCCGAGGATGGCGGCCTGTTCCTGCCGAGCGCCATGCCGAAGCTGACGCCGGACCAGTTCGCGGGGCTCGCCGGCCGTCCTTATGCCGAAACCGCGGAGGCGGTGCTCTGGCCGTTCGTCGAGGGGACGATCGGGCAGGCCGAGTTCCGGGCCATGGTCGCCGAGACCTATGCCGGCTTCGGCCATGCCGCCACCGCACCGCTGGTCCAGATCGGCGACGACGACTGGCTGCTCGAGCTGTTCCACGGGCCGACCCTGGCCTTCAAGGACTTCGCCCTGCAGCTGCTGGGCCGGCTGTTCGAGCATGTGCTGCGGCGCCGGGGCGAGACCATCACCATCGTGGGTGCCACCTCGGGCGATACCGGCTCGGCGGCACTCGCCGCCTGTGCCGGCCGCGCGAACATGCGGATCGTCATCCTCCACCCCAAGGGCCGCGTGTCCGAGGTGCAGCGCCGGCAGATGACCACGGTGCTGGCGGACAATGTCGTCAACATCGCCGTGGAGGGCACGTTCGACGACTGCCAGGCGCTGGTGAAGCGGATGTTCAACGACCAGGCATTCCGCGAGGCGCACCGGCTGGCGGCGATCAACTCGATCAACTGGTTCCGGCTGGCCGCCCAGGCGGTCTACTACGTCCATGCCGCGCTGCGGCTGGGCGGGCTCGCCCGGCCCGTGGCGTTCGCCGTGCCGACCGGCAATTTCGGCGACGTCTATGCCGGCACCATCGCCAAGGCGATGGGCCTGCCGGTTCAGGCCCTGGTGGCGGCCACCAACAGCAACGACATCGTGGCACGCTTCCTGTCGACCGGGCGCTACGCCAAGGGCAACGTGATGCCGACCACGAGCCCGTCCATGGACATCCAGGTCGCCAGCAACTTCGAGCGGCTCCTGTTCGAGCTGGAGGACCGCGACCCGGCCCGGCTGGTCCGGCAGATGGAGCGGTTCGCGGCCGAGGGAGCACTGGAGGTCGAGCCGGAGCGCCTGAAGAAGGCGCAGGACCTGATCAGCGGCCATGCGGTCGACGAGGCGGCGGTGCAGGCGACGATCCGGCAGGTGTACCGTGACACCGGCATCGTCATCGACCCGCACACCGCGGTGGGCGTGGCCGCCGCGCGCGCGGCCCTGCCGCGGAATGCTGCCCGGGTGACGCTCGCCACGGCTCATCCCGCCAAGTTCCCCGACGCGGTGGAAGCCGCGATCGGCCGCCGACCGGTGCTGCCCGAGGCCATGGCCGGTCTTTTCGAACGCGAGGAGCGTTACCAAGTGCTGCCCGCCGAACTCGGCATCATCCAGGACCATATCCGAAAGACGGCATGACCGAGACTTTCCGTTTGACCCGCCTCGCGAACGGCATGCGCATCGCGAGCGAGCCGATGCCGCATCTGCTCACCAGCGCCGTGGGTGTCTGGGTCGATGTCGGCACGCGGCACGAGCAGGCCGAGGTGAACGGCGTCTCGCACCTCCTGGAGCACATGGCGTTCAAGGGGACCGAGACCCGCTCGGCCAAGGAGATCGCCGAATCGGTCGAAGATGTCGGCGGCTCGCTCAACGCCTACACCTCGCGCGAGCACACCGCCTACCATGCCCGGATCCTGAGCGAGGACCTGCCGCTCGCCACCGAGATCCTGGCCGACATCGTCAAGCATTCCACCCTGGACGAGGCGGAGCTGGAGCGCGAGCGCAAGGTCGTGCTGGAGGAGATCGGCCAGGTCGAGGACACGCCGGACGACCTAGTGTTCGATCTCTGGCAGGAGACCGCCTATCCGGACCAGCCGCTCGGCCGCTCGATCCTGGGCCCGCCCGAGATCGTGGAATCGATGCCGCGATCGGTCCTGGCCGAGCACATGCACCATTACGGCCCGGAGCAGATGATCCTGGTCGCCGCCGGCAAGGTAGAGCATGACCGGCTGGTGGAACTGGGCGAGCGCTGGTTCGGCGACCTCGAGCGCCGGCCGGAACTGCCGTTCGTGAAGGCGCGCTACCGGGGCGGCGACCTGCGCGAGGACCGCGAGCTGGAGCAGGTCCATCTGGTGCTGGGGGTGGAGGCGCTGACCTGCCACGACTCGGACATCTACACGCTGAACCTCTACTCCGCGATCATGGGCGGCGGGATGTCCTCGCGCCTGTTCCAGGAGGTGCGGGAGAAGCGTGGGCTGGCCTATTCGGTGTTCAGCTTCGTCAACGCCTTCCCCGACAGCGGGACCTTCGGCGTCTATGCCGGCACCGGCGAGGCGGACCTGGACGAGCTGGCCAGGGTGCTGACCGACGAGCTGGCGGGCTCGGCCGACCGGATCGGCGAGGCCGAACTGGTCCGCGCCAAGGCCCAGGCCAAGGCGGGGCTGCTGATGAGCCTGGAGCACTGTGCCGGGGTCTGCGAGGAGGTGGCACGCCAGCTCCTCACCTTCGGCCGGCGCATCCCGCGCGAGGAGATCCTGGCCCGGATCGACGCGGTCACGATCGACGACATCCAGCGGCTCGCCCGGCGGCTGTTCCACGACCCGGTCCCGGCCGTGACGGCGCTGGGCCCATGCGCGCGGCTGCCGTCCCATGACCTGCTGACGACCCGCCTGCGGCACTGAGCATGAGCAAGAACACGGGCGAGGGACTGGGCGCACCGCTCGCGGTGCCGCTGTTCCGCCGCCTGTGGCTCGGCAACATGGTCAGCAATTTCGGCTGGCTGATCCAGTCGGTGGCGGCCGCCTGGCTGATGACCGAGCTGGTCGGCACGGCTGACTGGGTGGCGCTGGTCCAGACCGCCCTGCTCCTGCCGATCCTCCTCCTGGCGCTGCCGGCCGGCGTGCTGGCCGATGTCGGCGACCGGCGCCGGGTCTGCATGCTGGGCCAGTCGATCATGGTGCTGGCCGCCCTGCTGCTCGGGCTGTGCACGCTCCTGGACGTGACCGGGCCCGGGCTGTTGCTGGCCTTCACCTTCCTGCTGGGGGCGGGCAGCGCGTTCGCCAACTCGCCCTTCCAGACGATCGTGCGCGAGGCCGTGCCGGTTCCGGCCATGGCCGCGGCAGTGACGCTCAACGCGATCAGCTTCAACATCGCCCGCACGGTCGGGCCGGCACTCGGTGGCCTGCTGGTCGCCTCGATCGGTGCCGAGGCGGCCTTCCTCACCAACGCGTTCTGCTACCTGCCGCTGCTCCTGGTGCTGGCCCTGTGGCGCCGGCCTCCGGTGCGTACGGCCATCCGCGGGCGGATGCTCCGTGCCTTCGGCGACGGGCTCCGCTTTGCCAGGGAAAGCGAGAAGATCCGCGCGGTGCTGCTCTATTGCGCGGTGTTCAGCCTGTGCGCGTCGAGCATCCAGGGCCTCCTGCCGCTGATCGCCCGCGACCGGCTGGGCGGCGACGCGGTGACCTTCGGCCTGCTGCTGGGCGCGTTCGGCATCGGTGCCATGGGCGGCGCCTTCCTGGTCCACCCGGCCAGGCGCCGGTTCGGCACCGGGCCGGTGGTGACCTGGCTGGGCCTGCAGCTGGCGTTCAGCACGCTGGTGATCGCGTTTACCGCGAGCCTCCCGCTCCTGGCGATCGCCCTGGCCCTGGCCGGCGTCGCCTGGCTGGGCTCGTTCTCCTCGTTCAACATCGCCGTGCAGCAGGCTTCGGCCGCCGGGCTGGAGGCGCGCCAGCTCGCCATCTACCAGACCATGACCTTCGGCTCGATGGCGGCCGGCAGCTGGCTGTGGGGTGAGATGGCGCACTTCTTCGACGTCGGCGTAGCACTCGCCGGCTCAGGCCTGGTGCTCCTGGCCGGCAGCTTCTGGGCCTGGCGGCTCGTCCGGATCCTGCGGCCCGCCTGACAGCCGGCCCGCGGTGCCGTCCAGATGCAGGGCGAAACCGCCGGCCTCCGGATCGCCCAGCCCCGGCCGGAGCTGCATGCTCGGGATCAGGTAGTCGCCGCCGTTCTGCCGCCGATAGGGCAGGGGCGGCGTCGTTGCCAGCGTCCGCATCCGCTGGCGCAGCTGCCCGGCCAGCCGCGCGAAGCCGCCATCGTCGAGCCGATCGACCCGGTAGGCGACGAACGGGGGCAGGACGGCATAGCCCGGATAGAAGAGGATGCCGTGCTGGATCGGGAACAACAGGTCGTCGATCGGCCCGTTGATCCCGCGTGGCGCATAATGCTCCCGCCAGCCGCCGGCCGTGACGATCAGCATCGCGCGGCGGCCCGCCAGCATGCCCTCGCCGTAGCGGTCGCCCCAGCGGCGGTCAGTGTGCTCGCCCACGCCATAGGCGAAGCCGCAGGCGAATACCCGATCGACCCAGCCCTTGAGGATCGCCGGCATGGTGAACCACCAGAGCGGGAACTGCAGGATCAGGGCATCCGCCCAGCGCAGCTTCTCGATCTCGGCCTGCACGTCCCTGGTGAGGGCCTCGGCCTGGAAGGCCTGCTTCGACGCGGCCGTCGGAACCAGCCGGGCGTCGGGTGCCAGCAGGGGGAAGTCGGCATGATCGACCTGGGCCTTCCAACCCTGCGCGTAGAGATCGGAGACCCGGACCTCGTGGCCCTGAGCCTGCAGTTCCTGGACGGCCACGTCGCGCAGCGCGCCGTTGAGCGAGCGGCGGTCGGGATGGGCGAAGACCAGCAAGACGTTCATGGGCCGTAATCCGGTACTGGGAAGCCAGCCCGTCAGCTAGCCAAGGCAAGGCTGCGCGCCTACCTGTCCTCCGCGGATAAGACCTTGCCGGATCACGGATAGATTGGACGTCACGCTCGAGCGGATGCGCAGTTTCGTTCGGGTCGCCGAACGCGGCAGCCTGTCGGCGGTGGCGCGCGAGCTGGGCATCGGCCAGTCGACCGTCACGCGTCATCTGCGCGAGCTGGAAACGGCGGTAGGTGTCCCGCTGCTCAGCCGGACCACGCGGCAGGTCACGCTCACCGAGGAGGGCAGCCGCTACTACGCCCACAGCGTCCAGATCCTGCGCATGGTCGAGCAGGCCGGCGACGCGGTGCAGGCGACGCGCCGGGCACCGGCCGGCACGGTCAGGATCTCCTGCACGGCGGCGTTCGGGGTCCGGCATCTCGCCCGATTGATCTTCGCCTTCCAGGATCGCCATCCGGAGATCGGGGTCGATCTCAGCCTGACCGACCAGCGGATCGACCTGGTCCGGGAAGGCGTCGATATCGCCCTCCGCCTGGGGCCGCTCGCCGACAGCTCGATGAAGCTGCGTGCGCTCGGCCGCTCCCACCGCCTGCTGGTGGCGTCACCGGCCTATCTGGCGGCACGGGGGCGGCCAATGCTGCCGGAGGACCTGGCTGGGCACGAGGGCATCCGCATGTCGAACGTGGCCGGCAGCGACCGTCTCGTCCTGCACGGGCCGGACGAGACACGCCACGAGGTGGCGTTCGCCGGGCGGCTGCGGGTCGACCACGGCCTGGCGGCGCGCGCGGCCGTGGCGGCGGGGCGCGGCATCGCACCGGCGCACCGGTGGCTGGTCGACGATCTGCTCGATCGCGGCGAGCTGGAGGTGCTGCTCCCGGACTACCGGCTGCCGACCGTGCCCCTGAGCATGCTGCTTGTGCCCGAGCGCGCCGGGATCACCCGGGTCCGCCTGCTGGCCGATTTCCTGGTCACCCAGATCGGCTGTGTCCCCGGGATCGAGCCTTCCAGCCGGATCCCGGCTGCGTGACGGGAGCGCCCTGGGCGCCGCGGACCGGCAGCACCGCGGAAGGCTGCCGGTCCCGGGCCAAAATCAGTCGGCGAACGGGTCGTGCACCAGGATCGTGTCGTTGCGGTCCGGGCTGGTCGAGATCAGGGCCGCCGGCGCCTCGACCAGCTCCTCCAGCCGCTTGACGTACTTGATCGCGGCAGCCGGCAGGTCGGCGAAGCTGCGCGCACCATGGGTGCTCTCCTGCCAGCCCTCCATCTCCTCGAAGATCGGCTGCACCGCGGCCTGGGCGGCCGGGTTGGAGGGCAGGTGGTGGAGGATCTGGCCGTTCAGGCTGTAGGCGGTGCACACCTTGATGGTCTCGAGCCCGTCCAGCACGTCGAGCTTAGTGAGCGCTAGGCCGTGGATGCCGCCGACCTTGATCGCCTGGCGGACCATCACCGCGTCGAACCAGCCGCAGCGCCGCGGCCGGCCGGTGACCGTGCCGAACTCGTGGCCGCGCTCGCCCAACCGCCTGCCGATCTCGTCATCCAGCTCGGTCGGGAAGGGGCCGGAGCCGACCCGGGTCGTGTAGGCCTTGCAGATGCCCAGCACATAGCCCACCGCGTCGGGGCCGAGCCCGGAGCCGGTGGCGGCCATGCCGGCCATGGTGTTGGACGAGGTGACGAACGGGTAGGTGCCGTGGTCGACGTCGAGCATCGCACCCTGGGCACCCTCGAACAGGATCCGGCGGCCATTGCGCTTGAGCTCGGCCAAGCGCAGCCAGATCGGCTCGGAGAACGGCAGGAGCTTGGGCGCCAGGCTGGTGAGCGAGGCCAAGAGGTCGGCAGGCTCGACCTCGGGGATGCCGAAGCCGCGCCGCAGCGCGTTATGGTGCAGGAGCAGGTCGTGGACCTTGCCCTCCAGGAGCATCTGGTCGGTCAGGTCGCAGACCCGGATGGCGCGGCGCGCCACCTTGTCCTCGTAGGCCGGCCCGATGCCGCGGCCGGTCGTGCCGATCTTGCCGGCACCGATGTTGGAGGCGGCCCGCGCCTGCTCGCGCGCCTGGTCGAGCTCGGCATGGAGCGGCAGGATCAGCGACGCGTTCTCGGCCAGGCGCAGCGTCTCCGGGCGGACGGCGACACCCTGCGCGCGCAGCCGGTCGATCTCGGCGAGCAGCGCCCAGGGATCGACCACCACGCCGTTGCCGATGATCGACAGCTTCTGGCGGACCACGCCCGAGGGCAGCAGCGAGAGCTTGTAGGTCTGGCCGTCCACCACCAGCGTATGACCGGCATTGTGGCCGCCCTGGAAGCGGACCACCACGTCGGCCCGCTCGGAGAGCCAGTCGACGATCTTGCCCTTGCCCTCGTCGCCCCACTGGGCGCCGATCACGGCGACATTGGCCATCTCGAGGCATCCTGACGTTCTTGACGGCAGGCTGGTAGCGCAGGTGAGGCGACGGTGCCAGCCAGATAGCGTGAGGCACGCCGGCACCTGACTGCGGCCCGAGTGTCGAAAATCTTCTAACTAGCTGATTTCAGCCGGTTCCTCGGGTTCGTTCGTGCAGTTCTGCTTTGCAGGCGGCTGCCCGGCAATTCCCTGCCCGTCCGCTGTGCACACCAAGCCGTCCATAGCATGAACCGGCCTGGTGGATGAAGCGGCGGCCCGGCCCGGAGTGGCCGGGTCCTGGCGGAACAGCGCCAGCATGTCGACACGCCGGCTGAGCAGATCCGCCAGGCTGTAGCGGTCCAGGACGGCGAGGAATGCGGCCAGTGCCTCACCCAGCACCGAGGGCAGGCCGCAGGCGGGTGCGATCACGCAACGCCCACAGTCGACCAGGTCGAAGCCTTCCTCGGCATGGCGGACCACGCTGCCGATGACGATCTGCTCGGGCGGGCGGGCCAGCCGGATCCCGCCCGTCCGGCCGCGCACGCTCGCAACGAAGCCGGCCTTGCCCAGGTCGTGGACGACCTTCATCAGGTGATTCTGCGAGATGCCGTAAGCGCGCGCCATCTCCGCGATCGAGCACAGCCGCTCCGGTCGCGCGCCGAGATAGAGCAGCACGCGCAGCGCATAGTCCGTGTAGCGCGTCAGCCGCACGCCTCGTCCCTCCTGGCCAAACCGTCGCACTCAGCCCGGTTATATATGTATTGGCTTGGCATGTTTTCGAGATGAGTCATACATTCATCAGGGATACATGATTAGGTGAGACCGTCCCTCATGACCGCCGTCCAGCCCCGCCGCACGAGCCCGGTCTTCGATGAGGCCACCCTGCCTGCCGGCCTGCGTGCCGAGCATCGGACCAGGCCCGGCGTGTGGGGACTGATCAGGGTGATCGCCGGGGAGATCAGGCTGACCTTCGTGGAGCGCGGCGAGACGCTGACCGTCACCAGCAATGCACCGGCACTGGTGCATCCCCAGGAGATCCATTCGGTCGAGCCGGTCGGGCCGATCCTCATGCGGATCGAGTTCTACGACCAGCCGCCGCAGCCCTGAACCCTTCAACGCAGATGTCCGGAAGCGACGAATGCCGAAGACCGTAAGCGAACGCAGCCGCGTCCTCATCAAGGCCACCGTGCCGGCCCTGGAAGCCCACGGGCTGGAGATCACCCGCGCCATGTATGCGCGGATGTTCCAGAACGAGATGATCCGCGACCTGTTCAACCAGTCGCATCATGGCGACGCCGGATCGCAGCCGAAGGCGCTGGCGAACGCGATCCTCGCCTATGCCAAGAACATCGACGACCTGGTGCCCCTGGCGGCCGCAGTCGAACGGATCGCGCAAAAGCATGTCGGTCTGCAGATCCTGCCCGAGCACTATCCTTACGTGGCCGACGCGCTGCTCGGCGCCATCAAGGACGTGCTGGGCGAGGCCGCGACCGACGAGATCCTGGCGGCCTGGGGCGAGGGCTACTGGTTCCTGGCCGACATCCTGATCGCGCGGGAGAAGATGCTCTACGGCAAGCTCGCCTCGGCCGAGGGCGGCTGGCAGGGCTGGCGCAGCTTCGCCATCGAGGAGCGGACGAAGGAGAGCGAGATCATCACCTCCTTCCTGCTGCGGCCGACCGATGGCCGACCGGTGATCTGCCACCGGCCCGGCCAGTACCTGACCTTCTGGCTGGAGATCCCCGGCCAGGCCCCGCTCAAGCGCAACTACAGCATCTCGTCCGCGCCGAATGGCGAGACCTATCGCATCTCGGTGAAGCGCGAGCCCATGGGCACCGCCTCAGGCTGGCTGCACGACCAGGCCAGGCCCGGCACGGTGCTCAAGGTCGCCCCGCCGGCCGGCGAGTTCTTCCTGCCGGAGCATCCCGACCGCCCGGTGGTGCTCTTGAGCGGCGGTGTCGGGCTCACGCCGATGATGAGCATGCTGGAAACGATCGCGGCACGGCTGCCCGAGACCCGCACCCTCTATGTCCACGGCACGCGCGACGGCTCCACCCATGCGATGGGCGCCCATGTCCGGGCGCTCGCGGCGAGGCATCGCGGGATCGAGGCCACGACCTTCTTCGAGCAGCCGCGGACGGAGGACGTCCAGGGCCGGGACTACGACCATGCCGGGCTGATCACCGGCGACTGGCTGGCCGAGCACACGCCCCTGGACGAGGCTCATTACTATCTGTGCGGGCCGCGCCCGTTCCTGCGCAACTTCGTCTCGACCCTGTCCCAGTCCGGGGTGCCGGGCACGCGCATCCACTACGAGTTCTTCGGCCCGGCGGACGAGTTGCTGGCGGCCTGAGGAGAAACGGGCAATCCTTCCGTCCGGGCCGGGCTGAGGCCGGCGACATCACGACGGGGGACTGGCTTTGACCGCCATCGAAGACAAGGCCTTCCTGTTCCTGCTCGTCGTGACATCGCTGGCATTCTTCTGGATCGTCCAGCCCTTCTACGGGGCGGTCCTGTGGGGTGCCGTCATCGCGATCCTGTTCGCACCCCTCTACCGCCGCCTGGTGCGGGCGATGGGCCAGCGGCGCACGCTGGCGGCTCTCGTCACGCTGGCGATCATCCTGGTGATGGTGATCCTGCCGGTGACGCTGATCACCGTGATGCTGCTGCAGGAAGCGGCGGGCATCTACGAGGGAATGCAGTCGGGCAACCTGAACTTCAGCGGGTTCTTCCAGGCGGTCCACGACGCGCTGCCCGGATGGGCAGCCGGTCTGCTGGACCGCTTCGGGCTGACCGATATCGACGCGGTGCGCGAACGGCTGTCCGCCGCCCTGATGTGGGGCAGCGAGCTCGTCGCCACCCAGGTGATCAATATCGGCCAGAACACGGCCGATTTCGTCATCGACCTGTTCGTCATGCTCTATCTCTTGTTCTTCCTGCTGCGCGATGGCGACGCGCTGGTCCGGCGCATCCGGAACGCGCTCCCGCTGCATGTGGACCAGCAGCGTGCGCTCGCCGAGAAGTTCACCACGGTGGTCCGCGCCACGCTCAAGGGCACCATCATCGTGGCCCTCGTGCAGGGTGCCTTGGGCGGGCTGATCTTCTGGATCCTCGGCATCCAGGCAGCGCTCCTGTGGGCGGTGCTGATGGCCCTGCTGGCGCTGCTCCCGGCGGTCGGCGCAGCCCTGGTCTGGATGCCGGCGGCCATCTACTTCCTGGTGACGGGCGCGGTATGGCAGGGGCTCGTCCTGATGGCCTGGGGCACGCTGGTGATCAGCGTGGTGGACAATGTCCTGCGCCCGATCCTGGTCGGCAAGGACACCAAGATGCCCGACTACCTGGTGCTGATCTCCACGCTGGGCGGCATCGCGATCTTCGGCATCCACGGCTTCGTGATCGGGCCGCTGGTCGCCGCGATGTTCCTGGCGGCCTGGGACATCTTCGCGACGGCGCGGGCCAGGGAAGGCCGGGTCGGCCGGTGACGCGGCCGGCCCGGTGGAACGCTCAGCCGCCCTTGACGGTTCTCCGCCGATCACGAGGTTCGTCCCGCCGTCGAACAGGATCCAGCTCGACAGGGGCTCGCCCGTGGGCGGCGTGATGACGATCCGGCCGTTCAGTACCTCGTAGCGGCCGACCGTCCCGGGATTCGTCGAGCCGCCGCTGAACCCGCCGCCATCGTCGTCCGAGCCGGAAACCCCGACGAACGACGAATCGATCACCGTCCCGTCCTCGCGGAAGACCTGGTCGTGCTGGGTTGCCACCCCGCCGGTCAGGCCGGAGCCCAGGCCGAAGCTGGTATAGCTGTCTGCATCATCGGTAGCCTGCTTGCGATGATGGCCTGCTTCCGGAAGGAGCCATGCGGCATCGAGTTTCCGGCAGTTCCACAGCCATGGGCCATCGGCAAGGGTGCCGGCCAGTGATGAAGATCACCGGCCCTGGCCGCAGGGATGGTCAGGAGGCTGCCGGGATGGCCGCCACCGCGATCAGCAGGATCGCACCCAGGGCGATCAGGGCGAGGCCCGGCCAGTTCGCGCCGAGCCGGAAGGCGGTGACCCGGCCGGGCGGCTCCAGCGAGCCGGCCTGCACTCTCGGGCGCTCCGGGGTGCCCGCACTCAGCCGGCCGCGCCGGAGCGCTTGGGCCGCCAGGTAGAGGATCCCGAGAAAGATCAGCAGTGCGCCGAGCAGCGTCACGAACATGCCTGCCTCCACGATCCCGTAGCCGCCAGAGGACAGTAGCATGAAGGCGGGCCGATCCGTTGGCTCGTCATTGCGCACCCGACGTGAGCGGGTGGTCTGCCCCGGTCGCCGCAACTCCGGTCATCCCGCTTTACGTTTCGTTAGGAAGTGCCTGCTACAAACAGGCATGCGAGGAGGCTGGCGTGTGCAACCGGGCAAGATCGAGCAGGTCGACAAGCATCAGGCGACTGCCTTTGCCGACTTCGTCCGGGCGCGGTGACACCGGTCCATCGTCCTGCCGCACGGTGCCGGTTCATCTTCGGGAGACGATATCGTGTCGAAGCTGGAGCGACTGGCAGCGCCGAGGAGCGCGGCCATGCTGACCGACCAGGAGTTCACGGCCAGAAGCACCGGCTCCTGGCAGGCTGATGGGGCCGGGCCGGCGGAGATCTCCCGATCCGGAGGGCAGCGGATCGGGAGCCCGCAGCGGCTTTTGCGGCCCGGCTAGCTCTTCACCGCCCCGGAGGTGAGCCCGGCGGTCATGTAGCGCTTGAACACGTAATAGATCACCGCCGGCGGGATCGCGTAGATCAGGCCGGTGGTCATGAGCAGTTCCCAGGGGGAGTCGTCGGCGGCCAGGAAGTTGCCGAGCGCTACCGGCAAGGTCACGTCGGTGTCCCGCGACAGCAGGAGGAAGGCGTAGAGATACTCGTTCCAGGCCAGCAGCAGCGCGTAGACGCCGACCGCTACCAGGGAGGGCGCCATCAGCGGCAGGTAGACCAGGCGGAACAGCTGCATGGGCGTGGCGCCGTCCACCACCGCCGCCTCGTCCAGTTCGCGCGGCAGCTTGTCCGAGGCCTGCTTGAGCACCCAGATCGCATAGGGCGAGGCCAGCGTCATCATCGCCAGGATCAGCGCCCATTGGGTGTTGAGCAGGCCGTAGATTCCCATGGTCCGGTACATCGGCACGGCCAGGAAGGCGGCCGGCACGAAATAGGTGAACAGGGCCAGGTTCATCACCGTGCCGCCGAAGCGGGCCTTCAGCCGGCTGATCGAGAAGGCGGCGAAGGTGGCGATCACCAGGGTCAGGATGCCCACCATCGCGGCGATGAAGAACGAGTTCCAGAACTGCTGCCAGAAATGGCCCAGGAAGTGGTGGCGCTCGCTGAAGACGATGATGAAGTTGTTGAGGGTCGGGTTGTCCGGCCAGAGCTTGCCGGACATCGCCTGGTCCTTGGGCGAGATCGAGAACAGGAACAGATGGTAGATCGGCAGGATGGTCCACAGGAAGACCGGGATGCCGATCAGCAGCAGCTTGGCGTCGGTGGCCACACCGCGCAGGAACCAGCCGGGGCGACGGGGCGCGCTCATTTGGAGTACCGCTTCATCATGATGTAGACCAGCGGCAGCACCAGCGGCATCGCGCAGACCACCGTCGCGAGCGACAGGTCGATCTGGTCCAGGCGCAGGTAGCGGACGCCGAGCGTGGCCAGGACATGGGTCAGGTCGGCCGGGCCGCCGCCAGTGAGCAGGTAGACGCTGTTGAAGTCGCCGAGCGTCCAGATCATCGAGAGGATCGTGCAGGTGAAGTACATGGCCTGCAGGGACGGCCAGGTGACGTAGCGGAACTTGTGCCACTTGGTGGCGCCGTCCACCGAGGCCGCCTCGTACAGGTCGTTGGAGATGGCGAGCCGTCCGGTCAGCATCATCAGCGTCCAGAACGGCAGCGACTTCCAGATATGGACCGCCATCGCCATGGTCAGCGCAAGCCAGGGCTCGTTCAGCCAGTTCGGCCCGTCCTCGAAGGTCCAGCGGAACCAGAGCTGGTTGATCAGGCCCCACTCGGGATTGAGCATGAAGCGGACCGACAGGATGGTCGGGATCGCCGGCACCGCCCAAGGCAGGATGAACAGCACCGAGAGCCAGCGGACCCACCAGCGCTCGTGCAGGAAGAAGCCGGACAGGAACAGGGCCAGCAGCATCTTCACGTTGATCGCGACGATCAGGAAGATCAGCGTGTTGACCACCGCCCGGCGAAAGATCGGGTCGCCGAACAGGGCGGCGTAGCTGGACGGGTGACGGGCCAGCCAGAAGCCGTACACCACGGGGTAGAGGACGAAGGCCAGGAAGACCAGGACGTAGGGGACGAGCAGGAGCACGCCCCAGGTCTCCGCGGCCGTCCAGGGTCGGCGGACCTTGCTTTCGGGAGGAGCGCGGTCCGTCTGGACAGCAGCTGCCGACATGGTTCGCCTCCGATCTTCTTCCGACGGCCCATCATCAGGCTACGCCTCCGAGACGCCGCCGTCATGGCCGAAAGCGTGCCATGACGGCGGCGTCCGGAAGATGTCAGCCCGCGACTTCCTTGATGCGTGCGATCATCTCGTCCACGGCGTCCTCGACCGAGACGTTCTCGTTGACCACGCGGTTCATCGCCTTGGCCCAGACGTTCTCGTTGTTGAGGATGGTGAACCTCCAGTTCCTGGTGAACTCGAAGGTGACCGTGCCGGCCTTGAACTGGTCATAGACCGACTTGCGGTGCGAATCCTCCTGCCAGAACGGGCTTTCCATGCCGCTCTTGGTCACCGGGAACCAGCGGCCGAGCGAGCCCTCGACATAAGGCTGCAGGTTCTCGGGCTGCATCAGGAACGCCAGGAACTCCTTGGCGCGCTCCTTGTTCCTGGCCTGCTGGAAGATCACGCCGGTCTTGACGGCCGAGCGGTAGACCATCGGCGAGCCGTCCGGCTTCTTCGGGAAGCCGCGGGTGCGGATCAGCTCGTAATAGTTCTTCTTGGCCGTCGCGCGCTCCTCGTCGGTGAGCGCAGGGTTGGTCATGTCGTCATACCACTTGCCCGCGAGCGAGATCGTGGCGTTGTGGGTCATCATCGTCGTCTTGTTGTGGAAGGCGACGTTGTTGTCGGGATCCTTCCACGACGTCGCCGACGGCGGCACGCAGCCATCGGTGTAGGGCGTGGTGTAGTCGGTGAGCGCACCGATCAGGCCTTCGCGCACGCTCGGATCGTCGACCAGCAGCTTGCCCTCGTCATCGACGAGCTTGACGTTGTAGGCGTCGGCAAAGGTCAGGAACGAGAAGAAGCTGTCGGTCGAATCCACGCCCATCGGCTGGCCGATGCCGTAGGCGCGCTGGCCGGTAGCGCCGCGATAGCCCTTCTGCGCGTCACTGCACCAGAAGTTCCAGAACTCCGACCATTCCTCGGGAACGTCGCTCTCCTGGAAGCCCGCCTCCTGGAGCATGTCGATCCAGTACTCGATATGCATCGTCTGCCGCTTGAGCGGGAACGAGTAGTAGGCGCGCTCCTTGGTCGTGTCGTTGTAGAGATAGGTGGTCGAGAGCGTGTTCTCGTCGAAATCGTCCTTCATCGGCTCGAGGACGCTGGTCAGGTCCTCCAGCCGGTTCTCGAACGCCCACTTCGCACCGACCTGGAAGTCGTAGCTGTCGGCATAGGCGATGTCCGGCGGCGTGCCACTGTCGAGCGCCGCCACGGTCTTGGGGATCATGTCCTGGATAGCGTACTGTGACAGCTCGATGTCGACGCCGGTCTTCTGCTCGAACGCCTCGATCGCCTTGAACAGCGCCTCGTCCTCGGCGCGGTAGAAGCCCTTCACCCACCAGACCGTCAGCGTCTCGGCCGAGGCCGGCACGCTGGTCGCCACGAACATGGCGGCCGCACCCAGCAGCAGCCCCCGCTTGAGCAGGTCTCGTCTCATCCTTCTTGCCTCCCTCGCCGGCAGTGGGAACGACCCGCCACCGCAATGATATATCAGCCAGGAAGCCACAGGCGCCCCGGGGACGCAACGAAGAACCGCCCTGGTACCCTGAGCCCTCCTGGCCCACTGGAGCGTGAAGATGCAGCGGGCCGGGGCCGGGTCAATAGCGTCAGGCGCGATCAACACCGGCAGGCCGGCGGCGGGTCCGGCTTCGCCCGGGCACGGGACGGGCCGACGGCGGGCGGGCCGGCGTCCGCCTGCCGGCGAACGCCCAGCGCAGGGTGCGGGCCACGCCCAGCGTGCCGATGCGAACGAGCGGGGTGCGAAAGCGCGGCACGGACAGGCCGTGCATCCGGGCCGCCCAGTCCGGCAGCAGGTCGACGGCCGCGTCCAGGGCGAGCGCCTGCAGCGGGGCGGCCGCAGAGGCCGATGCCGGCCTGGCCAGGACGAGCCGTGCTGTTTCCTCCGTATGCTCGTCGCAGCGCAGCCGGGGCCGCATCGCCTGGATCAGCGCCCTGGCCTCGGCGCGGTTGCGCGGCACGGGATCAGCTCCCAGCGCCCGGCCGACCTCGGCCATCTCGGCGAAGTAGCGGTCCTGGTCGGCCATGAGCATGCCGGGCTCGCCATAACGGATCCAGGAGCGGAGAAAGCAGCTCGTCTCAGCTACGTGCACCCAGGCCAGGAGCTCCGGGTCGCTGGCGGCATAGGCGGTGCCGTCCGGCAGCGTGCCCCGGACCCCGGCATGGATGCGGCGCACCCGCTCGATCGCCGCCAGGGCCAGGGCGCGCTCGCCATAGGTGGTGAGCGAGACGAACCGGGCGGTCCGCCGGAGCCGGCCGTGCATGTCGGCCCGGAAGTTGGAATGGTCGCGCACGCCGGCGAGCACGGCGGGGTGGAGCATCTGGAGCAGGAGGGCCGCGATGCCGCCCACCATCATCGACGCCACGTCGCCATGGACCCGCCAGGTCACTGAGCCCGGGCCGAACAGCCCGTCGGGATGGCGCTGGA
>NZ_DATMFZ010000221.1:0-48801 GCF_035556675.1 Geminicoccus sp. | reverse complement strand
GTGTCCACCAGGGCACCCATCAGCTCTGCCATTACCGGCGAGGCGCCCAGGGGCTCGGCCGCACCCACGATCTGCTGCAGCGCCAGCAGCACCAGGCCCAGGCCGATGCCGACCCGGGCGAGGTTGCGCGCACGCCCGTTCTCGGTGCCGAGGAACACGGCGACGCCCAGGAACAGGAAGAGGAAGGCCAGCCAGGAGATCTGGAAGGACAGGAGCAGGGCGATCAGGGCGGTGCCGACATCGGCACCCAGCATCACTGCCAGTGCCGGCCCGGTCTCGACGATGCCGCGTGCGGCGAACGACGAGATCAGCACGGAGGTCGCGGTCGAGGACTGCAGCAGCATGGTGACGGCGAGGCCGGCACCGAAGCCGACGAACCGGTTGCGGACCGCACCGCCCAGGAAGCGGCGCAGCCCCGCGCCGAATGCCCGGGTCATGCCGGTCCGCACCATGCGCACGCCCCAGAGGAGCAGCGCCACGCCACCCAGCAGATGCAGGAGGATTTCGGTACCGTTCAATGCGCAAGCGGCCTTCTCGAAGGACCGCCAACGTCATCGCACTGTCACGTCGTTGTCAAATAGGCTATTAAACCAGAGAGTTGAGTTCATCCAGCAGTGTTTCACGTGCCACGTTGCGCTCCTCACCTGACGCGAGGTCGCGAAGCTTGACCTGGCCCGTCGCCAGCTCGTCGTCGCCCAGGAACAGCGCCAGCCTCGCCTGCAGCCGGTCGGCCCGCTTCATCCGTTGCCCGGGCTTGCCCTTGTAGGCGAGTTCCACCGCCTGCCCGGCCCGACGCAGCTCCGTGGCGAGCTGCCATGCCGCCTTTTCCGCCGCTTGGCCGATGGGAACGATGGCGACCGGCCGCACCGACGGCGGCGGTGCGTCGATCAGCGCCGCCAGCCGCTCCACCCCGGCGGCCCAGCCCACGCCCGGCACATCCGGCCCGCCCATGCTGCGGATCAGCCCGTCATAGCGCCCGCCGCCCAGCACGGTGCCCTGGGCACCCAGATGGGTGGTCACGAACTCGAAGGCGGTGTGAGTATAGTAGTCGAGGCCGCGCACCAGGCGCGGGTCCAGGACATAGGCGATGCCGAGCGCGTCCAGCCCGTCGGTCACCGTCCTGAAGAAGTCCTTCGACGCCTGGTTCAGGCTCTCGCCCATGAGCGGTGCGTCGGCCACCAGCTCCCGGTCGCCCGGATCCTTGCTGTCCAGGATGCGCAGGGGGTTCTTGTGCAGCCGGTTGCGGCTGTCCTCGGACAGCTTCGCCTCGTGGCTGGAGAAATAGGCCACCAGCCGGTCACGATAGGCGGCCCGGCTTTCTGGATCCCCCAGGCTGTTCAGCTGGAGCACGGTCTTGTCCAGCACCCCCAGCTCGTCCAGCACATGGGCGCCGAGCGCAATGACCTCGGCATCCGCCAGCGCCTCGGGCGCGCCCAGCACCTCGATGCCGATCTGGTGGAACTGGCGCATCCGCCCCTTCTGCGGCCGCTCGTAGCGGAACATCGGGCCATGGTAGAACAGCTTGACCGGCAGGGACTGCTGCAGCCCGTTGGTGACGAAGGCGCGCGCCACGCCCGCGGTGTTCTCCGGCCGGAGCGTGAGTTGCTCGCCGCCCCGGTCGGTGAAGGTGTACATCTCCTTGGTCACCACGTCGGAGGTGTCGCCCAGCGTGCGCTGGAACACCTCGGTGAACTCGAAGATCGGCGTCTCGATCTCGCCATAGCCGTAGCGCTGGGCCAGGCGGCGCGCCGTCTCGTGGACATGGCTGTGGCGCCGCATGTCCTCGCCCAGAAGGTCATGGGTACCGCGGACGGGGCGCAGCTCGCTCATCGCTGTCTCGGACTTTCGGCTGGATCAAGAAACGAACGGGTCAGGCCGCCTCGCGCCGGCCGTAGCGGCGCTCGACATAAGCCTCGACGATCTGCTGGAACTCTTGGGCAATGGTGGGCCCGCGCAGCGTGTGGCGCTTCTCGCCGTCGATGAAGACGGGTGCGGCCGGGTTCTCGCCCGAGCCCGGCAGCGAGATGCCGATATCGGCATGCTTGCTCTCGCCGGGCCCGTTCACGATGCAGCCCATCACCGCGACCTTCATGGTCTCGACTCCGGGATGGGTCGCCTTCCAGCGCGGCATCTGTGCGTCCAGCCAGGTCTGGATCGACAGGGCCAGCTCCTGGAATAAAGTGGAGGTGGTCCGCCCGCAGCCCGGGCAGGCGGTGACGGCCGGGGCGAACTGGCGCAGGTCGAGGGCCTGAAGGACCTCCTTGCAGGTCTCGACCTCGCGCGCGCGGCTCTCGCCCGGCCGCGGGGTCAGGGAGGCGCGGATCGTGTCGCCGATCCCCTCGGTCAGCAGCAGGGACAGGGCGGCGGCCGAGGCCACGATCCCCTTGGTGCCCATCCCCGCTTCGGTCAGGCCCAGATGCAGCGCATAGTTCGAGCGCCGCGCCAGCTCGCGATAGACCGCCACCAGGTCATGGACCCGGCTGAGCTTGGTGGAGATGATGATCCGGTCGGCCGGCAGGCCCAGCGCCTCGGCCCGCTCCGCCGATTGCAGCGCCGAGATCACCATCGCCTCACGCATCACGTCGTCGGCCGGGCGCGGGTCCGGACGGCTGGCATTGGCGTCCATCAGGCCGGTCGCCAGATCCTGGTCGAGCGAGCCCCAGTTGACGCCGATCCGCACCGGCTTGCCATAGCGCAGTGCCGCCTCGATCATCTGCTCGAACTGGACGTCGCGCTTCTTGCCAAAGCCGACATTGCCCGGGTTGATCCGATACTTGGCCAGCGCCTGCGCCATCGCCGGATGTTCGGCCAGCAGCTTGTGGCCGTTGAAGTGGAAGTCGCCGACGATCGGCGTTTCCCAACCCAGCAGGCGCAGCCGCTCGACGATGACCGGCACCCCCCTGGCCGCGGCGTCGTCGTTGACCGTCACCCGCACGATCTCCGAGCCGGCCTTGGCCAGCTCGATCACCTGGCGGGTGGTGGCGTCCACGTCGCCCGTGTCGGTATTGGTCATCGACTGCACGACGATGGGTGCGGCACCGCCGACGACGATGCCGCCCACGTCCACCGCATGCGTGCGATGCCGAACGATCTGGCGAAGTGCCACCATGAGCGGTCAACCGGTCCCGACTGTCCTAGGCGCGCGGGATAGCCCAGCCGGGCATCCCGTGTCACCAGCAACCATGCCGGGCTGCCATGCGCTGCCGGCACCTGGCGAGCCACATGTCAGTAGAGGACCGACGGGAACTAGGCGCCCTGAAGTTCACGATACGCGCCCCTGCTCAGCAGCGCCAGTGGCGCCTCGACCGAGCGCGCGGCGCCAGCGAGCAGAGCGCCCTGTCCTCCTCGGTCTCGGCCCCGCCGTGGTTGGCGAGCCAGGCTGTGACCGCCGCTGCGTACGCCACCATCCGACCATCCCGCGACCCAGGCCAGCCCCCTGCCCACCGACTCGCGCAGCTCGTTGGCGCGGGAATGGCCGTGCACCCGATCATGAAGCGCAGCGCTGGCGGCGGGACCCTTCTCCCGCAGCGGCCGGACGTCCCATCCGGCTGGGCGAGCGCACCAAGGCCGCCCGACCAGGACGACCAGCGGCTCCCTGGCCTCGAAGCCAAGCACGGCATAGAGGGCAAACGCGCCCAGGTTGAATGCCTCCTCCGCCAGCCGGACCCCGGGTGCGCCGGCCGCACGCTCCAGCACGGCCGTCATGAGCTGCCGGCCTACACCTCTCCCTGGGCCGCCGAGTCCACCAAGATCGGGCTGCGCTCGCTCAGGAAGTCGAAACCCAGGCCACAGCCGCCTTGGTCGACCGCCACGACGCCGAAGACGGCCGGGTGCTTGAGCAAGCCCTGCACACGCGCAGTGGCGGCCTCGATGGACGGATAGTTGGGCGGAAAGCCGTGCCGCTCGTTGAATGCCTTGAACCCTTCGTAGCAGATCCGCACGCATGCTTCGGCGTCGACAGCCGATCGCCCAGGCACCCTCAAGGCATCATCCTTGCCCTGGCCAGCCGGATCGCCACGCCGTGGCCCGAACTGCCTGAACACATCGCTCCTGGGGGGGCGGTGGCGATGCCGTTCTGCCATTGGCCAGGATCGATTGTGGGAGGCGCTCCTCGACCAAGCTGCGCTGCATCCCGGCCCCGATATGCCGCAGCGGCCGCGAAGTCTCTATGGGCGACGGTAGCAGCGCCGTAACTGTCGCTCTTCCGCCGGCGGAACAGGGGGCTCCACCCTACATCCGGCCGCCCGCGCCTTGCGGGAGCGAGTTGCATCGGCGCTGCGGGCGCCCGCGCCGATGGCGATCGCTCTGACGCCGGGCCAGCGTCACCCGCAATCCGCCTCTCGCGCGTCGACGAGCCAGAGTGCCGTGAGCCTGCCTGGATGCCGACTCCGGGTGATCATGGGCGAGAGGAGCCCCACGGGCCCGCTTGTGCGGAACCACCTCCGGACGCGCGGCACCGGCGCCGCCACGCCGTTGCTCCCGACCGAGGAGGCTGCGGCCGGTGGGCTGGGCGCCGTACCGGGAGTGGCACGTGGTCTGCCGCTCGAAGGAGAACCGGCGGATCGCCAGCCGCTGCGACAAGTGGGCGGCCAGCCATCTCGCCTTCCTCCAGCGCGTCACCAGCCGGAAGAGGCGTCCGGAACGGCTCTAATGGGCGGGCGTGAGCCGGGCCTTGAGGGCGGCCGGGTCGAGCGGCACGTCGCGCAGGACGGCGCCGCGGGCACCCAGCGGCGCCAGTTCGGCACCGTCCACCACCACCTGCAGCCCACCGGCATTGCCGGTCCACAGCGCCAGATCGGCCCGCTCGGGCAGAAGGAAGCGCTCGCCGGCCTCCATCAGGCGGCTGCGCGAGAACGACCGGTCGGCCGACCGCACCTGGATCCAGGCCGGCTCGGTCGCCACCAGCACCACGCGCGCTTCCCCGGCGACCGCGGCACCTACACCAGGGCTAGGCCGGCCTTCGTCCGCCGCGACGGCTTCAGCGGCTGCCGCGGCCTCGCCGGCCCCGGCAGGTGCAGCTGCTACAGCCAGGGCCGCCGCGGGCTGCGGCGCATCGGCGGCAGCACTCCCATCGGGGGCCGGCGCTGCGTGGGCGGGCACGGGTGCCGTGGCCGCCACGGCCAGCACCTCGGCTACGGAAGGCAGGTCCTGGACGGCCGGGGTCGGCGCTGCGGCGAGCGCCCGTTCCGGCACGGCCGGCCCGATAGGATCCGGCCGCAGCGGCGCTGGCGGCGGCTGGCGGACGGCGAGCGGGAGATCGGGCGGCGGCAGGTAGGGTGCCTCGGCGACCGCTTCCGGCGGTGCCTCGCCGCCCAGGCCCAGATAGGACCAACCGCCATAGCCGGCGCCGGCCAGCACGAGCAGGGCAAGCGCCACGACCATGGTCGGCCGGCGTTCTTCGGCGGGGGGAACGCGGAAGGCTGGCGCCGCCGACGCGGTCGGAGCGGCCGGCACCGCACCCGCGGCCTTCAGCCGCCGCACGAATTTCTGGCCGTCCAGCCCCAGATGCTCGGCATAGCTGCGCAGGAAGCCGTGGGCATAGGGGATGCCTGGCAGCCGGGCGTGATCACCCTGCTCCAGCGCCAGGAGATAGGCGGGCTTGATCCGCAAAAGATCGGCCACGTCGTAGAGGTCTTCGCCACGCTGCTCGCGCACGGCGCGAAGCTCCCGGCCGATCGACAGGGCAGCCGCCTCGCCGGGCGGGCCCGATCGCAGATGGGCGGAGGTGGATCCTGGAGCCATGGGTCGGGGTCGACCTCGGTCGCGCTGGAGGGGGTAGCTCTCCAGTAGAGATAGCAGAAATCTCCGACCGGTCCAAAGAAGCAGCCGATCCGGAAGCCGGCATCTAATACGCTTCAGGGGCGATAGACACCCGGCGGCAACACTATCTGATGGTCCAGTGCATAGGCCTGCAGTCGCCCGCGCAATGAATGGTCGGAAACTTCCAGCAACGTCATCAGATAGTCGTGCAGCGGCCCGATCGCGACCGACCGGAGCATTGCCTTGACTGGCGCCAGGTCCGCAGCCGTCACGGACAGATGGCGGACGCCCAGGCCGATCAGTGCCATCGCCTCGAGTGGCCGGCTGGCCATTTCGCCGCACACCGACAGTCGCACACCGGCCGCCCGGCAGCGCTCCACCAGATCGTGAATGAAACTCAGCATGCCGGGCGACAGCACGTCGTAGCGGTCCGTCAACTGCGGGTTGCCGCGGTCCGAGGCGTACAGGAACTGGAACAGATCGTTGCTGCCGAGCGACACGAAGTCGACCCGGCGGAGGACTGCCGGGAGCTGCCAGAACAGTGCCGGCACCTCCATCATCACCCCGACCTCGAGTCGCTCGGGGCGCGGCAGCCCGTCCCGATCCAGCCGCTCAAGCTCGCGGTCGAGGAGGGTGCGCGCCATCTCGAACTCGGCCACCTCGGTGACCATCGGGAACATCACGCAGAGCGACCGGCCGTTGGCGGCGCGCAATAGTGCCCGCAGCTGCTCGCGCAGGACGACCGGGCGATCCAGCATCATCCGGATGGCCCGCCAGCCCATGGCCGGGTTCTCCTCGGCCGGGGTCCGCCAGTAGGGCAGCTGCTTGTCGCTGCCGACGTCCAGGGTGCGGAACAGGATCGGCAGGCCGCCGGCCTTCTCCATGATCGAGCGGTAATAGTCGGTCTGCGCCGGGAGGTCCGGATAGCGGGCGCGGTTCATGAAGGTGAGCTCGGTCCGGAACAGGCCGATGCCCTCGGCACCGCTCTCGTCGAGATGGGCGAGATCGATCAGGAACGCCGCGTTCAGCGACAGGCCGATCGGCACCCCGTCCAGGGTCACGGACGGCAGGTTGCGCTGGGTTTCCAGCACCCGGCGCCGCTCTTGGCGGATCAGGATCGAGCTGAGGAAGGACTGCTCGACGTCCTCGGTCGGCCGCAGGAACAGGTGGCCATGGTCGCCGTCGACCGCGAGCAGGTCGCCTGGATCGGCCGCCGCCATCGCCCCCTCGACCCGGCCGAGCATCGGGATGTCCAGCGCACGCGCCACGATGGTGACGTGCGCGGTGCGCGAGCCCTCCTCCAGCACGATGCCCTTGATCTTGCTGCGGTCGTACTCGATCAGGTCCGCGGCCGAGAGGTTGCGCGCGATCAGGATCGTCTCGCCGGGCAGGTCGGACGGATCGTGATGGAGTGCCTGGCCGGTGAGCTGCCGGAGCAGCCGGTTGGCGAGGTCGTCCAGGTCCTGCAGCCGCTCGCGGATATAGGGGTCGGCCACGTGGCCCAGCTTCAGCCGGGTCTCCTCCTGCACCCGCCGCACCGCCGCCTCGGCCGACAGCCCGGTCTCGACCGTCTCGCGGATCCGTCGCACCCAGCCCGGATCGTGGGCGAACATCCGCAGCGCCTCGAACACGTCGCGATGCTCGCCGGAGCCCAGGTCCGGCCGCTCGACCAGCTCGTCCATGGATGCGCGGAACCGTGCCACCGCCTGGTCCAGCCGGTTCAGCTCGGTGCCGACATTCTCCGCGATCAGCCGGTTGATGACGATCTGCGGCTCGTGCAGCCAGGCCCGGCCGATCGCGACCCCCTCGACCAGCCTGGTGCCATCCAGGCGGTACGATTCCCGCCGGAGCCCGGCGATGTAACCATAGACCTTGGGGTCGACCAGCCCGCCCGAAGCGAACATCTCGGCCAGCACGGTGCCGATGACTTCGAGCGCCTCGACCTCGTCGTCGGAATAATGCCGGGGTGCCCGGTTCTGGACGGTGAGGACGCCGGTGACCCGGCCCGAGCGCAGGAGCGGCACGCCCAGAAACGAGTGGTAGATCTCCTCGCCCGTCTCCGGGAAATAGCGGAAGTTCGGGTGCGACTGGGCGTCCGCGGTGTTGACCACCTGCCCGGTCGCGGCGATCGAGCCGACCAAGCCCTCGCCCACCCGCATCCGCACGCGGTGCACCGCGCCGGGCGCCAGGCCCTCGGTGGCGAACAGCTCCAGCAGGTCGCCGGCGCGCTGGGCATAGACCGAGCAGACTTCCGCCACCATGTCGGTGGCGATCATGCGCACCACCCGGTCCAGGCGCTGCTGCGGCTCCAGCGGAATGGCCGCGACCTCGATCAGCCGGCGCAGGAGCCGCCGCGAACCCGCCATCTGGTCGTAGTTGCGCGGCTTGTCGCCCACAGAGGGCTCGACCGCCCCGTGCCGCGGGGCCAAACCGCTACTCCGCAGCTGCGGGCAAGGCACCCGCCGGCGCGCGACGGGCCAGCGCCGCCTCGGTCTGCACCACCAGTTCCGCCAGGATGTCCGTGACCGGCTCGACTGCCTTGACGAAGCCGACGCTCTGGCCGGCCATCAGCGAACCCTGTTCGACATCGCCCTCGACCACCGCCCGACGCAGCGCACCCGCCCAGAAGCGCTCGATCTGGAGCGAGGCCTCCTCGTAGCTGGCTTCGCCGCGCCGGTAGCGGCCGATCACCTCCACCTGGGTCTCGGCGAACCGCTCGGTCCCGGTATTCACCAGGCCACGGACCGGGATCACCTTGAACTGCGGGTCGATCTGCACCGAGGTCACCGCGTCGCGGGCGCTGGCCCGCACGAAGGCCTGCTTGAAGGCAGGATGCGCGATGGATTCCGTCGCGGCGGCAAAGCGCGTGCCCATCTGCACGCCTGCGGCACCCATGCGCAGATAGGCGGCGATCATCTCGCCATGCCCGATCCCGCCGGCCACGAACACCGGCACGTCGGTGACGAACGGCAGGATCTCCTGCGCCAGCACGGAGGTCGAGACCGGGCCGACATGGCCGCCCGCCTCGCTGCCCTCGATCACCAGGGCATCGGCGCCGGAGCGGACCAGCTTCTTCGCCAGCGCCAGGGTCGGAGCGAAGCAGACGAGCTTGGCACCACCCTGGCGGATCGCCTGGATCGTGTCCTTGTGCGGCAGCCCGCCGGCCAGGACGATGTGCGAGACCTTGCGGTCCAGGCAGACCTGGACGAGCCGCGCCAGGTCCGGATGCATCACGATCAGGTTGACCCCGAACGGTGCGTCGGACAGGGCCTGGGTCGCCTGGATCTCCTCGTCCAGCCGCTCCGGGGTCATCGCTCCGCAGGCCAGGACCCCGAAGGCACCGGCCCGGCCCAGCGCCGTCACCAGGTTGCGTTCGCTCACCCAGGTCATCGCGCCGCCGAGAAAGGCGAGTTCACAGCCCAGGAACCGGCGTCCCCGGGCGGAAGCTGCTGCCAGCAGCGGATGGGCAGGGAGCATGGTCACTGTTATCCGGCATCCAGGCCATAGGCAGAATGAAGCGAGCGGATGGCAAGTTCCATGTAGTCGGCACCGATCAGCACGCTGACCTTGATCTCCGAGGTCGAGATCGCCTGGATGTTGATGCCGCGCCCAGCAAGCGTGCGGAACATGGTGTGGGCGACGCCGGCATGGCTGCGCATGCCCACGCCCACCACCGAGATCTTCACCACGTTGCCGTCCGCGTCGATCCGCTCGATGCCGACGCTCTCCTTCAGCCCGTCGAGCAGCGCCTTGGCCCGGATCAGATCGGCCTTGCCCACGGTGAAGGTCATGGACGTGGTCGCGCCGTCGGAGGACACCGACTGGACGATCATGTCGACATTGATGTTGGCATCGGCGAGCGGCCCGAAGATCGCCGCGGCCACGCCCGGCTGGTCCGTGACGCCGGCCAGGGTGATCTTCGCCTCGTCCTTGCTGTGCGCAATGCCGGTGACGATGTTGTTTTCCATGATCTCGTCCTCGCCGACCACCAGCGTGCCGGGCTTGTCTTCGAAGCTGGAGAGTACCTGCACCCGGACCTGGTGCTGCATGGCGAGCGCCACCGAGCGCGTCTGCAGGACCTTCGCACCGAGCGAGGCCAGCTCCAGCATCTCCTCATAGGTGATCCGGTCGATCTTGCGCGCCTTGTCGCTGATCCGGGGATCAGTCGTGTAGACGCCGTCGACGTCGGTATAGATGTCGCAGCGCTCCGCCTTGATTGCCGCGGCGATTGCGACCGCCGACGTGTCCGAGCCGCCGCGGCCGAGCGTCGCGATCCGGCCGTCCGGCGAGACGCCCTGAAAGCCGGAGATCACCGCGACCTTGCCTTCGCCGAGCGTGCGCAGGAGGTTGTCCGGCGGGACGCTCTCGATTCGGGCCTTGGCGTGGCCACCCTCGGTCACCAGCGGGATCTGCCAGCCCTGGAAGGAGCGGGCCTTCACGCCCAGCTGGTTGAGCGCCACCGCGAGCAAACCGCTCGTCACCTGCTCGCCCGCGGCGACCACCGTATCATATTCGGCCGGATCGAAATGGCCGGCGTCCAGCTCGTCCACCCACTTGACCAGCTGGTTGGTGGTCCCGGCCATGGCCGACACCACCACGGCCACCTGATGGCCATCGTCCACCGCGCGCTTGACCAGGCGTGCAACGTTCCGGATGCGGTCTGGATCGGCGACGGACGTGCCGCCATACTTCTGGACGAGCAGAGCCAAGGATCGACGCTCTCGAAATGGGGTGGGGGCACCGGCCGCGCACGCGGAGCACGTCATCCCACGATTGAATGGACGCGGTTCTCATACTGGCCGGGCTTGTCTACCACAAGCCCGGCCAGGGCGGCATGGGCGACCGCCGGGCCCGCTGGAAAGCCGGCAACCGTAAGCGCGAGGGTGACCATGGTCGGCAACGAGGAGCGCAAGGCGAAGCGCAGGCCGGCGGCCAGGCAAAAGCCGGCCGGGCAGAAGGCGGCCGGGTCGCGCCCGGATCCGGCGCTCGATCCGCGCGAGGTGCAAAAGTTCGCGGCACTGGCCGGCCAGTGGTGGGACCCGGTCGGGCCGATGGCACCGCTCCACGCCATGAATCCCTGGCGCATCGGCGTGATCCGCGATGCGATCTGCCGGCAGTTCGGAGGCGACCCGGCAAAGCGGACCCCTCTGGTCGGACGCAGCCTGCTCGACATCGGCTGTGGTGCCGGCCTTCTGTGCGAGCCGATGGCCCGGCTGGGTGCGGAGGTGACCGGGATCGACCCGGCCGGCGAGGTGATCACCGCGGCCAGGCTGCATGCCGAGGAGCAGGAGCTACGGATCGACTACCGCGAGGCCACGGTCGCGGACATGGCGGCGCAGGGCCGGCGCTTCGACGTGGTGACCGCGCTGGAGGTGGTCGAGCACGCGGAGGATCCTGAGCGGCTCGTCCAGGAGGCGGCGGCCTGCGTGGCCGAGGGCGGCCTCCTGGTCGTGTCCACCATCGCCCGCACCAACCGGGCCTGGCTGCAGGCGATCGTGGCGGCGGAATATCTGCTGCGCTGGCTGCCGGCCGGCACCCATGACTGGCGCCGCTTCGTCCAGCCGTCGGAGCTGGCGCGCTGGGTGCGTGGCAGCGGACTGGTCGTGCAGGAACTCCGCGCGGTTACCTGGGACGCCCGGACGGGGCGGTTCGTCGACGCGCCGCGGCCGGACGTGAACTACCTGCTGGTCGCAGCGCGCCTTTAACCTCTTGTTTATGTATTTTCCGGAAAAATGGAGCGGTATTAACTATATCGCTTGCCAACCTCCGTGCCGCGAACATAAGCCATCAAGAACCAGAATGCCCGATCAATCCGGGCGCGGAGGTGTAGATGTGCCGTCTATTTTGGAGCCGGCTGGCGGTTGCGCTCGCCTTTGTCCTGGGTGCAGGCCAGGCCGGTACCGCACTGGCAGCCTGCAGCAAGGCGGATCTGGCCGGGCTGTGGCAGTATTATGTCATTACTTACCCGCCGGCACCTGCGTCGATCTTTCAGCCGACGCGTGATCCCTACTGGCATAGCTGCACGTTCGCCATCAAGCCGGACGGAACCATCAACCCGCAGAACTCGGTGTGCACCGATCAGGCGGGCCAGCAGACCAAGGTATCCGGCTCGGTCGAGAACATCGGCGGCAGCACCTGCATCATCCATGGCACCTACCAGCTGGGCAGCCTCCGGGTTTCCCTGACGCGCGGCGCCCTGTCCCGCGGCAAGGACCATATCGACGGGGCCGGCTCGTCCCCGGCCGGCTCCATCGTGTTCAACGCGACCAAGCTCTGACCTACCGGCACCCGGGCACACTTCTGCCAGGGTGCCGGCCCCGTGGGATACGCAGCGGTGCGCACCGACCGCTCAAGCGGAGAAAATCTGATGTCGCGTCTGAACCGCCTGATCCGCAGCGCGGCCACGGGCGCCCTGGCGCTCGCCTGCCTGGTTCCGGCCGCCCCGGCCGCAGCGGCCTGCAGCCAGAGTGATCTGGTCGGCACGTGGCAGTTCTTCTTCACCCACCACGTGGCCACGCCACCGTTCTGGATGAGCTGCACGTTCGAGATCAAGCCGACCGGCGCGTTCACGGCCGACCGCTCGACCTGCGCCAGCAGAAGCAACGTCAGCCGCAAGGCCTTCGGCGTGATCCAGCCGACCGCCGGCCAGTCGTGCACCTACAAGGGTTATGTCGTCGTCGGTGGCATCCGGTTCGAGTTGAACCACGCCACGATGCGCCGGACGAAGGACCATCTGAACGGCGTAGGCCTCCTCCGCGGCCTCAGCCCGACGATCTACAGCGCGACGAAGCTCTAGACGGTCACGGCCGTGATGGCGACGGCCGCAGCACCCTGCCGAAGAAGGCCACGACCTCTTCGTTGAGCCGCCTATGGAAGGCCCTGCGGTCGAAGTCGGGCGCATCGATGCAGATCATCGCCCAGGTCTCCGGCGCCGCTCTCTCCAGCCGAGGGTCGCAGGGCCGCAGGAACGCGAAATGCCCGGCGTTCTCCACCAGGTGGAACTCGGGCACCGCCGGCAGCGACCGGCGGAGGGGCGCCATGTTGGTCCGGTAGGGCACGACCTGGTCGTCCGCGGCGGCCCATAGCTGCACCGGCACGGCCACCTGCGCGAGCGCCGCCGCGTCGAAGGCGAAGCCGAAGCCCACCGCGGCCGCCACCGCAGCCCGGATGCGCGGGTCGTGGCGCCACGCGAGCACCGTGCCGGGTGAGGGCAGCCCGCCAATGCCGCACGCATGCTCGTCGGGATGGCCGGCACAATGGGCTGCGACCCGCTCCAGGTCCGGAACGGCGCCGACGGCCACCAGGGCCGTGAAGGCGCCGGCCGAGAAGCCGAAGATGCCGATGGCATCGGGGTCGATGCGATCCCGCCCTCCCCATGCGCCCAGCAGGTAGTCGATCACCAGGCCCACATGCCGTGGCCGCTCGACCATCCACCGGGCGGGCGGGTAGCGCTCGTCCTCGCTGTGGTTGCCGGTATGCGCCGGTGCCGCGACGACGAACCCGGCCTCCGCCAGGGCCAGCGCCAGGCCGGCATGGCCGCCGATCCAACCGCCCGATCCATGGGAGATGACCACCAGCGGCAGGCGATCGCCGGCAACCGGTGCATCCGGCGCCAGCGCCTGCCGGACGGGGCTGTCGACGTCTGTCCGGATCGCTGCGTCGCTCGGATACCAGATGCCGACTTCGATCGCTGCATCCTGCGGGTCCGGAACCCGGACATGCTGGAAGCCCGCCGCCTGGGCCCCTCCACCGGCGAAGACGAGCATGCCCGTCAGCATGATCGAACAAAACTTCATGGATCGCTGTCTCCCCTCCACCACCTTTGCCGGTGGCACATGGCGAGGAGACGATCCGTCCATCCGGACCGCGACCTGTTTCGCGATCGAGGTCGGCCTGGATCACGATCCGGTCCCAGGCAGCGGGAAGACGCGGCACCGTCGCGGCAGGAGCATCCGGGCTCTATACAGGGTCACCCCGTAGAACCCCGTTGGCGGGCTTGCCCCTTGATCTTCGTGCCGCTTCCATGGGTGGTCGCCCTGCTCCTCGCGATCCTGCTCGGGCGCATGGTCAGGCGCGTCGACGATCGTCCGGCCGACCGGCGCTTCGTGGCGCTGATCGCGGTCTATGCGGTTCTGTCGGTCGTGATCGGCTTGCGCTGGGGCTACGGCATCGAGGCCGTCCTGCCCCTGCAATCGGTCCTGGCCGCCCTGTTGCCGCCGCTCGCCTGGCTCTGCTTCACAGGCCTGACAGCGGCCGGCCGCCAGCGCCTCTGGCCCCATGCGCTGCCGGCCGGCCTGGTGCTCGTGCTGATCGTCCTGTGGCCCGGCCCGATCGACGTCGTGATCATCGCGACCTACCTGGCCTATGGCTTGGCACTCACCCGGCTGGCCCTGGCCGGCCCGGACGCACTGCGCCTAGCGCCGCTCGACGAGGCCCCTCTGATCCACCGGACCGTTCAGGTTACGGCAGCGGCCCTGCTCGCCTCCGCCCTCCTCGACCTCGCCATCCGGCTCGATCTTCAGTGGTGGGACGGCAGCCGCGCCGCCCTTCTGGTCGGTCTCGCGAACGTGCCGATCCTGCTGCTCCTGGGCATCGCCGCCGCGGCGGCCGGGCAGAAGGAAGCACCCGCCGAAGAGCCAGCACCGCCGGCCATGCCGCCGCCGGACGGCGAGGACCTCGAGATCGTCCGGCAGATCGACACGCTCATGCGCACCCGGCACGTATTCCGCGAGCCGGATCTCAACCTGAATCGCCTCGCCCGCAAGGCAGGGATCCCCGCGCGGCGCATCTCGGCGGCCATCAACCGGCTGCGCGACCGGAACGTCTCGCAATACGTCAACGATTACCGCATCGGCGAAGCCTGCCGTCTCCTCGCCGGCACGGACCTGCCGGTCACCGCCGTCATGCTGGAGGTCGGCTTCCAGACGAAGTCCAACTTCAACCGGGAGTTCCGGCGGGTGACGGGAACGAGCCCCATGGCCTGGCGAGCCGGGAAAGGAGGCCCGGCGCAAACAGAGGCCTCGGCATAGGCTTCGGCCGGCACCGGCCCGGGCTGAGCGCCCGGGCCACTGGCAAATCAGGCGTCGGCCTTGGGCAAGGGCGGCAGGAAGCCGAAGCCGATGCCCTCGTCGTGCAGGCTCTGCGCTTCCTCGAGCGTGGTCTGGCCGAAGATGTCGCGCTGCTCCTTCTCGCCGTAATGGATGGCACGCGCTTCCTCGGCGAACCGTTCCCCGACATTCTCGAAGTTCTTCTCGACATGCTCGTGCGCGGCACGCAGCTGCTGCATGAAGACCTTCATGCGGGCGCGCTGCTCGGCACGCGCGGCGGCCGCGTTCTCCGAGGTGCGCACCGCCGGCGCCATGATCGACTTGGCGATCCGGACGTCACCGCAGACCGGGCAGGTGAGCACGCCCTTGCCGGCCTGGTCCTCGAAGGCGGCATTGTCACGGAACCAGCCCTCGAACTCGTGGCCGGCCTGGCATTGCAGGGTGAACTTGATCACGATGCGGCTCCTGGCGGCATGGTGGCCGCTAGCTGCGGCTGACGGCAGCCGGCTCGCCCTGCCCGAGCAGGGCGTCCAGCCGGCCGGCCGCTTCCAGCGCATGCAGGTCGTCGGAGCCGCCGATGCCCTGCCCGTCGATGAAGATCTGCGGGACGGTGGTGCGGCCCCCGGCACGCTGGACCATCTCGCCGCGCCGGCCGGATTCTGACCAGAGGTCGATTTCCTGATAGGCGACCCCCTTCTGGTCGAGCAGCCGCTTGGCCCTGATGCAGTAGGGGCAGATCGGCGTGGTGTAGATTTCTATCCTGGACATGCTGCTACCGTTCTCCGCAGGTCAGTGCCGGAACGAACGGAGCACTCCGGCCCGGCTGTCATTCTCCTGGTGACGATATGGTCATCAAATCGCCGCGCACCACCCTCGCGAGCACCAGGACATCCACCTGGGCGGCGCCGGCCTCCAGCAGGGCGGAGGCGCAGGCTGCGAGCGTGCTGCCGGTGGTCAGCACATCATCCACCAGGATCAACCGGCGACCCTCGACAAGGCTGCGCGCGGGGGCCTCGAACACGTCGCCGGCCATGTTGCGGGCGCGGTCCGCGCCGCTCAGGCTCTGCTGGCTGCGCGTGGCCCGCCGCCGCGCCAGCGCACCGTCCATCACCGGCAGGCCGACCTGGCGCGCCACCGCGCGGGCCAGCAGGCTCGACTGGTTGTAGCCGCGCCACAGCATGCGCCAGCGATGCAGCGGCACCGGCACCAGCCCGTCGCTCTCGCCGAACAGGTCGTGCCCGGCCCTGGCCATCCAGGCGCCGAACGCCCGGACCGCCTGCAGCCGGCCACGATGCTTCATCGCCAGGATCATGGGCGCAGTGGCGCTGTCGTAGCACAAGGCGGCCCGGGCGCGATCATGCACGGGCGGGCTCACGATGCAGGCCGGGCAGACGATGCTACCGTCCGGAGCGCCCAGCACCGGGGTGGCGCAGCGCTGGCAGGCCGGCTCCGCGATGAAGCGCAGCTTCTGCCAGCAGGGCGGGCACAGGCTGCCCTGGCGCTCGACCATGTCACCGCAGGACGGGCAGCGGGGTGGCAGCACGGCATCGATCAGCACCTGCCCCATCCCGGCCAGGCTCTCGCGCAGGGACGGCAGCAGGATGGATGGTTCCAGCATGCGGCACACCCCTCCCCAACTCAGAGTTGAGAAAAGTCGTACCATTTGCTTTCCGGAAATACAATGTCCGGGCGGCGACACCCGCTCGGCCGCGCATGAACATGCAGGCCGGTCCAGCCGTGACATGACATCGCAACCGTCCGAAGCTATAGCGAGCCGGGCCTATGAACGGGGATTCATCATGCGTCGCGAACGCTGCGCCAAGATCGTAGCCACCCTTGGCCCATCCAGTTCGACCGAGCAGCGCATCCGCGAGCTGGCCGACGCCGGCGTGGACGTGTTCCGCTTCAACTTCAGCCATGGCAGCCACGAGGACCATGCCGAGCGCTTCCGGATCGTGCGCGCGATCGAGAAGGAGCGCCAGCGGCCGATCAGCTGCCTGATGGACCTGCAGGGGCCCAAGCTCAGGATCGGCACCTTCGCGGACGGCAAGATCAATCTCGTCGCCGGCCGGCCGTTCCGGCTGGAGCTGAACGGCGGGCCCGGCGACGAGCAGGCGGTCCAGCTGCCCCATCCAGAGATCTTCAAGGCGATCAAGCCTAGTACCGAGCTCCTGCTCGACGACGGCAAGATCCGGCTCAGGGTCGAGAAGGTCACCTCCGACAGCGCCGACACGGTGGTGGTCACCGGCGGACCCTTGTCGAACCGCAAGGGCGTGAACGTCCCCAACGCGGTCCTGCCGATCTCGGCGCTGACGCCCAAGGACCTGAACGACCTGTCGTTCGGCATGGACATGGGCTTCGACTGGGTGGCGCTGAGCTTCGTCCAGCGCCCCGACGACGTGGCCGAGGCGCGCAAGCTGGTGGTCGGCCGTGCGGCGATCATGGCCAAGATCGAGAAGCCTCAGGCGATCGACCGGCTCGACGAGATCCTGGAGCTGGTCGACGGCATCATGGTCGCGCGCGGCGACCTGGGCGTCGAGATGCCCCCGGAAGTGGTGCCGGGCCTGCAGAAGAAGATCATCCGGGCATCCCGCGAGCAGGGCAAGCCGGTGATCGTCGCGACCCAGATGCTGGAAAGCATGATCAAGGCGCCGGCCCCCACCCGGGCGGAGGCCTCGGATGTCGCCACCGCCGTGTTCGACGGCGCGGATGCGATGATGCTCTCGGCCGAGAGTGCGTCGGGCGATTATCCGGTCGAGGCCGTCCAGATCATGGACCGGATCATCAAGACCGCCGAGCGCGACCCGCTCTACCGCACCTATCTCGACGCCTACCACGCCCAGGCGCAGCGCACGACGGCGGACGCGATCACACTCGCCGCCGGCCAGGTCGCCCACACCATGCAGGCGGTGGCGATCGTCACCTACTCGACCAGTGGTGCCACCACCCTGCGCGCTGCGCGCGAGCGGCCCGACCGGCCGATCATCGGGCTGATCACCCGGATGGGCACCGCGCGCAAGCTGGCCCTGGCCTGGGGCGTCCACCCGATCTTCACCGGCGACGCCCATTCGCTCGACGAGATGGTCGACAAGGCGCGCCGCTATGCGGTGGAGGAAGGCTTCGCCCAGGCCGGCAACTGCGTGGTGATCACGGCGGGCCTGCCGTTCGGTACGCCGGGCGCCACCAATCTCCTGCGGATCGCCTGGGTGACCTGACCCGTGCCGGTCACCTCGGGGGCTCGCCCGGAAACTGGCGGGCCCCTTCCGGTATCACCACGCCCGGCAGCTTTTCCGCCGTCCAGATATGGAAGGCGCCGGCGAGGTCGACCGGCCGGTCGAGTGCTCCGCCCTTCACGCTGAAGACACCCCTGCGCGCCGAGCGATGCCAGAGTCGGCTCCCGCAGCTGGGGCAGAACGCGCAGCGCAGCTCGTCGCCGCTCAGCGTGGGCCGGCTCCAGACCTTCGGCTCGCCCTGGAGCAGGCGCACCCCGTCGGCCGGCAGGATCACCGAGATGCCGAAGGCGGAGGCGGACTGCCGGCGGCACTGGGTGCAATGGCAGACATAGAGCTCCATCGGCGGCTGCTCGAGCCGGAAGCGGATGGCGCCGCACTGGCACCCGCCCTCGCCCTGGGCCGGCGAGCCGGTCGTCTGGTCCTGCGCCATTCCATCCTCCCCTCAGGCGGCTTCGACGTCCTTCGCCATGTCGAGGCGGGTGCCGGCATAGCCGTTCGCCGCGATCCTGGTGCACAGTTCCGACCATTCGCATTTGCCACAGGCGGCGCGGATGGTGCCGGCCTCGAAGGCGCGGCGCAGGCGGGCCAGCAGCCGCGGGTCGAGCCTCAGCCGCTCGCCCGGCGCAATCGGCCAGTCGAGCAGTGCCGCCACTGCCGCCGCGGCCCGGCGGTCCCGCTCCAGGACGCCCGGCCGGTGGCAATGCGCGCCCTCCTCGCCGAGCAGGGGCTGACAGACATCGTCCGGCCCCTCGACGATCAGGATCTCCTCGCGCCCGCTCAGCCGGCGCGCGATCGCATCGAACCCTGTGCAGAAGGCCGGGCTGTAGCCCTTGCCGACATAGGTCAGCATGCACAGGAGGTGATGGGCGCGCAGGCGGACGGTCACTGGTCAGTGGCGCTCCGCCCGGTGCGGCGCCATGCCACCAGGAGCGCGGCCGCCAGCGCTGCCTTCAGGAATGCGCCCGGCAGGAACGGCAGGACGCCCGCCTGCAGCGCACCCTCGGCGCCGATCAGGCCGCTCAGCCAGACGGCACCCAGGAGCAGGATGACGAGGTTGCCGAGCAGCATCGTGCCGAACGAGGCGGCGATGCCGCGCCCCGTCCAGCCGCGCTCGGCCAGCCAGCCCACCAGCAGTGCTGCGACCGGGAAGGCGGCGAGATAGCCGGCGGTCGGGCCGACGAAATGCTGGGGCCCACCGGCACCGCCGGCCAGGACCGGCAGCCCGACCATCGCCTGGCCCAGCCAGGCGAGCACGGTCAGCGTGCCGAGCCGCCAGCCATAGGCGGCGCCCACGAGCGTGATGGCGAAGGTCTGCATCGTCATCGGCACCGGCAGCATCGGCACCTCGATCCAGGATGAGGCAGCGAGGAACAGCGTGCCCAGCAGTACGGCCAGGAGCTTCCAGGCGAGCGGACGGTCGGTCAGGCGCAGCGGTACGAACGAGGCGGGCAGGACGGCGGTCTCGGCGGCAGGGTGCAAGGCAAGGCTCCTGGCAATCGGGTCGGATCGGCCGCAGCAGGCACGGCCCGACGCGAAGCTAACGCGCGACCGACCGAGGCTCCACCCGGATCACGCCTGGTCCGGCCCGACTGCCCTTGGTCATGGCGGGATCAGCTGTCGCCGATGCCGAGCGTGCCCATCGCGTGGCGCATGAACAGGCGCTTGAGCGGTGGCAGCCGCTCGACCACCGCCAGGCCAGTCTCGCGCGCCAGCTTCAGCGGGAACAGGTCGTTGCCGAACAGCCGGGTGATCCCATCGGTGATCGCGACCATCGAGATGCCGTCCAGCCGCCGCCTTGAGGCATAGGCCGCCAGCGTTCCGGCATCGCCAGGATCGAGCCCGGCACTCAGCCGCGCGGTCACCAGCTCGACGATCGCGTCCACGTCGCGCAGCGCCAGGTTCCAGCCCTGGCCGGCGATCGGATGAATGCCGCGCAGGGCATCGCCCACCAGCGCCACCCGCTCGTCCGTGGCGCGTTCGGCCATCACCATGCGCAGTGGATAGGAGAAGCGCGGCCCCACCAGTTCCAGCTCGCCCAGCGCATCGCCGAACCGCTCCGCCACCTCGGCCAGGAACAGGCCGTCGTTCAGATGGGCGACCTCCTCGGCCAGCCGCTCCTCCAGCGCCCAGACGATCGAGGAGCGCAGCCCGCGCATCGGCAGCATCGCGAACGGCCCGTCCGGGAAGAACCGCTCCACCGCCCGGCCGTGATGGGGCAGGTCGTGGGCGAGCGTGCAGACCAGAGCACGCTGGTGGTAGTCCCACTCCTCCGTGTCGATGCCGAGCATGGCGCGGGTCCGGCTGAACCGGCCCTCGGTCACGAGCAACAGCCGGGCAGAGGCCGACCGGCCGCCGAGATCCACCGTGATCCGGGCCGGCGTGCGGTCGAAGGCCTGGATGCGGCGGCCGGCCACGACCTCCACGCTCGGCAGTTCGTCGACCCGCGCGATCAGGGCCTTGCGGAGGTCGCGGTTCTCGACGATCCAGCCGAATGGTTCCCGGCCCACGTCGAGATGGTCGTAGTGGACGGTGGCCGGCGAGTTCTTCTCGCCGACCTCGATATGGAGGATCGGCCCGGCCTGCTCGGCCACGGCGTCCCAGGCCCCGTAGCGGTCGAGCAGCCGCTTGGAACCCAGCGCCACCGCCGTCACCCGCCCGTCGAAGGAGGGCTCGACCAGCCGGTCGATGCGCTCCTGCTCGATCACCAGGACCCGCCCGCCGATCCGGCCGATGCCGGCGGCCACGGCCAGACCGGTCAGCCCGCCGCCGGCGATCACCACGTCGAACTCCGTCACCTCTGCTCCTTCCGCAAGGCCGCCCCGGCTGTGCCGACAGGATAGGCATCTGGCGAACTTCTGGCCAACCGGCACGGGCTCCGGCACCGGCCTTCCCTGTGTCGCCTGATTGGCACGCCCCTTGCTAGTAGTCGGGGGTGACCATCTTCCTTTTGGCCCGAGCGCCACGAACGGCGGCCACCGAGCCGCCGCTTCGTGGCCATTACGCCCGGAGGCTCGCCTCCGGGCTGTTTTTTTCCGGCCTCCTCACTGAACTCTCAGGCTGATCGGCACTGGATGCCGCTACTGCCTTCAGGCGGTCAGCATTGCGCCTCCGAGTAGCCACGGCCTTGCGTGCCGCCTCGCGCCGCTTCCGGGCCAGGGCTGCTTTGACACCCGCGTCTTTCATCCTTGCCTTGTGGCATGGCTTGCCACGCGTCGTCTGCCAATGATCCTGAAGAAGCCGAATGGCTTCCAGCGGATAAAGGCCCGCGTCATACATCCAATGATGCGTCTGACAGAGAAGAGCGAGATTGTCAGCCGCATTGTTTCCCGGATTATGATCAAGATGTGCGATGGTCAGGCAAGTGGGCAACTGGATCCCGCAGACAGCACAGCATTGAAAGGCAATGTGTGCATTCACCACTCGGCGAGCTTCGGCCTGATTTCGCTTCGATACCCCAGGTTGCGGCTTCTTCGTCCGTTCGAGTTCCCTGATCTCCGACACAGCCACCTCGTCACTCAACCCTCTGGTCAAAAGCTCGGACGCTCACTGATACGGATCGGCCGCGTCGCGCAGGCCGTCGCCCATGAAGTTGAAGGCCAGCACCACCAGGATCACCGGCACCACCGGCAGGAGCAGCCAGGGATAGAGGGCCACGACGTTGATGTTCTGCGCGTCGTTGAGAAGCACGCCCCAGGACACGATCGGCGGGCGCACGCCCAGGCCCAGGAAAGAGAGCGCCGTCTCGCCCAGGATCATGCTCGGGATCGAGAGGGTGGCCGATGCGATCAGGTGGCTGGTGAAGGACGGGATCAGGTGGCGGCCGATCACCCTTGCCGGCCTGGCGCCCATGAAGGTCGCGGCCTGCGCGAAGTCCTCCTCGCGCAGCGACAGGATCTTGGAGCGCACCGCGCGCGCCAGGCCGGTCCAGTCGATCAGGCCCAGGATGATGGTGATGCCGAAGAACACCCAGAGCGGGTCCCAGTCGACCGGCATCGCCGCCGACAGCGCCAGCCAGAGCGGGATGGTCGGAAAGCAGCGGATCACCTCGATCACCCGCTGGACCGCGGCATCGACCCAGCCGCCGTACCAGCCGGCCATGCCGCCCAGCGTGATCCCGAGCACGAAGCTCACCGCGATGCCGATCAGGCCGATGGTGAGCGATACCCGGGCACCGTAGAGGATGCGCGAGAACAGGTCGCGGCCCAGCCGGTCGGAGCCCATCAGGTAGAAGGTGCCGTTCTCCGCCGGGCAGACCAGGTGGCGGTCGCCCGGGATCATGCCCCAGAACAGGTAGCGGTCGCCCCGGCAGAAGAAGCGCAGTTTCTGCACCTTGGTCGTGTCCGGGACATAGATCCGCTTGAGCGTCTCCATGTCGAGCGTCTGCTTCCGGCCATACACGAACGGCCCGACGAACTCGCCCTCGTGGAACAGGTGGACCATCTGCGGTGGGCTGTTGATCGCGAACGCGTTGTGCGTGTCGCGGCCATGCGGGGCCAGGAACTCGGTGACGAAGATCGTGGCGTACATGAACGCCAGGAACCACATGGATACCACTGCCAGCTTGTGCCGCTTGAAGCGCCACCACAGGAGCTGCCACTGGGACGCCCTGGCCCAGCGCTCCCGCTCGGGATCGGCGGGTTCCTCGCGGTTGGGGTCGAACGGGGTGGTGTCGACCCAGCGTTCGCTCAGCGGATGACGGCGCTCGCTCATCGTTCCGCCCCGGCCCCCAGCCGGATCCGGGGGTCGAGGAAGCCCAGCAGGATGTCGGACACCAGCGTGCCGATCACCACCAGCGTCGCCTCCAGCATCAGGAACGAGCCGGCGAGATACATGTCCTGGGTCTGCAAGGCCCGCACCAGCATCGGCCCGGTGGTCGGCAGGGAGAGCACCACCGAGACCAAGGCGGCGCCGCTGATGAACTCCGGCAGGAGGTTGCCGATGTCGGCGACGAACGGGATCAGCGCCACCCGCAGGGGATACTTCACCAGCACCCGGTGCGACGGCAGCCCCTTGGCGCGCGCGGTCACCACGTAGGGTTTCCTCAGCTCGTCCAGGAGGTTGGCGCGCAGCCGGCGGATCATGGCGGCGGTGCCCGACGTGCCGATGATCAGCACCGGGATCCACATATGCTCCAGCACCGAGACGAACTTGGCCCAGGACATCGGCTGGTCGATGAATTCCGGATCGACCAGCCCGCCGATCGACGTGCCGAACCAGACATTGGCGAAGTAGAGCATCACCAGGGCCAGCAGGAAGTTCGGCGTGGCCAGGCCCAAAAAGCCCAGCAGCGTCAGGCCGTGGTCGCCCCAGGAATATTTATGGGTGGCCGAGTAGATGCCGATCGGGAACGCGATGATCCAGGTGAAGATGATCGTCGCGAAGCTGACGATGAAGGTCAGGAGCACCCGGTCGCCGATGACGTCGTTGACCGGCAGGTTGTACTCGAACGACCAGCCGAGATCGCCCTGGAGCAGGCCCCAGGCCCAGAACAGGTACTGCTCCCACAAGGGCCGGTCGAGGCCGTACTGCTGGCGCAGATGCTCGAGCTGCGCCTGGGGCATGTTCTCGCCCTGCGACTGCATCTCCGCCAGCTGGCTGGTGAGATAGTCGCCGGGCGGCAGCTGGATGATCACGAACACGACGACGCTGATCGCGATCAACGTCGGAATCATGGTGAGGCACCGACGGATCACGTAGCTGAGCAACGAGCCTTCCCCCGAGCGGATGCCCGAGATGCTAGTGCCTTTCGATGGCGAGAGAAATCGCCATGGCAGGAGGCGACCTTATTTCCGGAAACCATCTGCTCAGGCGCCGCCGACACCCCGCAGCCGCGGATCGCACAGCACCAGCAGGACCCGGTCGATGAGCTCGCGCCGGGGCGGCCCGCCCTCGCCCTTCAGACGCAGGTCGAGCTCCAGCAGCTCGCGCATCGCCCGCTGTGCCGCGCGTACCGTCCAGCGGCCGAGCGCCTTCTTCCAGGGATCGCGCAGCTTCCAGAACAGGCCGGCCACCACCTGGTCCGGCGAGCTGCCGGCATCCAGCTCCGCGCGCAGCCGGGCGAGGCGGCCGAACGCCGCCTGGAGGCGGTTCACGATCTGGATCTCGTTGCCGCCCTCGGCCAGCAGCCGGTCGAGGTCGGCCACCAGGCCCGGCCCGTCGCCGGTGAGCAGGTCGAGGATCAGGTCGTCCAGGCTGAGCACGCCGCCATCGGCGATCACCGCCCGCACGTCGGCGAGACCGACCTTGCCGGGCGGGTCGCCCATGTAGATCGCCAGCTTCTCGATCTCGGCGACGGTGACGGCGCGATCCGATCCCAGCGAGGCCAGCAGTGCCCCGAAGGCGTCACGGTCCACCACCAGCCGATGGCGCTGCAGCTCGTGGCGCAGCACGTCCTCGAGCGTGCGGCCCTCGTCGCGATAGCAGGCCAGGGAGGCCGCCTGGGGCGCCTTCTCGATCGCCCGGCGCAGGTCCGAGGAGCCGGGCAGGTCGCCGCCTTCCAGGAATACCAGGCTCTCCTGTGCCGGCAGCTTCAAAAGCTCGCGCACGGCCCCTTTGATCCGGTCGTCGGCGTCACGCACCCGCACTGCCCGCCGTCCGCCCAGGAGCGACAGGCTCTGCGCCTCCTCCAGCAGCAGGCGGGGATCGGCGGCGATCCGCTCTGCCGGCAGCTCGCCCACCCGGAAGGGATCCGAACGATCGCCGACCAGCCGGTCGAGCAGCGCCTCGATGCGCTGGACCACGAGGCCGCGGTCGGGGCCGTGGATCAGGAAGGTGGAGATGCCCGCGTCCGGTGCGGAGAGGAAGGCCTCGATCCGCTTCGGCTGGACGATCACGAGGCGGTCTCTTGGTCCGCCGGCTGGTTCTGCTCACGGAAGAACACGGCCAGCAGGGCCGCGATCTGCCGCGAGCTGTCCACCGCCGCCCGGCGCTCGGCGTCCTCCTCGGCCACCTGGGTCGAGTACGGCGCCCGGCTGACATTGTAGCTGGCGATCCGGCGGATCCGGTTGCGGTAGACGGAGACACCGTCGCTGCGCCGGTTCAGGCTGAACACCGCATCCAGGATCAGGTCGTAGCGCGTGATCGTGGCATTGAGCTGGATCGCCAGCGCCTTGGTCGTGCGCCCGATCGAGATGGCGAGGTCGTAGTCGGCCGGCACCTGGAGCGAGGACGGGTTGAGGTCGGTGGCGAGCGCCGCCTTCAGGGTCTGGCCGAGCCGCCCGTGCGGGACGATCACGTTGACCGAGGCCAGCTCGGCGCGCACGTCCTGGCCGGCCGAGAACTCGCCATAGAGCGGCTGGAAGCCGCAACCGGCGAGTGCCAGGCCGGCCGGCAGGACCAGGAGGGAGCGGCGCCGCACGGCCGGGCTCGCCATCAGACCACCACGTTCACGATCTTGTCCGGCACCACGATGATCTTCTTGAGCGGCTTGCCCTCCATCGCCCGGATCGTGCCCGGCTCCGCCAGCGCCGCGGCCTCCACCATCGCGCGCTCGGCCCCCTTGGGCACCCGGATCTCGCCGCGCCGCTTGCCGTTCACCTGGATCGGCAGGGTCACCTCCTCGGCACCCATCAGGCTGGGATCGGCCGCCGGCCACGACGTCTCGGCCAGGAGCCGCTCATGACCCAGCGTCGCCCAGGCCTCCTCGGTGACGTGCGGGATCATCGGGTTGAACAGCCGCACCAGCGTCTCGATCGCCTCGCGCAGCACCGCCGCCCCCGGCTGGCCACGCTTGAGGTGCCCCTCGATCGTGTTGTGCAGCTCGCGCAGCAGCGCCACCGCCTTGTTGAAGTGGAAGCGCTCGATCGCATGGGTCACCCCGTCGATCGTCACGTGGACGGCGCGGCGCAGCTCCAGGTCCGCGCCCTCGGCTCCCTCCGGTACGATGCCCGGCTCGCCCAGCCGCTCCCTGGTCTCGTCGACCAGCCGCCACAGCCGGTTCAGGTAGCGCCAGGCCCCGTCGATGCCGCCATCGGTCCATTCCAGGTCGCGGTCCGGCGGGCTGTCCGAGAGCATGAACAGCCGGGCAGTGTCGGCGCCGTAGGCCTGGATGATGTCGGTGGGGTCGATCGTGTTGAGCTTGGACTTGCTCATCTTCTCGACCCGGCCGGCCACCACCGGCCGCTCACCGTCGACCGTCACCCACTGGCCGGCATCGTTCTTCTTGACCTTGCCGGGCTCCAGCCAGTTGCCCTGCTCGTCCTGGAAGGTCTGGTGGTTGATCATGCCCTGGGTGAACAGGCCCTGGAACGGCTCGTCCACCGACAGGTAGCCGACCTTCTTCATCGCGCGGGTATAGAAGCGCGAATAGAGCAGGTGCAGCACGGCATGCTCGACGCCGCCGATATACTGGTCGACCGGCAGCCAGTAATCGACCTCCTCCTTGCGGCAGGGGCCGTCCTCGTAATCCGGGGAGCAGTAGCGCGCGAAGTACCAGGACGATTCCACGAACGTGTCCATCGTGTCGGTCTCGCGCGTGGCGGGCCGCCCATCCGGCAGGGTGGTGTGCTTCCAGGTCGGATGGAGATCGAGCGGATTGCCGGGCCTGGAGAAGTCCACGTCCTCGGGCAGGGTCACCGGCAGCTGGTCGCGCGGCACCGGCACCACCGTGCCGTCCTCGGCATAGAGCACCGGGATCGGGCAGCCCCAGTAGCGCTGGCGGGACAGGCCCCAGTCGCGCAGGCGGAACTGCACCTGGCGCTCGCCGACCCCCAGCTCCTCCAGCCGGTCGATCACGGTCTTCTTGGCGGTGGGCACGTCGAGCCCGTCCAGGAAGTCCGAATGGAAGATCCGGCCGTCCTCGGTATAGGCCTCGTCGCCGATCGCGAAGCTCTCCGGGTCGGCCCCTTCGGGCAGCACGACCGGGATGACCGGCCGGCCATACTTGCGGGCGAACTCCAGGTCGCGCTGGTCGTGCGCCGGGCAGCCGAAGATGGCGCCGGTGCCGTAGTCCATCAGCACGAAGTTCGCGACATAGACCGGCAGCAGGACGTCCGGCAGGAACGGATGCCGCGCCTTCAGCCCGGTATCGAAGCCCTTCTTCTCGGCCTTTTCCAGCGCCTCCTCGGACGTGCCGAGCAGCTTGCACTCCTCGGCGAACGCGCGGAGGCTCGGGTTCGTTCGGGAAAGCTCCTCGGCCAGCGGGTGGTCCGGGGCGATCGCCAGGAAGGAGGCGCCGAACAGCGTGTCCGGGCGGGTGGTGTAGACCACCAGCGGCTCGTTGCGGCCCTCGACCTGGAAGCGGACCTTCGCTCCCTCCGAACGGCCGATCCAGTTCTGCTGCATCAGCCGGACCTTTTCCGGCCAGCGGTCCAGCGTCTCCAGGCTCTTCAGGAGATCATCGGCATAGTCGGTGATCTTGAAGAACCACTGGTTCAGCTTGCGCCGCTCGACCGGGGCGCCGGAGCGCCAGCCCTTGCCATCGATCACCTGCTCGTTGGCGAGCACGGTGTTGTCGACCGGGTCCCAGTTGACCCAGCTCTCCTTGCGATAGACCAGGCCCGCCTCGAGGAAGTCGAGGAACATCGCCTGCTCGTGCTTGTAGTATTCGGGCGAGCAGGTCGCGATCTCGCGCGACCAGTCGATCGACAGGCCCATCGTCTTCAGCTGGGCGCGCATCTCGGCGATGTTGGCATAGGTCCACGTGGCCGGGTGGATGCCGCGCTTGATCGCAGCGCCCTCGGCGGGCAGGCCGAACGCATCCCAGCCCATCGGGTGCAGTACGTTGAAGCCCTGGGCCCGCTTGTAGCGCGCGATCAGGTCACCCAGCGCGTAGTTGCGGACATGGCCCATATGGATGCGCCCCGACGGATAGGGGAACATTTCCATGGCGAAGTACTTGGGCTTCGACTGGTCGACGCGCGCCTCGAACAGGCGGCGTTCTTCCCAGATCCGCTGCCATTTCTGTTCGGCGGCACGCAACGCATATCGGGACATGGAGGAATTCGGTCCGGTCCAGGCGGGGAGAAGGGGGAAGGAGGGTAAGGTACCGGTCAGTCGGTGGCGGCAGCGGCGATCCGAAGCTCACGCGCACGGGTGAGGATCCGGTCCTCCAGCGCCAGGGCGGTCTGCGGATCGACCGGGGCATCCAGCCAGTCACCGCTCTCCGAGCGGGTCTGCCGCCAGACCGACACCTTGATCCCGTCCGCGCGCAGGGACTTGTCGCGCACCAGCACCTGCAGCTTGAAGCGCTCGTTCGGTGTCTCCGTCGGCTGGAACCAGTCAGTGGTGATCAGCCCGCCGAACGGGTCGGCACTGGCGACCGGCATGAAGTCGATCGTGTCGAGCGAGGCGCGCCAGAGATAGCTGTTCACCCCGACCCCGCCGGATTCGTCCTGCCGGGCCTTGGCCTCGCGCGAGCGGGAGCCGTACAGGGTAAACCCGTCCGAGCCTAAGATCGTGCCGGTCTGCTGGCGGCGCCGGGCGTCGTCCGTGTCCCACATGCCGGCTTCCGACTGGGTGACCGGCGGCGTCACTTCTTCGCTGCAGCCGGCGAGCGCGGCCACGAACAGGATGCTGGTGAGTGTTCTGCGCACGATGCGAGCCCGGGTCCGCCAAAGATTCGAGGGTCGTCACTATACCCTCTCCGCGGCGCGACCATAGCACGGCCCAGGCGTTCCGCCAGTCCGGGCACGCCCGGGGCGAAACGGGACAGGACGATCAGAAGCTCAGGCGGATGCCGAACCGGCCGGCGGCGTCGCCGTCGGGCCGTCCCTCGCTGCGGCCGGTGAAGGCGAGATCACCCTCCAGGGTCAGCCAGGACCAGGCGGCGAGATCGGTGCTGAGCAGCATGGTCGAGCGGGTTTCGCCCACCGGGGTCTCCGTCTCCGCTAGCGCCAGCCGCGCGGCGACCCCGCCATAGGCGACGCCGGCGCCGACCAGCTCGGTCTGGAACCGCCCCTCGCTCAACTGCTGCATGGTGCTGTTGAAGGTCCAGTCGTTCCAGACCAGCGCTCCGCCCAGCACGAAGCCGTCATCGCCACCGTCGAGCGAGGTCGCCGCACGCGGCTCCGGGGCGACTTCGAGCGGTGCTGCGGTCAGATCGAAGCGCAGGCGATCCGTGGCGCTGCCCCTGGGCGTGAAGCCGAAGCTCATGGTGCCGGGACGCTCGCTATCGGCGGCAGGCTCGTCCGAGTGGCCGACATAGCCACCGGCGACCAGATCCGCAGCCGCCGCGATCTGGCTCATCCCGACCAATCCGACGATGCTGGCCGCCAGCATCCGCCACATCGCAAGCCACTCCCGCAGGTCTGCCCGGCGATCCGGGAACATCGTTCGCATCTATCCGGCGCACGCCATTCTGCCAGGGCGGCCGACACAGTGCGAGGGCGAAAAGAAAAAACTGCGGCGGGGTATCCCCCGCCGCAGCATTCCAGAAGATCTGCTCCCTTGAGGGAAGACGGATCAGAACTGGATGTCGACCGCCACCAGGCCGGCGAAGTTCTCGTCCGAACCCGGCAGATCGGTGTCGTACAGACCGATGTCGGTCAGGAGCGAGACGCCCGGCATGATGCCCATCGTGCCCGAGAGGACGATGGCGGTCGGGGTGCTATCGCCCGGGGTGCCGCCGAGGAGCGGGTCGACGTTACCGTCGGCCTGCGAGTACTCGAGGGCCAACTTGGCGGGACCGAAGCTGCCACCGATACCGATGTTCCAGTAGTCGACGTCGGCCAGGTCGCCGCCGTTGTGACCATAGGCACCGGCCAGGTTGAAGCCGAACAGGCCGAGCGACACACCGCCGCTGATGCCGTTGAGGTCCTCGTCGTCCGGACCGAACTTCGCGGTCGACGCGGTCACGCCGGCCAGGATGTCGACACCAGAGAAGGCGCCCTTGTAGGTGATGGCACCTTCGACGTGCTGACGGCCGCCCTGGTCGCTGTCGTCGTTCTGGCTGACCAGACCGCCGGCATCGTCATCGGGAGCGAACGACACGCCCGCCTGGAACCCGGCGATCTCGGGGGTGTAGTACACGACCTTGGTCGCGGCGCCCGAGAGCGGCACGACATAGGTGTAGACCGAGTTGCCGAACGCCGGATTGAAGTCACCGTCGATACCACCGGTACCGGCCGCGATCACGCTCGAGAAGACCTTCGAGTTGTCACCCGGGCCGACTTCGTTGCCGAGGCGGACTTCACCCCAGCCGCCGCGGATGAACAGCCAGCTGCGGTCGACGATGTTGTTGTTGGAACCACGGCCGTTGTCGAAGCGCAGACGGAACCGTCCGCCATACTCCATCAGGCTGCCGTCGTCCTTGCCGCGCACGTCGATGAACACGCGGTTGTTGGTGTACATCCCGTAGCCGGGATCGTTTCCGCTGATCGAGTCGTTCTCGCCGAACAGCACGCCCGCCCGCAACTGACCGGACAGGGTGATGTCGAGCGCGCCGCCCGGCATCACCTCGGCCGCGTTGGCGGCCCCGGCGGCCGCGACAACGCCTGAGGCCACGCCGGCCAACAGGAGGGTCTTGATCCTCATATCTATCCTTCCTTCTCGAACTAGCGCGACCTTCTGAACCGGACCGGAGGTTCCGAACGAGATCCTATCCGATAAGCCAGGTGACCTTCACGGCCCAGTCGCCGAGGGAGTAGTTGCCCACCACGCCTGCACGCCTCAACTCGTTTCGCTACTTCCACTGGGCGTAGACGGGGGCCTGCGACATTAGTGCAACATGCCTTCTTGCCGCCGGCACAACACCAAAAGTAGAACTGGCACCGGTTTCTCGACCGCATACAGAAATCGAAAGACTTGTCCGCAACACTCTCTATGAAGTCATGGCGACTGGTCTGAGAATGGAAACCCGCGTATCCGGATAAAGTAATAACCCGAAAAATTTTAGCCACTTTTTTGTGGTTCTTGATCGATCTCTTCACGCCGACCCATCGGCAGGCACGCGATGGCCGGGTTCTCGACCGCGGGCCACTTGGCGACACGATCCAGGCGCGATCCTGGCCCGGACAGGGCGGAAGAAGGCGTTGGAGACCGGTGCCGGGGCATGTCCGGGACCCATCGCTTGCGTCCGCACGCGGTTTGGTGGATCTGCCGACGGAAGGCAGCCGCCCGTCATCCTCCAACCACGAGCATGCGACCCGATGGACGTCGAGCAGGAGATCGCCCTGGCACTGGCCGAGGTGCGGGATCGGATCACCCAGGCTGCGGAGCGCGCCGGCCGCGAGCCGGGCTCGGTGACACTGGTGGCGGTGAGCAAGCTGCAGCCCGCCCCGCGGGTCCATGCGGCACTCGCGGCCGGGCAGCGCGTGTTCGGCGAGAACTACGTGCAGGAGGCGCGCAGCCGCTGGACGCCGCTGCGCGAGGCCCATCCGGACCTGGAGCTCCACCTGATCGGGCCGCTGCAGACCAACAAGACCGCGGACGCCGTGGCCCTGTTCGACGTGATCCAGACGCTGGACCGCCCGAAGCTGGCGCGCTCCCTGGCCAAGGAACGCGACCGGCAGGGCCGCCTGCCCAGGCTCTACGTCCAGGTCAATTCCGGCGAGGAGCCGCAGAAGGGCGGTGTCCTGCCGGACGGCCTCGACGAGCTGCTGCATCTGTGCCGGGACGAGCTCGGCCTCGAGGTCGAGGGGCTGATGGCGATCCCGCCCGAGGGGGAGGACATCGTCCCGCACACCGCGTTGCTGGCCAAGCTCGCCAAGCGCCATGGCCTGGCCGGCGTGTCGATCGGCATGAGCGCCGACTACGAGGAGGCGGTCCGCTTCGGCGCCACCACCGTGCGGGTCGGCTCGAAGATCTTCGGCGAACGGCCGCCCAGGCCGGCACCCGGCGGCTGACGCTCAGGCCAGCGGCAGCTCCTGGTAATGCTCGCGGGCCTCGGCATAGGGCCCGCGGCGCTTGGGCATCGCCAGCACCCGGATCACCTTGATGTCCCGCCCCTGCGGCAGGGTCAGCACCATGCCGGTGCGCACTTGAAGATGAGCCTTGGTCACGATCCGTTCGTCGACGCGGACCCGGCCGCCTTCGACGAGCTTCTGGGCATCCGTGCGGGTCTTGCAGAACCGCGTGTGCCAGAGCCAGGTGTCCAGTCTCAGCGCTTCGTCGTGCAAGTTGCCTCCTTTTCGCCGGCCCTCAACCGGCTCTCCTGGACCCTCAACTGCGTCCGGCGACCAGGGTGCGCAGCACCGCGAACGGGGAATCGCTGCGCCCTGCCCGCGCTGCGCGCTTGCGCTCGACCGGATCCGGCCGGCGCCGCTTGCGCATGCGCACCAGCCTGCGCGCCTCGCCCTCGACCACGCAGGCAAAACCCAGCCCCGCCGCCACCGCGACCAGCTCGTCGAGCTTCAGCCCGGCGGCAGCCGCGAGGTCGCCCGGCAGGTCGAACTGCCGGCTCTCCCGCGCCCGTGCCCGCAACTGGGCGGCCAGCCGCTCGGTGACGTCCAGCCGGAGACCCAGCGTGCCGAACCGCGCGAAGCCCAGAGCGGCCAGGGTGGAAGCGGGCAGGTCCGGCAGGTCCCGCCAGGTAGTGGCGCCCTCGGGCGGCAACGGGCAGTCCTGCCCGGTCCAGACCCGGATCAGCAGCGCGATCACGCGCCGCGCGCGCGGCCGCATCAGCTCAGGCAGGAACAGCCATTCCACGCCCAGCCGCACGCCCAGCCTGGCCAGCGCCTTGCGGTCGGCCTCGCCCAGCGGAGCGGACACGCTCTCGATCCGATCCACCCGGATGGCACCCAGGGCCTCGGCCAGCGCATAGGCGACGCCGCGCACCGCACCACTCTGCCCGGCATCGTCGCTGGCCGCGGCCAGCCGCGCGATCCGGCCGATGCCCCGCGCGATCCAGCCGTCCAGCCGCCGGCCGAGCTCGTCCGCCACCCGCTCGCGCAGCTCGCCGGGCAGTTCATCGCTGACCTTGGGCCGCACGACCGGCCGCAGCGGCACGCGGCCGGGTGCCAGCCGGCCGACCACCGCACCCTGCCAGCGCACCGCGCCGCCGGGATCGAAGCACACCTCGTCCTCGGGTGCCCCGAGCATCTGGGCGACCCGCCGTTCCAGGGCCGGGCGCAGCGCCCGGCGCGCAGCGGCGCTGAGCGCCTTGCGGGCCAGGTCGGCCTCGCCGGGCAGGAGGGTGAAGTCCAGCCCCTCGATGGTCCCGACCGGGTGGCCGTCCACCGCCAGCGAGCCGTCCGCCTCCACCGTCGCCGGCAGGTCGTCATGCTCGCGCAGGGAGCGCAGCAGGGCGGTGGTGCGCTTGTCGACGAAGCGCTGCATCAGCCGCTCGTGCAGGGCGTCCGACAGCCGGTCCTCCACGGCCCGGGCCCGTTCCTGCCAGTGGGCCGCGTCCTGGAACCAGTCCTGGCGGTGCGAGAGATAGGTCCAGGTCCGGATATGGGCGAGCCGGCCCATCAGCGTGTCGATATCGCCGTCCATCCGGTCGATATGGTCGATGGTCCGCGCCACCCAGTCGGCCGGGATCACCCCGCCGGGGCTGGTCAGGTGGCGGTAGATCGTGCTGAGCAGATGCAGGTGGCTCTCGGCCAGGGTCTTGGAGAAGTCCGGAGTCTGGCAGACGCTCCACAGGAGCCGCACCCGCTCCGGGCGGTCGGCGATCTGGCGGATCTCGTCGCGCGCGGCCAGCATGTGCAAGGAGCGGTCGTCCAGCGCATCGCGCACCTTCCACAGCGCATCGCGCGCGGCACGGTCGGGCCCGGCGTCCAGCGAGCGCAGCAGGCCCTGCAGGGTGCGGAAGTCCAGTGCCGAGTTGCGCCAGCGCAGATGCTTCAGCGGCGGGAAGCTATGGGTCTCCACCGCCTCCACGATCCGCTCGTCGAGCTCGCCCACCCCGTTGGTGGTGCCGAACGTGCCGTTGGCCATATGCCGGCCGGCCCGCCCGGCGATCTGCGCCACCTCCGTGGCGGCCAGCTTGCGCCGCTCGCGCCCGTCGAACTTGTGCAGGGCGGCAAACGCCACATGGGTCAGGTCCATGTTGAGGCCCATGCCGATCGCATCGGTCGCGACCAGGTAGTCGACCTCGCCCGCCTGGTACATGGCGACCTGGGCGTTGCGGGTGCGGGGGCTGAGCGAGCCCATCACGATCGCGGCCCCGCCACGCTGGCGCCGGATCACCTCGCCCAGGGCATAGACGTCGGCCGCGGTGAACGCGACGATCGCGGAGCGGCGCGGCAGCCGGTGCAGCTTGCTCTCGCCGACATAGGTCAGGGTGGACATGCGCGGCCGGGCGATCAGCACCGCCTCGGGGACGAGCTGGCGGATCAGCGGCTTGATCGTGTCCGAGCCCAGGAAGATCGTCTCGTGCAGGCCGCGGGCGTTCAGGAGCCGGTCGGTGAAGACGTGGCCGCGCTCCCAGTCGGCGCACAGCTGGATCTCGTCGACGGCGAGGCAGGCGACCGGGCGGTCCATCGGCATCGCCTCGACCGTGGCGACCACGTAGGGCGCCTTGTCGCTGCCGATCTTCTCCTCGCCGGTGACCAGCTGCACGGCATCTGGGCCGCGTTCCTTGACGATCCGGTCGTAGATCTCGCGGGCGAGCAGCCGCAGGGGCAGGCCAATCATGCCGGAATGGTGCGCCAGAAGACGCTCGATCGCGAAGTGCGTCTTTCCGGTGTTGGTCGGTCCGAGGACCGCCAAGATGCGCGAGTCGGTAGTGCGCATCGAGCTCATGACAGAGAAGATTCCGTTCCCGGCGGCCGATTGCAAGAGGTGGCTTCTCCCGCTTCTGCATCCGGCCCTCACATGTGCACGCGGGGGTGACACGGCCATGGCAACCGAGCATCGAGTCCATCACCGGTTCGCCGGCCCGCGCGCGAAGGTCTGGGAGGCGCTGGCCGACACGGCCCGGTTCAACGAGGCGCTGGGCCTGCCGGCACATCCGATCGTGGCCGCCACCACGCCTGAGGGCGAGCGGCAGTTCCGCGGCAGGGCCAGGCTCGGCTCCTGGCAGCTCGAATGGCTGGACCTGCCCGGCAACTGGGTGAAGGAGCGCTGGTACGAGCACGACCGGCTGGTCGAGACCGGCCCGGTGGCGCGGCTGTGCGTCACCCTGACGCTGAGCGACACCGACGATGGCTGCACGGCCGCCTACCATCTCCTGGCCGAGCCGCGCGGCGTGGCCGGCAGGGTGCTGCTGGCGACCGGCCTGCTGTCCAAGTTCGGCCAGGCCTTCCTGCGGCTGGCGCGCCGGGCCGAGCAATTCGTGGCGGAGCAGGCGCTGGACCCGTTCGACCCGCCGCCGCCGCGGCTGGACGAGCGGGCGCAGGGCCAGATCGAGCGCCTGCACCAGGAGCTCCGCCAGGCCGGGCACCCGCCGGAGATCCTGGCGGAGCTGGTGCGCCTGCTGCGCAGCGGCGGCGAGAACGACGTGCGCCGAATCCGGCCGCTGGCGCTGGCCAAGGCCCACGGCTTCGACCCGCGGGCCACGGTCACCGCCTGCCTGGACGCGGCGCGGCGTGGCCTGCTCGACCTGTCCTGGGACCTGCTCTGCCCGCGCTGCCGGGGTGCCAAGCAGCGGGTGGGCTCGCTCGACCAGCTCCCCACGACGGTGCACTGCGATACCTGTGCCATCCGCTACGACCGCGACTTCAGCCGCAATGTCGAGGTCACCTTCCGCCCGGCCGCCGGTCTGCGCCCGCTCGTCCAGGGCGAATTCTGCCTGCTGGGCCCGATGAGCACCCCGCACATCCTGGTCCACCTGACCCTCGCACCCGGCGAGCGCCGGACGGTCGAGATCGAGGTGCCGCCCGGCAGCTACCGGGCCCGCACCCTGGAGCCGGGCCCGGAAGTGCTGTTCGAGCACGATGGCGGCGCCCTGCCGCTGATCGATCTCGGCGACGCCGCCGTGACGCTGGGCCTGCCGGATGCCCCGGGCCGGCTCACCCTGGCCAACCGGACGGCCCTGCCGCGCACGGCGGTGCTGGAGCAGCGCGACTGGATCCGGGACGCGCTCACCGCCGACCGGGTCGCCGCGATCCAGGCCTTCCGCGACCTGTTCTCCGACCAGGTGCTGCGCCCAGGGGACGAGGTCGGGATCGCGCGCGTGGCGATCCTGTTCAGCGACCTGGCCGGCTCCACCGCGCTGTACCAGCGGATCGGCGAGGCGGCGGCGTTCCGGCGGGTGCGCGAGCATTTCGCGCGGCTGCAGCGCATCGTCGGGGAGCATGACGGTGCCGTGATCAAGACGATCGGCGATGCGGTCATGGCGGCGTTCGCCGATCCGCTGGACGCAGTGCGAGCCGCCATTGCCATCCAGTCGGGCGCCATCCAGTCGGGCGCCATCCAGTCGGGCGAGCATGCCGCGGACCCGGCCGACCCGCCGCTCCTCCTCAAGATCGGCATCCATGCCGGCCCGTCGATCGCGGTCACGCTGAACGACCGGCTCGACTATTTCGGCTCCACCGCCAACCTGGCCGCCCGCCTCCAGGGCGTGGCCGGCCCGGGCGAGGTGGTGATCTCCGCATCCCTGGCCGAGGATCGGGCGATCGGCGAGCTGGTCCAGCCGATCACCCGCGAGCTGGCGGCCCTGCCCCTGCGCGGCTTCAGCGAGCCGGTCGCCTGCCTGCGGCTGGTGCCGGCCCTGGCCGATGGGCCGTAAACTTGCCCATGCGCTCCCGATGATCTACGCCTGCCAGGATGTGCATCCTGTACAGCGCGAGATGCGGATTTCCAGGTGGCGCAACAGTCCGGGGCCGTCTGCCTGCCCAGGGAGCCGGTCGAAGCGATCCGGCTGAAGCTGGGCGGCAGTTCCGGGCCTGGCACGGAAATCGCTCACGCGCCGACCGGCCATCCCGCCGCTGACCTGAGCAGGGACCTGCCCGATGGCGACGTCTGCCCCCGCCGCATCGACCTTCGTCCCGCTCAGCTACGACGTCGACGCCGTCCCGCCACCGCTGCAGGTCGTGCTGCTGGGCGTGCAGTACGCGGTGATGCTGGCGATCTACCTGATCCTGATTGTGATCGTCTTCCGGGCGGCCCAGGCGGACGAGGAGGTGACCCGCAGCGCCATCAGCCTCGGCATGATCGCGGCCGCGATCGCCACCGTCCTGCAGGCGCTGCGCTCGGGCCCGGTCGGCTCGGGCTTCCTGGCCCCACCCGTCTATTCGGCCATCTATCTCGGCCCCTCGATCCAGGCGGCGGCGGTGGGCGGGCTGCCGGCCGTGTTCGGCATGACGATCTTCGCGGGCCTGGTCGAGGTGGCCCTGTCGTTCGTCCTGCAGCGGCTCCGGATCATCATCCAGCCGACCATCAGCGGGCTGGCGATCACCGTGGTCGGCCTGCAGCTGGGCCTGGTCGGGATGGAGCATTCGCTGGGCATCAGCTCTTCCGGATCGGTCTATTCCGCCGGCCACGTGACCGTGGCGGCGGCGACGCTCGCCGTCTGCATCGGGCTGACCATCTGGGGCCGGGGCGTCTGGCGCCTCGTCTCCTCCCTGGGCGGGCTGGTCGCCGGCGTGGTCACGGCGACCTTGCTGGGCCTGCCCGGGCCGGGCGGCATGGGCGGGATCGCGACGGCCTCCTGGGCCGCCCTGCCCGGCATCGACCATATCCGGTTCGCGTTTGAGCCGGCGCTGATACCGGCCTTTGTGGCCGCCGGCCTGGCCGGTGCGCTGCGGGTGGTCGGGGTCGTCACCACCTGCCAGCGCGCCAACGATCCAGCCTGGAAGGCGCCGGACTTCCCGAACATCCGCAAGGGCGTGCTGGCGGACGGGCTGGGCTGCGCGGTGGGCGGCGCGCTGGGCACGCCCGGCATGAACATCGGCCCGAGCCTGGTCGGCATTTCGATCGCGACCGGCGTGACCAGCCGGGTCATCGCCTATGCCTGCGCCGCCGTGCTGGTGGTGCTCGCCTTCACGCCGAAGGTGGCCGGTGCCATCCTCGACCTGCCCACGGCGGTGGCCGGTGCCCTGCTGGTGTTCACCGCCTCGATCATGATCGGCAGTGGCCTGCAGCTGATCACCTCGCGGACGCTCGATACGCGGGCGGTGTTCGTGGTCGGGCTCGGGCTGCTCCTGCCGCTCACCCGGCAGCTGAGCCCCGGCTTCTTCGACCGGCTGCCCGCCTACCTGCATCTGGTGGCCGAGAGCGGGCTCGCCCTCAGCCTGGCGGCGGCCTGCGCGCTCACCCTGGTCTTCCGGATCGCCACGCCGCAGTCGGAGACGATCAACTGGCGCGAATCCGACAAGGCCCTGGCCGACCTTGCCCGCACGCTGAACGCGAACGCGACCGAGTGGCAGCTTGGCCCCGCACTGATCGCCCGCACGCTCACCGGCGTCGAACAGGCCTTCCGGCTGCTGAAGGAAGGCCACTACCTGCACAAGCCCCTCGCCGTCGTCGCCACCCACCGGAAGGACGGCCTGGACATCGAGATCCGCTATGACGGCGTCGCCCTGACCATCCCGACGCTCCGCTCGGTCATCTCGGCGGAGAACGAGGAAGCCCCCGCGACCGCCGGGCTGCAGCGCCTCTCGATCGGCGTCTTCCCCGATCACGCCGCCACCCGGAGCCAGGGCGGCCACATCTCAATCAGCCTAGGCTTCAACGGCTAGCTTCGCCCCGGCAACCACCGGTAAAAGGCCACGAGCGCATGTTCGCCTGTGCAGGTGCGGCCGCTTGCGTCTTGCAGACGCCCTGGCGAATTCCCAGATGGCTCGGCACGCAGGCCCACCCTAACCGACTGAAACAACAAGGCGATGAGCGAGACGATGCAGCCGTTCGAGGCCGATGTCGGCCGTGTCCTCGATCTCGTGATCAACTCCCTCTACAAGGATCGCGAGATCTTCCTGCGGGAGCTGATCTCCAACGCGTCCGACGCGTGCGACAAGCTGCGCTACGAGAGCCTGAGCCGGCCGGAGCTGCTGGGCACCGACCCGGACCTCGAGATCACCATCCTGGCCGATGCCAAGAACGGCCTCCTGACGATCGCCGACAACGGCATCGGCATGACCCGCGAGGAGCTGGCGGAGAATCTGGGCACCATCGCCCGCTCGGGCACGGCGCGCTTCGCCGAGCTGCTGACCGGCGATGCCAGGAAGGACGTCGACCTGATCGGCCGGTTCGGCGTGGGCTTCTATTCGGTGTTCATGGTGGCGGACAAGGCGGTGGTGATCTCGCGCCGGGCCGGCGAGAGCACCGCCTGGAGCTGGGCCTCGGACGGCCGCAGCGGCTTCGCCATCGAGGAGCTGCCGACCGATTCGTTCAAGCGCGGCACGGCGATCACCCTGCACCTCAAGGACGACGCCAAGGAGTTCCTGGACGAGTGGACGCTGCGCCGGATCGTGCGCACCCATTCCGACCATATCGCCCTGCCGATCCGGCTGCGGCTGATCAAGGCCGACCAGGAAGGCGACGAGCCGTCCGCCCCTGAGCAGATCAACGAAGGCTCAGCACTCTGGACCCGGCCCAAGTCCGAGATCACGGACGAGCAGTACAAGGAATTCTACCACCACGTCGCACACGCCTTCGACGAGCCGTTCGCCCGGGTCCACTTCAACGCCGAGGGACTGCTCGAATACACGGCCCTGCTGTTCGTGCCGACGGCCCGGCCCTTCGACCTCTACGACCCGCGCCGCGCCCACGGGGTGAAGCTCTACGTCAAGCGGGTGTTCATCACGAGCAGCCTGGAGAACCTGCTGCCGCGCTACCTGCGCTTCGTGTCCGGCATCATCGACAGCCAGGACCTGCCGCTGAACGTCAGCCGCGAGACCCTGCAGCAGGGCAGCGTCGTGCCGAAGATGCGCAAGGCGATCGTCAAGCGGATCCTGGACGAGCTGAAGAACAAGGCCCAGGCGGAGGAGCAGGAGGCGAAGGACAAGTACCTGGCCTTCTGGACCGACTTCGGCCCGGTGCTGAAGGAGGGGCTGTACGAGGACAGCGAGAACCGCGAGCGGATCATGGAGCTGGCGCGCTTCCGCTCGACCCACTCCGCGGATGGCTGGACGTCGCTCGCCGACTATGTCGGCCGGATGAAGCCCGGCCAGGAGGCGATCTACGTGATCTCCGGCGAGAGCCACGCCGCCCTGCGCAACAGTCCGCAGCTCGAGGAGGCGCGCGCCAAGGGCGTGGAGGTGCTGCTGCTGGACGACCAGGTCGATCCGTTCTGGCTGGAGCAGGTGACCGAGCATGCCGGCAAGCCGATCCGGTCGCTGGCCAAGGGCGACGTGGACCTGTCCGCGATCGAGAAGGACGCGGCCGAGGCGGAGAAGCCCGAGGAGCCGGCCACCGAGGAAGGCGATCTCGGCCGGCTGATCGCCAAGCTCAAGCTGGCGCTGGGCGACCAGGTCGCGGACGTGCGGGAAAGCAAGCGGCTGCGCCAGAGTGCCGTCTGCCTGGTGGCAGGCGACCAGGCGATGGACATGCGCCTGGAGCGGTTCCTCAAGAGCCACAACCAGCTGGACGTGCTGGCCAAGCGGATCCTGGAAGTGAACCCGCGTCACGACCTGGTCCGCCGCTTGGCCACACTCGCCAAGGACGACACCCCGGACTTCGGGGAACTCGCCCACCTGCTGCTCGACCAGGCCCGGATCGTCGAGGGCGAGCCCCTGCCCGATCCGGCCGCGTTCGGCCGGCGCATGTCGACCTTCGTGGCGCGCGGCATCGGGACCTGAACCGGGGCGCCTGAACCGCGGCATCAGCCAGCCGGCGCCGCCGCGGCGTTGGTTCGAAGCGGCGCCGGCCCTATATGTTCCGTCGAGACGGCCGCGGACGCGGCCTGGTGTCCGGCCGAGATGGAGGTGGACGATGCGGGGCTGGCGGACAGCAGCGCTTGCGGGAATCTTGGCCACGGCTGCGGGCGGGGCGCTCGCCGCACCGGTGGCGCCCGATGCCTTCAAGATGCGGACGTTCTCCGATCTCGTCGCGGTCTGCGGCGCCGATTCCGAGGATGCGGCCCAGTTCTGCCGCGGCTGGCTGGTCGGCAACGGCAGCCTCTACGCCACCTTGCTGCGTGCCGGTGCCATTCAGCCCTGGGCATGTGCCGATCCGGTGCCGAGCCTGGACGACATCCGCCGCGCGATCGTCGCCTGGGGCGAGACCAACCCGCAGACCGGCAGCGAGAGTGCGGTGGACGGGTTCTGGCGGGCTGCCGCGTCGATCTGGCCGTGCAAGCAATGATGGGAGACCAACGGGACATGAGCAGGATGAAGCGGCTGGGCGGCGTGGCGCTGCTGATCGCGAGCCTCGGCGTGGCCGGCTGCGCGGTGGACCGCCAGACCGGGCGCAGCACGGCGGTCGGTGCCGCCACCGGGGCGGCCGCGGGTGGCGTGGTCGGCCTGTTCGGCGGCAACTGGCTGAGCCAGGTCGGGATCGGTGCCGCCGCGGGTGCCGCGTCGGGCTTCGTCTACGACCAGATCCAGAAGAACTACTGAGCAAGCGGCGGGCGGCCAGAATGAGCCGCCCCGTCGTGATGGAGATGCGGGCGGTCTCGCCCTGACCGCCGGGCGGGCTGCGCCTTTACCGCGCAAGCCCCCATCCTGTATGGAGGCCGCCGCCTCACGTGGGCCGGATGCAGGCGCATCCGGCCAGGTCGGTCGTCGCCGGGGCAGCCCGGGCCCATGTCGCCCGGCTCCGGCCAAGGGGAGTTCGAGACGAGATGGCTACTGCCCTCAAAGACATCCGCAACCTGCTGAAGGACCCCTCGCTCTTCAAGGAGCAGGCCTATATCGGCGGCAAGTGGGTGGGCGCCGACAGCGGCAAGACGATCGACGTGACCGACCCGGCCACCGGCGAGCGGCTGGGCTCCATCCCCGACATGGGCGAGGCCGAGACCCGGCGCGCCATCGAGGCGGCCGACGAGGCGTTCAAGTCCTGGAAGCAGAAGACCGGCAAGGAACGCGCCGCGATCCTGCGCAAGTGGTTCGACCTCTTGATCGAGAACCAGGAAGACCTCGCGATCATCATGACTCGCGAGCAGGGCAAGTCGCTCACCGAGAGCCGCGGCGAGGTCGTCTACGGCGCCTCGTTCATCGAGTGGTTCGCCGAGGAGGCCAAGCGCATCTACGGCGACATCGTCCCGCAGACGGTGGCGTCGCGCCGGATCCTGGTGATGAAGCAGCCGGTCGGCGTGTGCGGCATGATCACGCCCTGGAACTTCCCCAACGCGATGATCACCCGCAAGTCGGCGCCGGGCCTGGCGGTCGGCTGCACCGTGGTGATCAAGCCCGCGACCTACACGCCCTATTCCGCCCTGGCGCTGGCCGAGCTGGCCGAGCGCGCCGGCTTCCCGCCGGGCGTGTTCAACATCGTGACCGGTTCGGCCCGCAAGATCGCCGGCGAGCTCACCGAGAACAAGAAGGTCCGCAAGATCTCCTTCACCGGCTCCACCGAGGTCGGCAAGATCCTGCTCAAGCAGTGCGCCGACACGGTGAAGAAGGTCAGCATGGAGCTGGGCGGCCACGCGCCGTTCATCGTGTTCGACGACGCCGACATCGATGCCGCCGTCCAGGGTGCCATCGCCTGCAAGTTCCGCAATTCCGGCCAGACCTGCGTCTGCACCAACCGGATCTATGTCCAGGCCGGCGTCTATGACGAGTTCGCCAAGAAGTTCGCGGAAGCCGCGGGCGCGCTCAAGGTCGGCAACGGCATGGAGGCCGGCACCCAGATGGGCCCGCTGATCGAGCCGGCCGCGGTCGACAAGGCGGCCGAGCACGTCAAGGACGCGGTCGCCAAGGGTGCCTCGGTGCTGACCGGCGGTGAGCGCCATCAGCTGGGCGGGCTGTTCTTCCAGCCGACCGTGCTCTCCGCCTGCAACATGGACATGCAGATCGCGCGCGAGGAGACGTTCGGCCCGGTGGCCCCCCTGTTCCGCTTCGAGACGGAGGAGGAGGTGATCGCGCTGGCCAACGACAGCGACTACGGCCTGGCCGGCTACTTCTATGCCCGCGACCTCGGCCGGGTGTTCCGCGTCGCCGAGGCGCTGGAGGTCGGCCTGCTGGGCGTCAATGACGGCGTGATCGCCAACGAGGTGTCGCCGTTCGGCGGCGTGAAGCAGTCCGGGCTCGGCCGCGAGGGCAGCAAGTACGGCGTCGATGACTATCTGGAGCTGAAGTACGTCAGCCTGGGTGGCATCGGCGTCGCCCCGTAACCGTCCCGTCGACCAAGCGAGGCCAAGAGGCGTGAGCCAGCTCGACCTGTTCGTGATCGGCGGTGGGTCGGGCGGCGTCGCCTGCGCCCGCCGCGCCGCCTCCCATGGCGCCAAGGTGGCGCTCGCCGAGGATTCGCGCCTGGGCGGCACCTGCGTGATCCGCGGCTGCGTGCCGAAGAAGCTCATGCATTACGGTGCCGGCGTGCCGCACGAGCTGGCGGTGGCCCGGGACATGGGCTGGTCGTTCGGCGAGGTGCGGCACGACTTCCGCGGCTTCCTCGAGGCGCGCAACCGCGAGATCGCCCGGCTCGAGGCGATCTATCGCGGCATGCTGGACGGTGCCGGCGTGACGGTGGTCAAGAGCCGGGCCAAGGTCGCCTGCCGCCAGGGCGACGGCTTCGTGGTCGAAGCCGGCGGCGAGCTGTTCCAAACGAAGCGGGTCCTGATCGCCACCGGCGCCGCGCCGTTCTTCCCCGACATCCCCGGCATCGAGCACGTGGTCACCTCCGACCAGGTGCTGGAGGACGTCTACGACCTGCCGGCACGGGTGGCGGTGATCGGGGCCGGCTATATCGGCGTGGAGCTGGCCTGCATCTTCCAGGGCTTCGGGGCGAAGACCAGCCTGGTCCTGCGCGGCGACCAGCCGCTGCGCGGCTTCGACGAGGACCTGCGCCGCCATCTCACCGACCAGATGGCGGCCGGCGGGCTGGAGATCCTGAGCCGCAGCGTGGTGAAGCGCATCGAGCGCACGGCGGGCGGCCTCTGCCTTCACGGCATCGAGCCGGCGCTGGAAGCCGACCTCGTGGTCTACGCCACCGGGCGCCGGCCGATCCCCAAGACGCACGGCATCGGCCTGGAAGAGCTGGAAGTGCGGATGGACCACGAGGGCGCCATCCTGGTCGACGACACCTACAAGAGCAGCGTGGACGGCCTCTATGCGGTCGGCGACTGCTCGGACCATGCCGGCTGCGGCGTGGACAGCGGCCAGTTCGACCTGACCCCGGTGGCGATCGCCGAGGGCCGCGCCATCGCCGAGCGGCTGTTCAACGACCGCGTCATGCCGGTGCGCTACGATACGCTGGCCACCGCGATCTTCTCCTCCCCGGAGGCGGCGACCTGCGGCATCTCCGAGGTCCGGGCCCATGCCGAGGGCTACGACGTCGAGATCTACAAGGCCAATTTCCGGCCGATGCGCACCACGATGGGCCAGCACGCGCACCGGATCTTCATGAAGCTGGTGGTCGACCGGAAGACCGACCGGGTGCTGGGCTGCCACATGGTCGGGCCCGAGGCCGGCGAGATCATCCAGGGCTTCGCCACTGCCATGACGGCCGGTGCCACCAAGGCCGACTTCGACGACACGATCGCGGTCCACCCGACCGCCGCGGAAGAGTTCGTCACCATGTACCAGCCGTTCAAAGGCTAGCTATACTGGTGAGGGAAGGAGAAACGGACATGGTCGCGAGCTGGAACCCTTCGACTTGGCGAGCGAAGGTCGCGCAGCAGATGCCGAGCTTCCCGGACCAGGCGGTGCTGAATGAGGTCGAGCAGCAGCTGGCGGGCTACCCCCCGCTGGTGTTCGCCGGCGAGGCGCGCGAGCTGACCCAGAAGCTGGGCGACGTCGCCGAGGGCCGGGCCTTTCTCCTGCAGGGCGGCGACTGCGCCGAGGCGTTCGCCGACTTCACCGCCGACAAGATCCGCGACACGCTGCGGGTGATCCTGCAGATGGCCGTGGTGCTGACCTTCGGCTCGGGCATGCCGGTGGTGAAGCTCGGCCGGATCGCCGGCCAGTTCGCCAAGCCGCGCTCCGCCCCGGACGAAACGGTCGACGGCGTGACCCTGCCGGCCTATCGCGGCGACATCGTCAACGGCCTGGCCTTCGAGGCCGGGCAGCGCGCCCCCGACCCCCGGCGTCAGCTCCAGGCCTATTCCCAGGCAGCGGCCACGCTCAACCTGCTGCGCGCCTTCACCCAGGGCGGCTATGCCTCGCTCGACCGGGTCCAGGCCTGGAACCTGGGCTTCGTCAGCAACAGCCCGGAAGGCGAGCGCTACCGGGACATGGCCGACCGGATCACCGAATCGCTGGCGTTCATGCGCGCCTGCGGGATCACCGACGCCAACAACCCCGAGATCCTGCGCACCAGCTTCTACACCAGCCACGAGGCCCTGCTGCTGGGCTTCGAGCAGGCGATGACCCGCGTGGATAGCACCAGCGGCCGCTGGTACGACACGTCCGCCCACCTGCTCTGGATCGGCGACCGCACCCGCCAGCTCGACGGCGCCCATGTCGAGTTCTGCCGCGGGATCGCCAACCCGCTCGGGCTCAAGTGCGGCCCGACCATGACGGCCGAAGACCTCCTGCGGCTGTGCGACCTCCTGAACCCGGACAACCGCCCGGGCCGGCTGACCCTGATCGCCCGGATGGGCCACGAGAAGGTCGAGCGCCACCTGCCGCCCTTGATCCGCGCCATCGAGCGCGAGGGCCGCAAGGTGGTCTGGGCCTGCGATCCCATGCACGGCAACACGATCAAGGCCGGCAGCGGCTACAAGACCCGGCCGTTCGACCGGATCCTGTCCGAGGTGCGCAGCTTCTTCGCCATCCACAAGGCGGAAGGCACCCATGCCGGCGGCGTCCATCTGGAGATGACCGGCCAGGACGTCACCGAATGCCTGGGCGGCGCCCAGGCAATCACCGAGGCCGGCCTGTCCGACCGCTATCACACCTATTGCGATCCCCGCCTGAATGCCCAGCAGTCGCTGGAGCTGGCCTTCCTGATGGCGCGGGCGCTGAAAGAGGAGCGCGAGCTCGTCCGGGTCGCGAGCTGAACCCGACCGAACAGCTCCTGCCGCCAGCCCCGGCTCCGGCCGGGCTTCCACGGGATCCTCGCATGTCGTCTCGCCCAACCACGCTCGCCGGGGCCGGCTATGGCCCCACCAACGGCGACATCGCCCGGTTCACCGACAAGTACTTCGTGCGCACGAAGGAAGTGGTGGAGCGGTACGGCGACGTCCGCGTCACCTACGCGGTGTTCATGCGTCGCCCGGTCCTGTTCGCGCCGCGGCTGGCGCTGGACTGGCTGGCCCGGATCATGGCCGAGCGCGGGATCGCGATCGAGCTCGACCTGCGCTTCCAGGAAGGCGACTGGGTCGGCGCCGGCGAGCCGATGCTCTACCTGACCGGACCGTTCGCGGGGCTGGTCGACCTGGAGACCATCCTCCTGCAGCGGCTGGGCCCGTGCTGCGTGGCGGCGTTCAACGCCTACAACATGTGCACCGACCTGCCCAAGGTCGGCTTCCTCGCCATGGACGCCCGGCACTGCGCCGGAGCGGAGATGGGCGAGATGATGGCCTATGCCGCCTCGGTGGGCTCGGCCGAGGCACGGCGCCGCGCCGGTGCAGTGGGCTTCATCGGCAATGCCGTGGACGCCACCGCGCATTTCTTCGGCCGGGACGAGGGTACGGGCACCATGCCCCATGCGCTGATCGGCTATGCCGGCAGCACGGTGCGCGCCGCCGAGATGTTCCACGAGACCTTCCCCGACCAGCCGCTGACCGTGCTGGTCGACTATTTCGGGCAGGAGATCAGCGACAGCCTGGCGGTCTGCGCCCGCTTCCCGGAGCTGGCGGCGTCCGGCCGGCTCTCCGTTCGGCTCGACACCCATGGCGGCCGCTTCGTGGAGGACCTGGACACCGCCGAGTCCTATGCGGTGCTCGACCGCCACGTGCCCGACGCGATCCGCACCTACCGCACGCACGAGGAACTGCGCTGGCTGACCGGCACCGGCGTGTCGGCCGCCGCCATCTGGCATGTCCGCGAGCGGCTGGACCAGGCCGGCTATCCCCGGGTGCGCATCGTCGCCTCCTCCGGCTTCAGCCCGCAGAAATGCAAGCTGATGGCCTCGGTGCGGGCCCCCATCGATGTGGTCGGCACCGGCTCCTACCTGCCCGACCAGTGGACCGAGACCTATGCCACTGCCGACGTGATCGCCTATGACGGCGAGTATCGGGTCAAGGTCGGCCGCGAGTTCCTGTTCCCGAACAAGGCCAAGCCGAAGCGCTGAGCCGCCGGCTCAGCCCCGGGTGGCCAGGGCTTCGCCGGAGGCCGGCGGTCGGCGGCGCCGGTGCAGCGTCATCCAGGCCAGCAGTGCGGTGCCCAGGGCGATCGCGGCGCACAGGATGGAGGAGAGCTCCATCGCCTGGGTGAAGGCAGCCTTCGAGGCCGCGGCCAGCGCGGCGCCGGCACTGTCGGGCAGTTCCTCGGCCACCTCCAGGGCGGCCGCCAGCGTGCCGCTCGCCGCCAGCGCCAGCTCGGCCGGCAGCTCCGCCGGCAGGGCCGGTATCACCCGCTCGCGATAGGCTGCCGTCAGCACGCTGCCCAGCACGGCGATCCCGATGGCTCCGCCCAGCTCGAAGCTGGTCTCGGAGATCGCCGAGGCGGCGCCGGCACGCTCCGGCGGTGCCGAGCCCAGCACCAGGTCGGTGGTGAGCGTGCCGACCGGGGACAGGCCCAGGCAGAACACCAGCATGCCGGTGACCAGCACGGCCAGCGGCCAGCTGCCGCCGAGCTGGGTGAGGATCAGGAAGCCCAGCGCCGCCACCGCCAGCGCACCGGCGATGACGGTGGCCGGCTGCCAGCGGCGCACCAGCCAGGGCGCCACCATCGAGCCGGCCGCGAACGCGATCCCGGACGGCGCCACCCACAGGCCCGCCTCCAGCGGCCCCATCCCCAGCACGAGCTGGAGATATTGGCCGATCACCAGGAAGAAGCCCAAGGCGGCGAACAGGGACAGGAGGTTGATGAGCAATGCCGCGCTGAACGAGGGGATGCGGAACAGCGACACGTCGATCAGCGGATCATCCAGGCGGCGCTGGCGGCGCACGAACAGAAGCCCCACCACCAGACCCGCCAGGATCGCCAGCGTGGGCAGCAGGCCGAAGCCCGCCTCCGCACTGCGTTTGATGCCGTAGATCACTGCCAGCACCGCCCCGACCGACAGGGCGGCACTTGGCAGGTCCATCCTTCCCGCGTCCGGATCGCGCGCCTCCGGCAGGAGGAAGGGCCCCAGCACCAGCAGGAGCAGCATCACCGGCAGGGCGATCAGGAAGACCGAGCCCCACCAGAAATGCTCCAGCAGCACGCCGCCCACCACCGGCCCGATCGCAGCACCGGCGGAGAAGCTGGCGATCCAGACGCCGATCGCGAAGGTGCGCTGCCGGTCGTCCTGGAACATGGTGCGGATCAGGGAGAGGGTGGAGGGCGCCAGGGTGGCGCCGGCCAGGCCCAGTACGGCGCGCGCCAGGATCAGCAGCCCGGCGCTGGGTGCGAAGGCCGCCAGCACCGAGGCGACACCGAACGCGGCGGCACCGATCAGCAGCAGCCGGCGCCGGCCGATCCGGTCGCCGAGCGTGCCCATGGTGATCAGCGAGCCCGCGACCAGGAAGCCGTAGATGTCGACGATCCACAAAAGCTGGGCAGCGCTCGGCCGCAGCTCGGCGGAGAGCTGGGGAATCGCCAGGTTCAGGACGGTCAGGTCCATGGAATAGACCAGGCAAGGCAGCGCCAGCACGGCGAGGCCGATCCATTCGCGCGGCGTGGCGCGGCTGCCCGGCATGACGGCAGAGGTCATGGGGAGGACGATCCAGAAAGGTCGGCCGCGCGGCGGGCGCGCGGGGGCGGCGATCACTAAATGAAGCGGTTAACCATGTCCAGCCACCGGCCGCCCCGCAT
>NZ_DATMFZ010000220.1:0-3527 GCF_035556675.1 Geminicoccus sp. | reverse complement strand
CGAGCTGGGTGTGGTGCCGCTCGACGCACAGCTGGGCAACCGGCAAAGCTATGTCGCGGCGATGGCGCGCGGGCTGGGCGTGATCGAGCACGAGCCGCGCGGCACGGCCGCCCAGGAAGTTCAGGCCCTGCGCGCCGAGATCGACCGGGTGAGCGGGCCGGAACTGGCCAAGGGATCCGCCTGAACAGGGGCGGACCCAGACGGATCTAGGAAAAGGAACGCACGCATGTCGGCACCGCCCAGTGGCCAGGGGGCGCCCATCGATGGCAGGCACCAGCTGGTCGAGTGGATCGCCTCGGGCGAGAAGCCGGCCGAGGCCTGGCGGATCGGCACCGAGCACGAGAAGTTCGTGTTCCGCAAGGACGACCTGACGCCGGTACCCTATGACGGGCCGGACGGGATCGCCGCGGTGCTGGAGGGGCTCGCCGAGAAGTTCGGCTGGGAGCGGCTGGTCGAGGACGGGCGCGTGGTGGCGCTGACCCGCAACGGCTGCAACATCACGCTGGAGCCGGGCGGCCAGTTCGAGCTGTCCGGGGCGCCCTTGCGGACCATCCACGAGACCTGCGGCGAGGTCACCGGCCATCTGGAGGAATGCCGCTCGGTGGCCGAGCCCCTGGGCCTCGGCATGCTCGGCATGGGCTTCCAGCCGCTCTGGCCGCGCGCGGCGATCCCGTGGATGCCCAAGGGCCGCTACGCGATCATGCGCCGCTACATGCAGAAGGTCGGCACGCTCGGCCTGGACATGATGCTGCGCACCTGCACGGTCCAGGTGAACCTGGACTATGCGTCCGAATCGGACATGGTGAAGAAGCTCCGGGTGTCGATGGCGCTCCAGCCGGTCGCCACCGCGCTCTTCGCCAACTCACCCTTCTCCGAGGGCGAGCCCAATGGCTTCCAGAGCTACCGGGCCCATGTCTGGACCGACACGGACGCGGACCGGACCGGGATCCCCGCCTTCGTGTTCGAGGACGGGATGGGCTACGAGCGCTGGGCCGACTACGTGCTCGATACGCCCATGTATTTCGTCTACCGCGACGGGCGCTATATCGACGTGGCCGGGCGCTCGTTCCGCCGCTTCATGGAGGGCGGGCTCGACGAGCTGCCGGGCGAGCTGCCGACCATGAGCGACTGGTCGGACCATGTCACCACCCTGTTCCCCGAGGTCCGGCTCAAGAAGTACCTGGAGATGCGCGGCGCCGATTGCGGTGCCTCGGACCAGCTCTGCGGCCTGCCGGCACTCTGGGTGGGCCTGCTTTATGACGGCACGGCCCTGGATGCGGCCCATGACCTGATCCGCGGCTGGAGCCTGGCCGAGCTCGAGGAACTGCGCCGGATCGTGCCGGTGCAGGGGCTGAAGGCGCCGTTTCGCGGCCGCACCGTGCAGGATCTGGCCAAGGAAGTGCTGGCGATCGCTGCCCAGGGGCTGAAGGCGCGCGGCCGGCTCGACTGGATCGGCACCAGCGAGGAGCAGTATCTGGCCGACCTGCGCGAGACCGCCGCCAGCGGCCGCACGCCGGCCGACCGCAAGATCGAGCTGTTCCGGGGCCGCTGGGGTGGCCGGGTCGAGCCGGTGTTCGCGGAATTCGCCTACTGAGCAGGAATGGGCCGGGGGAGGGGCTTCGGCTCCTGCCCCGCCGGCCGCAGGACAAGCAAAAGCGGGCGGTCTCGCGACCGCCCGCTCGGGCTCGTCGCCGCCGCCGGCACCTCGGCCGGCGATCGGCTCAGCTCTCGGCGCTGTCCTTGGGCGTGATCACCTGGCGGCCGCGATACATGCCGGTCTTCAGGTCGACATGATGCGGGCGGCGATACTCGCCGGTCACCTTGTCCTCGATCACGGTCGGGACGTTGAGCGCCAGATGGGCGCGGCGCATGTCGCGGCGCGACTTGGAGGTTTTTCGCTTCGGAACGGCCATGTTCGTCACCCTGGTACGAAGCGCCCGCCTGCGATCGGGCGCGCAAAACTGCGACCGGGACGGCGGCCGACCCGGGGAGGCCGCTTGATAGAAGCATGGCACCCGGCAAGTCAACCCGGGCCGGCAGCTCCACCCAGGTCCGATCCGCAGCGGCTGCGGCCTTGCGCGGGCGTGGCCCCGGCCTAAGCTTTTGCCCGGCTTCCCTTCACCTGCATGGATATCCGCCGATGGCGCCCGCACCGATCCCGTTCGTCGACCTGGCAGCGCAGCGCCGGCGCTTAGGCGGGCGGATCGAGGCGGCGGTACAGCAGGTGATCGAGAGCGGCGCCTACATCATGGGGCCGCAGGTGGCCGAACTGGAGCAGCGCCTGGCCGCCCATGCCGGGGTGGGCCATGTGGTGAGCTGTGCCAACGGCACCCAGGCGATCGAGCTGATCCTGCGCGCCTGGGAGATCGGCTCAGGGGACGCGGTGTTCGTCCCGGCCTTCACCTTCGCCGCCACCGCGGAGGCCCCGGCCTGGCATGGCGCCACCCCGGTGTTCTGCGATGTCGAGCCCGAGACCTTCAACCTGGACCCGGCCAGCCTGGAGGCGGCGATCGGCCATGCCGCCACGCTCGGGCTGAAGCCCAAGGCGGTGATCCCGGTCGACCTGTTCGGCGTGCCGGCCGACTACCGGGCGGTCGAGGCGATCGCCCGGCACCATGGGCTGCGCATCCTGCAGGATGCGGCGCAGAGCTATGGCGCCACCCGCGACGGGAAGCGGGCCGGTGCGCATGGCGATGCCGCGGCGACCAGCTTCTATCCGGCCAAGCCGCTCGGCTGCTACGGCGATGGCGGGGCGATGCTGACCGACGACGCCGATCTGGCCGCGCGGCTGCGCTCCCTGCGCTTCCACGGCATGGGCGGCGGCGGCCAGTACGACAATGTCCGGCTCGGCACCACCGGGCGGCTCGACACGATCCAGGCGGCGATCCTCCTGGAGAAGCTGGCGGTCCTGGACGAGGAGCAGGCGGCCAGGCAGCGGGTCGCGGACCGCTACCACGCGGCCCTGGGCAACCTCGCCATCACCCCGCGCACGCCCGACGGCGTGGCCTCGGCCTGGGCGCAGTACACGTTGCGCCTGCAGGGGCGCGACCGGATCAAGGCCGAGCTGGCCGGCCAGGGCATCCCGACCATGATCTATTATCCCAGGGCCCTGGCCGACCAGGCGGCGTTCGCCGGCTGCCCGGTGAGCCCGACCGGGATCCCGGTGAGCCGCAAGCTCACCGAGGAGGTCCTGGCCCTGCCGATCCATCCTTATCTCCAGCCTGGGGACCAGGACCGGGTGATCGAGGCGCTGCAGCAGGCGCTGGGTGCCTGAGGATTCGCGGCTGAAATTTTTCTACGCCGGCGCCTTTTCGGGCCGGGGCGCTGCCCTATATCTGCAAGGCCGGGGCAGGAGGGTACGCCCAGCCGCCAACGGGATGAAAAAACCCTGTTGACGGTTCAGCTGGCCAGGCCTAGAACCCGGCCCACGCAGCGAGGCTGGGTGCTCAGCGGTGACGGTGATCGTCGCTCTGGTGCTCGGGAGTTGCGGGTACCTGATCTGTCGAGGTTGGGTGGCGGTCCTGGTA
>NZ_DATMFZ010000219.1:0-11698 GCF_035556675.1 Geminicoccus sp. | reverse complement strand
TCAGGGCCCGGCGGCCCTCCACCATGCATGGGCCGTGCCAATACCCCAAAGCCGCGGCCCACCCCGGCCGGCCGCACGCACCTGCCCCCGCCCCACCCGGCAGAGCCTGCCGCCCATCGGCAATTCCTGCCGGGCAGAAATCGCCGGGTCCGCGCATCTGGACCTCGCGCCGGCTGATCGGCGGGTCGGGGCGTGATCTTCCGGTTGCGCCGCGGCAGCGGGCGCGCCAGGGATTCGGGCGGCAAGGGTCGGGAGGAACCGGAATGCAGCGCGCCACGATCGGGATCGATGTCGGCACCTCGGCGGTCAAGGGCCTGCTGGTGGGCCCGGACGGGCGCGTGCTCGCCAGTGCGGTACGGGAATATCCCCTGCTCACGCCGGCACCCGGCTGGACCGAGCAGGAGCCGGAGGAGTGGTGGCAGGCTACGGTCCAGGTCCTGCGCGAGCTGGCCGGGCAGGATGGCGTGGAGATCGCGGGTCTGGGGCTGGCCGGGCAGATGCACGGCTCGGTGTTCCTGGACGCGAAGGACCAGGTGATCCGCCCGGCGCTCCTGTGGAACGACGGGCGCACCGGGGCCCAGGCCGCCGAGATCGAGCGGCGGGTCGGCCGGCAGCGGCTGATCGAGATCACCGGCAATGCGGCCTCGGCCGGGATGCAGGCGCCCAAGATCCTCTGGCTGCGCGAGCACGAGCCCGACGCCTACCGGCGGCTGGCCAAGGTGCTCCTGCCCAAGGATTTCGTGCGCCTGCGCCTGACCGGCACCTATGGGACGGACCCGGCCGACGCATCGGGCACGCTGCTGTTCGACCTGAACGCCCGGAACTGGTCGGAAGAGCTGCTGGCCGCCCTGGAGATCCCGCGCGACTGGCTGCCAGAGGTGGCCGAGAGCCCCGAGCTGGCGGGCCGGCTGACGGAAGAGGCGGCCGCCCTCACCGGCCTGCCGGCGGGACTGCCGGTGGCCGCCGGGGCCGGCGACAATGCCGGGGCGGCCCTGGGTGCCGGCGTGGTGCGCCCAGGCCAGGGCGTGCTCTCGGTCGGCACGTCCGGCACGATCTTCGTCCATGGCGGCCAGGCGATGCGCGACCCGAACGGCGCCCTGAACGGGTTCTGCGCCGCAGCACCGGGCGGCTGGCACCTGATGGGCGTGATCCTCGCCGCCGGCGGGGCGCTGCGCTGGTACCGCGACGCGGTGGCGTTCGAGGAGCGCGCCCAGGCCGCGGCCGAGGGCAAGGACGTCTACGACCTGCTGCTGGCCGAAGCCGCCGAGGTACCGCCCGGTGCGGACGGCCTGTTCTTCCTGCCCTATCTGTCCGGAGAGCGGTCGCCGCACATGGATGCGTCGGCGCGCGGCGCCTGGATCGGCCTGACCTTGTCGCACGACCGGCGCCACCTGGTCCGGGCCCTGCTGGAAGGTGTCGGCTTCGCCTACCGCGACTGCCTGGTACGGATGCGTGCCGAGGGGGCCGAGTTCGGCGAGCTGGTGGTGGTGGGCGGCGGGGCCAGGAGCGCTGGCTGGCGGCAGATGCTGGCCGACCAGCTGGGCCTGCCGCTGGTGGTGCCGCAGGCCGAAGAAGGGCCGGCCATGGGTGGTGCCATCCTGGCCAGCGTCGCCGCCGGGCTGCAGCCGGACGTCGAGCAGGCCGTGGCGGCGATGATCCGCCCTCCGGCCAGGCGCACCGAGCCCGATCCGGAGCGGGCCGCGGCCTATGCCCGCCTGCACGAGCGCTATGCGGCCTTCTATCCGGCCCTGCGCGGCCTGACCGGATGACCCCTGCCGAGCTCGGCCGGCTGCTGGCCGAGCTGCCGGGCGTGGCGGAAGGCAGCAGCTACGGCACGCCTGCCTGGCGGCTGCGTCGTCGGCTGCTGGCCCGGCTGCAGGAGGACGGCCGCACGCTGGTCCTGCGCGTGGACCCCAACCGGCGCGAGCAGCTGCTGGCAAGCCGGCCGGACCTGTTCCACCTGACCGAGCACTACCGGCATCATCCCTACGTGCTGGTCGTCCTGCCGATGATCACGATGGATGAGCTGCGCCCCCTGCTGACGGAGGCGGTCGCCGCGGCGGCCCGCAGGGGGCGGCACGCCGTCAGCTGAACAGGTCGTCGGCCGCGACGGTCTTGTCGCCGATCCGGATCGTCCAGTCGGCGTGGTTGGACTGCCAGTCCTCCACCATGCCGAGCGGCGTGGTGTCCACCGCCAGCCACAGATCACGCCCGACCGTCCAGGCGTCCAGGTCCTTGAAGTCGATGCCCTCGATCTGGATCTGCGACCTGCCTTGGTGGTCGATGATCCGGTCGATGCCGCCGTCGCCGTGGCGCAGGAGATAGGTGTCCTCGCCGGCACCGCCCTGCAGCGTGTCGGTCCCGGCACCACCGTCCAGCCGGTCGTTGCCGGCACCGCCGAACAGCTGGTCGTCGCCGCTTAAGCCCCGCAGATGGTGCCCGGCATCGGAGGGTGCGCGCAGGATGTCGTTGCCCACACTGCCGACCACGTCCGGGGTGGGCTGCGGCAGGGTCGGGTCGGGGGTGACCGTCCCGTCGGTGAGGAAGCCGGCGATGCCCTTCAGGCCGCCCTTGGTCAGGATGCCGGACCAGTTGCCCTCATGGCCCAGATACTGGTCGATGATCGCCACGTCCTTGCCGCCGACCCGGACATAGAGGTCGGGGCCGGACAGGATTGCCTGGACGTCGTCCGCATCCGCGTCGAGTAGGCTGATCTGGTTGCTGCCCGAGAAGTCGAACACCCGGTCGGGCTTCGTCTCGGGCAGGCCGAACACATAGGTGTCGGCGCCCTCGCCGCCATAGAGCAGGTCCGCACCGGCCCCGCCGTCCAGCACGTCGTCGCCAGCCCCGCCATGAAGACTGTCCTCGCCGGCATCGCCATGGAGCCGGTCGTCGCCTTTGCCGCCATGGAGCTGGTCGTTGCCGGTGCCACCCCAGATCAGGTCGCGGCCGTCACCGCCGTCAATCCAGTCATGGCCGCCCCGGCCCCAGAGCTGGTTGTCGCCGGCATTGCCCTGGATGCGGTTGGCACCCTCGCCGCCGACCACGTCATGGGCGGCCGTGCCCAGCAGGTCGATGTTCTCGATCGCCGGGTGGATCTGCTGGACGAACGGGTTGAAGCCGGCCGGCAGGCCCACGCCGACCTGGTCGCCCAGCACGAAGGTGGCGAGGCCGTCGGGCGACAGGTTCGGCAGCTCCGCCTTGAGGCTGGCGGCATAGCCGTCGCGGATCGCGACCGTGTCGATGCCGCCCTTGTCGAAGCCTTCGCGGTTCTCGATCGCCAAGTCACGCACGCTTTCCACATAGATCCGGTCGTTGCCGCCATCACCGCTGCCGATGTCGGTGCCGGGGCCGCCGTCGACCACGTCGTCGCCAGCCCCGCCACCGACCAGGTCGTTGCCGCTGCCGCCATGGACGACATCGCTGCCGGTGCCGCCATCGACGAGGTCGTCGCCCTCCTGGCCATCCACCAGGTCGTTGCCGGCTCCGCCCTGGATGACGTCGTTGCCCTTGCCGCCCAGCACGACGTCGTCGCCGTCCTCGCCATCCAGATCGTCGTTGCCGTCGCGCCCGTCGATGACGTCGTCGCCGTCTCCGCCCTTGATCACGTCGTCGCGGTCGGTGCCGGTGAGCACGTCGTTGCCGCTGCCGCCCTGCAGATGCTCGCCGACCGGGCCCAGCCCCTCGCCGCCCCGGTCACTGTCGTCGACCTCGACCGGCGGGATCTCGGTAGACGGCAGGGGGCTGAGGGTGAGCTCGGTATTGATCCCCGCGATCGCAGTCAGCCCTTCGAGCGGCTGGACCTGGTCGGCACTGGCCGTTCCGGCCAATGCCGGCACGCCCTGGGCACCCGCCAGCAACGCGCCGCCGCCCGCCATGACGGCAGGCCCCGGATCCAGCACCGGCACCGCGGCGGCGGCCGCATGGCCCTGTCCCTGGCTGGCCGGAGCCGCCAGGCCCTCGCCACGCTGGAGCGCCAGGCCACGCTCGCCGCCACGACCGGCCAGCGCCCCGCTCTCGCCGCCCTCGCCGCGGGGCATGGCGAACATGCCCTGGTGTCCCTGCGCCAGCAGCAGGCCCACGAAGGCAGCGCCCAGCGGTGTGCCGAGGGTGGCGTCGGCACGGCGGCGCCGGTCGCCGCGACGCGGCGTGGTGCGGCCATCATCGCCCAGCTCCAGACCCGGTACCGCCGGATCCTGGCCCTCCGCAGCTTCTCGAATCCCGCCCGCCGCCTGCAACGCCATGGCCTGCTCTCCCGATGTCCCCCGGCGCAGTGCCGAGCCGAGACATCGAACGCTCACGAATGCCGATCTACCTGCAGGTTAATTGCTCATCCGCTTAATTTCAAAGAGTTTTTCTACCTGTGGTTACATTCGACATCAAGGCCGCAATCAATCACAAGTCGAGATGAAGCAACGGCGTAAGCGGCGTCGACAACTGCCTGAACTCTCGGGAGTAATTACGCCGGCTGCTCGTGACGCCGCAGGATGGCGCCCAGCACGTCGCGCATGCCCACCGCACCAACCAGCCGGCCGGCCTCGTCCACGAGCGGCACCGGCCGGCCGCTTGCGTTCATGATCTGGATCACCTGGCGCATCGGTGCTGCCGGGCGCGCTACCGCCAGTTGCTCGCTCTGCCCGGCCAGCGCCTCCATCGGCACGAGGCTCAGGTCATGCTGGCCGTGCCGGGCCTGCAGCAGCACCCCGCCATCATCCAGCAGCACGGCGGTGCTGCGCCGCCGGTCCAGCCACAGCCAGCCGTCCCCGCACGGCTCCAGGTCGTGCCGGTCGCGCATCAGGTGCCGGGCGGTCAGGACGTTCAAAGGATTCACGTTGGCCACGAAGTCGCGGACATAGTCCGTGGCAGGCCGCGCCACGATCTCCTCGGGCGGGCCAGCCTGGATGATCCGGGCGTCCTCCATGATCGCGATGGTCGAGCCCAGCTTCAGGGCCTCGTCCAGGTCGTGGCTGACGAACAGGATGGTCTTGTTCAGCCGCCGCTGCAGCTCCAGGAGCTCGTCCTGCAGCCGCATTCGGATCAACGGATCCAGGGCCGAGAACGGCTCGTCCATCAGCAGGATGTCGGCATCGGTGGCGAACGCGCGTGCCAGGCCCACGCGCTGCTGCATGCCGCCCGACAGCTCGTCGGCATGCTTGCCGGCCCACTGCGCCAAGCCCACCAGCTCCAGCTTCTCCTGGACGATCCGCTTGCGCTCGGCCGCCGCCATGCCGCGCAGCTCCAGCCCGAAACCGACATTCTCGGCCACGGTGCGCCAGGGCAGGAGCGCGAACTGCTGGAATACCATGGCGATCCGCCTAGTGCGCAGGCGGCGCAGCGTGGCGGCATCGCAGGCCTGGACGTCCACCGCCCGGCCATCGTCCTGGATCAGCACCCGGCCGCGGGTCACCCGGTTCAGCCGGTTCACCGCGCGCAGGAGCGTCGACTTGCCGGAACCGGACAGGCCCATCAGCACGCAGATCTGGCCGGGCTCGATGCTGAGCGAGGCGCCGGCCACGCCCACGACCTGGCCGGTCTCGGCCAGGATCCGCTCGCGCGAATGGCCCTGCTCCACCAGCGGCAGGGCGCGCTCGGGCCTGCCCCCGAACAGGATGTCGACCTGGTCGAACACGACGGCGGCACTCGCCCCGCCGGCCCCCATGCCGCTCATCGGGACTGCCCCGGACCGCGCCCGCCCGGCTGCTTGCACAGCCGGTCCAGCACGATCGCCACCAGCACGATGGCGAGCCCCGCCTCGAAGCCGCGCGCGACGTTCACCTGGTTCAGCGCCCGGACCACCGGCTTGCCCAGACCGTCAGCCCCCACCAGCGCCGCGATCACCACCATGGAGAGCGAGAGCATGATGCACTGGGTGAGCCCCGCCATGATCTGCGGCAGGGCGTAGGGCAGCTCGACCTTGACCAGGCGCTGCCAGCGCGTGGCGCCGAACGCCTCGCCGGCTTCCAGGAGCGGCTTGGGCACCGAAGCGATGCCGAGCTGGGTGAGCCGGATCGGGGCCGGCAGGGCGAAGATCACCGTGGAGATCAGGCCCGGCACCACGCCCAACCCGAACAGGATCAGGGTCGGGATCAGGTAGACGAAGGTCGGGATGGTCTGCATCAGGTCGAGCACCGGGCGCAGCACGGTCATCACCCAGGGCCGGTGCGCCGCCAGGATGCCCACCGGCACGCCCACCAGCATGCAGGCCGCCGTGGCCGCCACCACCAGCGCCAGCGTCTCCACCGTCTCGTTCCAGTAGCCGAGATTGGCGATCAGCAGGAAGGAGACGACCACCAGCAGGGTGAGTCGCCAGGAGCGATGCAGCACCCAGGCCAGCAGGCCGAACAGGGCGATCAGCAGGAGCGGCGGGCAGGCCTTCATCAGGTCGATCAGCCAGCCGATCGCCCCGCCGATCACCAGCGAGACGAAGTCGAACAGCCACCAGGCATGCTCGTTGAGCAGGTCCACGCCGCCCGAGATCCAGGAGCCGAGCGGAATCTTGTGCGCGGTCAGCCAGTCCATGGCGCCCCTCCTTCGCCTGCCGCCGGTGGCGCGCCGCGGCCGTTACGACCGGACGCGGCGCCTGCCTTCAGAGCCCGAGATGGCCGCGGGCTGCGGCCAGCCCGTCCTGGCCGTCGAAGCTGGTGACACCGGCGAGCCAGGCTTCCAGCACGTCGGGATTGGCCTGGAGATAGTTCTTCGCCGCGTCCGGCCCGTCCTGGCCCTCGTCCAGGATCTTGCCCATGACCTCGCTCTCCATGGGCAACGTAAAGGTCAGATTCTGCAGGAACTTGCCGATGTTGGTGCACTCGGCGAGATAGCCCTGGCGCACGTTGGTGTGCACGGTGGCGCCGCCGAAGTCCGGGCCGAATACCTCGTCGCCGCCGCTCAGGTAGGCCAGCTCGAAATTGACGTTCATCGGGTGCGGCTCCCAGCCCAGGAACACGATCGGCGTCTTGCGCCGCACCGCCCGACTCACCTCGGCGAGCATGCCCTGCTCGGAGCTTTCCACCAGCTCGAACTCGCCCAGCCCGAACTGGTTCGCGTCGATCATGCCCTGGATCAGCCGGTTGCCGTCATTGCCGGGCTCGATCCCGACGATCCGGCCACCCAGCTGGTCCTGGAACTTCGCGATGTCGGCGAAGTCCTTCAGGCCCTCGTCGTGAAGATATTTCGGGACGGCCAGCGTGTACTTCGCACCCTCCAGGTTGGTGCGCACCTCCTCCACCGTGCCCTTGTCTAGATAGGGCCGGATGTCCGCCTCCATGGTCGGCATCCAGTTGCCGAGGAACACGTCGATGTCGCCATTGGCGAGCGACTGGTAGGTCACCGGCACCGACAGGATCGTGGCGGTCGGCTGGTAGCCCAACCCCTCGAGCACCACCGAGGCCAGCGAGGTCGTGGCGGTGATGTCGGTCCAGCCGACATCGGCAAAGCGCACCGTCTTGCAGGATTCGGGCTCGGCCGCCCGCAGCCCGCCACCTCCGGCGAGCATGGCCATGGCGGCCGCGGCCACAAGAAGGCGAAGTCTCGGCATCGGCGTTTTCCTCCTGATCTTGCTGGTTAGCGCTGCCTGGTCTGCCAGTCCGGTGCTGAATGAACGGGGGCGTTGGAGCGCGGCAGCTTCTCCCGGCCGCGCAGGATGTCGGCGGCCTTCTCCGCGATCATGATGGTGGGCGCGTTCAGGTTGCCCGACGGTTCCGAGGGCATGATCGAGGCATCAACCACCCGTAGCCCCTCCAGGCCCACCACGCGGCACTCCGGGTCGACCACGGTCATCGGATCGGCCGGATCGCCCATCCTGCAGGTGCCGCAGGGATGGTAGGCGGAATCGGCCTTCTGCCGGACGAAGCCGTCCAGCTCGGCGGCACTCCGCACTCCAGGGCCGGGCATCAGTTCCGGGCCGCGATAGGGCTCGAACGCCTTCTGCGCGAAGATCTCGCGGCTGAGCTCGATCGAGCGGCGCATCTCGATCCGGTCGCGCTCCTCGGCCAGGTAATTCGGCTGGATGCGGGGATGGACGCGCGGATCGGCCGAGCGCAGCGTGATCCCGCCGCGGCTGGCCGGCCGCATCGGCCCGACATGGACCTGGTAGGCATGCTGGTCGCCGGGTGCCCGGCCATGGTCGCTGACCAGGGCCGGCAGGAAATGGAACTGGATGTCGGGATGCTCGATGCCGGGGCCGCTGCGGATGAAGCCGCCGGCCTCCAGGTGCGAGGACGCGGCCGCACCGTCGTGGCGCAGGAACCAGCGCAGCCCGACCAGCACCATGTTGTGCGGCTTCATCGTGTCCATGAGCGTGATCGGCCGGGTGCAGGCCTGCTGGATGTAGAGCTCCAGATGGTCCTGCAGGTTCTTGCCCACACCCGGCAGGTCGTGGACCGCCCGGATGCCGTGGGCCGCCAGCTCGTCGGCCGGGCCGATGCCCGAGAGCATCAGGAGTTGCGGCGAGTTGATAGCACCGCCCGAGACGATCACCTCCTGCCGGGCCGATGCCACCTTGGTATGGCCGTTCTCGACATATTGGACGCCTACGGCCCGGCCGCGCTCGACCAGGATGCGGGTAGCGAGCGCGCCGGTGACCACCGTCAGGTTCGGCCGGCCGCGCGCCGGCTCCAGATAGGCCAGACGTGTGCTGCAGCGCCGGCCGCTGCGGATGGTCATGTCCATCCGCCCGACCCCCTCCTGCTGGAAGCCGTTCATGTCGGCGGTGAACGGGTAGCCGGCCTGCTGGCCAGCCTCCAGCCAGGCATCGAACAGCGGGTTGGCGGAAGTGCCGCGCCAGACCGAGAGCGGGCCGTCGCCGCCGCGATACGCATCCGGGCCCAGCGAGAAGCTCTCCGCCTTGCGGAAATAGGGCAGCACGTCGGCATAGGCCCAGCCCGTGCAGCCTTCCTGCTCCGCCCAGCGGTCATAGTCCTTCGCGTGGCCACGGATATAGACCATGGCGTTGAGCGCCGAGCTGCCGCCCAGCACCCGCCCGCGCGGCCAGTACAGTTCCCTGCCATCCAGGTGCGGCTGGGGCTCGGTGCGGTAGTACCAGTTGTAGCGCTGGTCCATCAGGTTGTAGGTCAGCGCCGCCGGCATGCTGATCTTCCAGCTGCGCCCGACCGGTCCCGCCTCCAGCAGCAGGACCTGCCGCTCCGGGTCCTCGGACAGGCGCGCGGCGAGCACGCAGCCGGCCGATCCGCCGCCCACGATCACATGGTCGAAGCCCGCGTCCGCCATCAGTGCACCCGTGCCCGGCCGGTCAGGAGCTGGTCGAGATGGCCAGTGGCGAGCCCCCGCGCGATCTCAGGCGTCACCCGCGTGTCGCCCGAGGCCGCGCGCAGGAACAGGCCATCGATCAGGCTGGCCAGCGACAGCACGGCGAGCAGGGCCTGCTCCTCGGGCAGGAGCCGGCGCAGCTCGGCCAGCACGGTGGAGCGCAGGCGGTTGATGTAGATGCGGCGCAGCCGGTCCAGTTCCGGCGCGAACGGCGCCTGCGCCCAGAAGGCCAGCCAGGCGGCGCAGATCTCCGGGCGGAACTGCGAGGGTGCGAAGCAGCCCTCGATCACCGCCTGCAGCCGGTCGCGTGGCCCGCTCGCCACCGCCAGCCGCCCGGTGACCTCATGGCGGAACTCCACCAGGATCCGGCGCATCGCCGCGGCCAGCAGGTCGTCCTTGCCCGCGAAATAGTGATGGATGATCCCAGGCGACAGCCCGGCTTGCTGGCCGATCCGGACCACGGTGGTCTCATGCCAGCCATAGCGGCACAGCGTCTCGATCGCCGCGTCGATCAGCTGACGCTTGCGAACCGGCTCCATGCCCAGCTTCGGCAAGGCGCTCCCTCCGTGGTTGTGTGAACTCTGCCGGAACTTATTTGGTCGATCAATCAAGAATCCGGCCAAGCCCGATGCCTCGTCCCCGCCCTGCCGCTCCCGATGCCGGCATCGATGCATACCGTCCTCGGGGCCCGACGACGCAGTACTCGGCGGTTCCGCTGCAATCCGGCGCATGTCACGGCAGCGATGAAGCGATGGCCGTCACTCGATGGGGAACCTTCAGGTCTTGCCGCCCGGATGAATAGTTCTTGCTCTCGGCCGGCTCGGGACACGCGTCCCGGAGCTCCGCCCGTCGAGCGCCTGGCCGCGGACAGGCCGTCGGTGCCGCGACTTGACGCTCGTCGCGCCACCGACCATCTCCTGCGACGATCGCCGACGACATGAAGCAGCCCATGCCCCCGTTCACGCGCCGCGACACGCTCGCCTCGTTCGCCACGCTCGCCGCACTGCTCGCCACGCCCGCCGGCCTGAAGGCGGCGGAGGGCACCGGCCTGCGCTTCGGCGAGGCCCAGCCCTTTTCCTTCGAGGGCCTGATCGAGCGCGCCCGGCAGATGGCCGGGGAAGACTATGTGTCGCCGCCACGGCCAGTACCGGAGATCACCGAGCAGATCGACTACGACGCCCACGGCAAGCTGCGCTACAAGCCCGAGCATGCGCTCTGGGCCCATGGCGAGGGGGTCTATCCCGTCACCTTCGTCCATCTCGGCCGCTACTTCCAGAAGAGCGTGCGGATGAGTGCGGTCGGCAGTGACGGCCAGGCGCGCGAGATCCTCTACGATACCGCCTATTTCACCATGCCGGAGGATCATATCGCCCACCAGATCCCGACCGACGCTTCGGCATTCGCCGGTTTCTGGGTGCGCGAGAGCAACCGTGCCGGCGACTGGTCGGCGCGCGAGCCCTGGGCGACCTTCGTCGGCGCTTCCTATTTCCGCACCGTGGGCGAGCTCGGCCAGGTCGGCATGTCGGCGCGCGGCATAGCACTGAACACCGGGGGAGACGGGCCCGAGGAATTCCCGGACTTCACCGAGTTCTACCTGGAGCCGACCCGGAGCGAGGGCGAGCCCTTCGTGTTCTCCGCCCTGCTGGACGGCCCGAGCATCACCGGCGCCTACCGCTTCCGCATGCATCGCGGCGTGGGCGTGATCGTGGAGGTGGAGAAGCACCTGTTCCTGCGCGCCGACGTCGAGCGCCTGGGCATCGCACCTCTGACCTCCATGTACTGGTACGGCGAGTATCCCTCGACCCACAGCCACGATTGGCGCCCGGAGGTCCACGATTCGGACGGGCTGGCCATCTGGAACGGGGCGGGTGAGCGGCTGTGGCGGCCGGCGGTCAACCCGCCGCGGATCGTGATCTCGAGCTTCGCCGACGAGAACCCGCGCGGCTTCGGCCTCTCCCAGCGCGACCGCAACTACGACCATTATCTCGACGGCGTCTCCTACGACCGCCGGCCGACCTGCTGGATCGAGCCGATGGGCGCCTGGGGCAAGGGTGTGGTGCAGCTGGTCGAGATCCCGACCGACGACGAGATCTACGACAATCTGGTGACGTTCTGGCTGCCCGAGCAGCCGGCCAGGGCCGGTGACGCCCTGACCTACCGCTACCGGATGCACTGGCTGAAGGACGAGCCGTTCTTCCCGGTGGCCGACCGCGCCCGTGCGGTCGCGACCCGGATCGGCCGTGGCGGCGAACCCGGCAAGGAGCGGCCCGCCGACGTGGTGAAGATGGTGGTGGAGTGGGACGGCGAGATCCTGAAGTCGATCCCCTGGGGCGTGCGCCCGACCGTGGAGGCCTCCGCGTCCCGCGGCGAGCTCAGCCTCCAGCGCGCCGAGCCGATCTGGTACACCGACCGCTGGCGTTCCGAGTTCGACCTG
>NZ_DATMFZ010000218.1:0-8170 GCF_035556675.1 Geminicoccus sp. | reverse complement strand
TCAGGGCCCGGCGGCCCTCCACCATGCATGGGCCGTGCCAATACCCCAAAGCCGCGGCCCACCCCGGCCGGCCGCACGCACCTGCCCCCGCCCCACCCGGCAGAGCCTGCCGCCCATCGGCAATTCCTGCCGGGCAGAAATGGCCGGGTGGAGGCATCGCCCGGAGCGCCGTGGTACGTTCTCCGATGGGAAGGCCGTCCATCATGCCACGCCTTCATGAGCCCGGCACATCTCCCTGAGCCGGAATAGGCCAGGTGCAGGTCACACTCGCGAATCACGTCCAGGCTGGAAGGCGGCGTACAAGCTTGCGGAGCATGCTGCAGCACCTCCCCCAACCGAGCCACGCAGCTAGCCGGTGGAAGCGGCCCGGGAGCCCATCAGGCGAGGCAGGAAGGACAGTAGGGACAGGAGGCCGCAGGCGAACATGGTCAGGAGCAGCGGCCAGACCGTGCCGTTCTGGAGCATGCCCACCAGCTGAGCGGCCGCGGCGGCGAAGGCCATCTGGAGAAAACCGGAAAGGCCCGATGCCGTGCCGGCGGCGTTCGGGTTGACCGAGAGTGCGCCTGCCTGGCCGTTTGGCACGGACAGGCCCTGAAAGAAGGCGACCAGTGCGGTGGGCAGGAAGATCGTCCAGGCCGCAGCCATGCCGAGCAGGGCCAGCAGCACTGCCAGGCCGGAACCCATTACGTTGCCGAGGCTGCCGATCAGCACCATGCGGTCCAGGCCGACCCGCCGCGAGATCCTGGAGGCCACCAGGTTGCCGACCATGAACATGAAGGCGACCGGCAGGAACCAGAGCGCATAATGGGTGGCGCTGCCGCCCAGCACCTCCATCACCACATGCGGGCCGCCGCCCAGCAGCGCATAATAGAGGGCGATGGAGAAAGCACCTTGGAGGGCATAGGCCAGGAAGTCGCGATGGCCGAGCAGGCGCCCGCCGCCGGCGAACAGGCCGGGGCGCGCCTTCGTGTCCGCCGGCCTGGTCTCGGGCAGGGCCTGGAGGCTGAAGACGAGAATGACCAGCCCGGCCAGTCCGGAGGCGGCAAAGGTCGCGCGCCAGCCGAACAGGTCGGTGAGGCCGCCGCCCAGCACCGGCGCCAGCATGGGTGCGATCACCATCGCGGTCGTGACGATCGCCAGCATCGAGGCGGCATCCTCCGGAGGATGCCGATCGCGGATCATCGCCCGGGCGATCACCATGCCGGCGGCACCGCCGGCCGCCTGCACGACCCGTGCTATCACCAGCATCACGATCGAGCCCGCCAGGACGCAGCCGATGCTGCCGACCAGGAACACGCCGAGCCCGAGCAGCACGGCACCGCGCCGGCCGATCCGGTCGGACAAAGGCCCGAACAGCAGCATGGCCACGGCGATCGACAGGGTCGAGAGCGAGAGAGTCAGCTGCGCCACACCGGGATCGGCGGCGAAATCGGCTCGGATCTGCGGCAGGGCCGGCAGGAAGATCTGCAGCGCGCCTGGGCCCAGCCCGGTCAGCACCACGAGCAGCGGCAAGAACATGCGACCATCGCCGGCCAACCCAGTACCTCCTTCCCCATGAGCGGGGCAGCCACGGATGGACGCAGGCGCCGCAAGTTTGCAAGGTCGCATCCCGCGAGACCGAAGCCAGGAGACCCAACTTGCAGCCTTTCGACCTCTTGATCGCCGGCGGCCGCCTAGTCACTCCGGGCGGCCTGGTGGCGGCCGATCTGGGGATCTGGGACGGCCGGATCGCGGCGATCGGCGCGCTGGACGGGCAGGCTGCCGCGGAGCGGCTCGACGCGCGGGGTCTGCATGTCCTGCCGGGCGTGATCGACAGCCAAGTGCACTTCCGCGAGCCGGGCCTGGAGCACAAGGAAGACCTGGCGAGCGGCAGCGATGCCGCGGTGCTGGGCGGGGTCACCACGGTGTTCGAGATGCCGAACACCAACCCGGCCACCACCGATGCCCAGGCTCTCGATGACAAGCTCGAGCGGGCCAGCGGCCGGATGCGCTGCGACCATGCCTTCTATGTCGGTGCGACGGCGGAGAATGTCGGCCAGCTGGCGGAGCTGGAGCGGCGGCCGGGCAGTGCCGGCATCAAGATCTTCATGGGCAGCTCGACCGGCTCGCTGCTGGTCGAGGACGACGCGTCGCTGGAGCGGGTGCTGCGCGCCGGTGCGCGGCGGGTCGCGGTGCATGCCGAGGACGAGCCCCGGCTGCGTACGCGCAAGGCGCTGGCGGAGGCAGCCGGCGACCCGCTGGCGCATCCGGAGTGGCGGGACGTCGAGGCCGCGACCCTGGCCGTGACGAGGCTGCTGCGCGCGGCCCGCGCCACCGGCAGGCGCGTCCATGTCCTCCATGTGACCTCGGCCGAGGAGATCGAGATCCTGGCCCAGGCCCGGGACGTGGCGAGCGTCGAGGTGACGCCGCACCATCTCACCATGCAGGCACCGGACTGCTACCAGCGGCTCGGCACCCGCGCCCAGATGAACCCGCCGGTGCGGGATGCCCGCCATCGGGACGCGCTGTGGCAGGCGGTTGCGGAGGGCGTGGTCGACGTGCTGGGCTCGGACCATGCGCCCCACACCCTGGACGAGAAGGCCAAGCCCTATCCGGCCAGCCCGTCCGGCATGACCGGGGTGCAGACCCTGCTGCCGGTCATGCTGGACCATGTGGCTCAGGGGCGGCTGTCCCTGGAGCGCCTGGTCGACTTGACCGGCCATGGCCCGCAGCGGATCTTCCAGCTGGCCGGCAAGGGCCGGATCATGCGCGGCTACGACGCCGACCTGGTGCTGGTCGACCTCGAGGCACGCTGGCGGATCGAGGCGGGCTGGCTGGCGTCGCGGGCCGGCTGGAGCCCCTATGAGGGGATGACGGTCACCGGACGCCCGGTCGCGACCCTGGTGCGCGGCCAGGTCGTGGCACGCGACGGCGAGCTGGTCAGCGATCCGATCGGCCGGCCGGTCCGCTTCCTCGAAACGCTCAGCTGCTGAGCCCAGGGACTCAGGATGTGCTGCGCCTGGGCAGGACGTCCTTCAGCACGGCAGCGCCGGTGCCCAGCCGTTCCATGAGCCGGTCCCAGTCCACCGCGTCCGGGTCCTCGACCAGGACCGGGACCGGCCGCTCGTCGAGCGTCAGGTCGGCGCTGACCTCCTCGCGGGTGAGCAGCCCGTCGCCATCCGCGTCGTAGCTGGCGAACAGGTGGTCCAGGCCGACGAAATCGATCGCCAGGAGGGTGAGCACCGCCGCCTGCTTGTCGGCCGGCGGCAGCTCCCTGGAGTGCCCGAGCAGCCATTCCCGCCCGCGCGTCTGCAGCCCTTCCAGCTCGGCCAGGTCGAGCGCGCCGTCGCGGTCGCGGTCGGCGAAGCGGAAGATCCGCTCGAAGCAGGCGCTGGACGCCTTGAGCGCACAGGCCGGCCCGGTCTCGCGGACGAACCGGTCGAAGGCGGCGGGCGTAGGCGCGCCCGCCACGGCCGGCACGGCCAGAAGCAGGAGCAGGGCAGCGAGGAGCGGGATCCTGATCATGGTCCTATCTTCTATCAGGAAGATGCCGCCTGTTTGAGCCGATAGAGCAGGTCCAGGGCCTCCTTGGGCGCCAAGCTGTCGGGATCGACACTTTCGAGCAACACTCGCAGCGGATCGGCCGGCGGCTCCGGATCCTCCGCCGGCTCCTCCAGCAGGGCCAGCAGCGGCAGGTCGTGGGCGAGGCGGGCGGCCGTGCCCTTGGCCTCGTTGCGCTCCAGCTTCGCCAGTACTTGGCGCGCACGGTTCAGAACCGGCTTGGGCAGGCCGGCGAGGGCGGCGACATGGATGCCGTAGGAACTCTCCGCCACGCCCTTGCCGATCTCGTGCAGGAACACGATGCTGCCCTGCCATTCCTGGACCTTGACCCGGTGCAGGGCCAACCGCGGCAGGCTGGCCGCCAGATGGGTCAGTTCGTGGTAGTGGGTGGCGAACAGGCCGCGGCAGCGCACCTTGTCGTGCAGGTGCTCGACCACCGCCCAGGCGATGGACAGGCCGTCCCAGGTCGAGGTGCCGCGGCCGATCTCGTCCAGCACCACGAGGCTGCGCTCGGTGGCGCGCGCCAGGATGGTCGAGGTTTCCAGCATCTCGACCATGAAGGTCGAGCGGCCGCGCGCCAGATCATCGGCCGCACCCACGCGCGAGAACAGCCGGTCGACCAGACCAATGCGGGCCGAGCGGGCCGGGACGAAGGCGCCGGCCTGGGCCAGCACCACGATCAGGGCGTTCTGGCGCAGGAACGTGCTCTTGCCGGCCATGTTCGGGCCGGTCAGCAGCCACAGGCGCTGATCCGGCGCCAGGTCGCAGTCATTGGCCACGAATGGTTCGCCATTGGCCTTGAGAGCTGCTTCCACGACCGGGTGGCGGCCAGCCTCGATGGCGAACACCGGCTCGTCCACCAGCTCCGGGCGCACCCAGCCGCCCGAGCGCGCCAGCTCGGCCAGGCCCGCCGCGACGTCCAGCTCGGCCAGGGCCGCGGCGGCACTGCGCAACCTGCCGGCTCGTGCGAGCACTTCCTGGCACAGGGCCTGATAGATCTCGCACGCCCGGGCCTGCGCACCATCGGCCGCCTCGCCCAGGGCCCGCTCCAGGGCCTGGAGCTCGGCCGTGGTGAAGCGCACCGCACCGGCCAGGCCCTGGCGGCGGATGAAGTCCGGTGGCACCCGCCCTTCCTGGGCGGCCGGCACCTCCACATACCAGCCAAGCATGCCGTTGTGCCGGATCTTCAGGTTGCCGATCCCGGTCTCCTGGCGCAGCCGCTGCTCGAACCCATCCAGATGGCTGCGCCCGGCATCGCGCATGGAAACGAGCCGGTCATATTCCGCGTCCACGCCCGGCTGGAGCAGGCCGCCATCCTCGACCCTGAGCGGCGCCGGCTCGGCCAGAGTGGTCAGGAGCCGCTCCGCCAGCTCCTCCAGCCCGAGCAGGTCGGGCAGGAGGATGGCCAGGCAGCCGGGGCCACCCTGGAGGAGGGCGCCGGCCTTGCCGGCACGGTCGGCGGCATCGCCCAGGGCGCGCAGGTCGCGCGGCCCGCCCCGCCCGGCGGCCAGCCGGGCCAGCGGCCGCTCGGGATCGGGCATGCCGGCCAGCAGGGCGCGCAGCGCATGGCAGAGCCGGTCGTCCTCGACCAGGACGGCCACCCGGTCGGCCCGCGGCCGGATCAGCTCGTGCCGTGCGGCCGGCTCGGCGATTCGCCTGGCCAGGAGGCGGGCGCCGATGGCGCTGGTGGTGCGGTCGATCGCCGCCAGGAGCGAGCCCGCCCGATCGCCGTCGGGGCCGCGCAGCAGCTCGAGCGAGCGGCGTGTGGCGGGATCGATCTGCAAGAGCGCGCCGTCGTCGATCCGGACCGGCCGGTCCAGGCGGAAGCCGCCGGATTTCTGGGTCAGCTCCAGATAGTCGACCAGGGCACCGGCAGCACCAAGCTCGGCGCGCTCCAGCTCGCCCAGCGGGGCCAAGTCGGCTAGGCCGAAGCGGGCCTTGAGGATCCGGGCGCCCACGCCCGGGTCGAAGCGGACCTGGGCGATCGGCGTGATCCGGTCGGAGACCTCGCGGAGCTGCCGGGCGAGCAGCGGGTCCTGCAGCCGCTCGACCGGCGCCAGGAGCTCGGCCGGCGCCAGACGCGCCAGCGCTGCGGCGAGCCCGTCACGGTCCAGCGCCTCGGTCTCGAACCGGCCAGTCGAGAGATCGACCCGCGCCAGCGCTGCACGGTCGCGCTCGAGCGCGAGCGCCGCCAGCCAGTTGTGCTGCAAGGGGTCGAGCAGAGCGTCCTCGGTGAGCGTGCCGGGTGTGATCAGACGGACGACGCCGCGCTCCACCAGCGTCTTGCCACTGCGCCGCCGCGCCTCGGCCGGATCCTCCATCTGCTCGCACACCGCGACCTTGAAGCCCTTGCGGATGGCCCGGTGCAGGTAAGTCTCGACCGCGTGCACCGGCACGCCGCACATCGGCACCTCCTCGCCGCGGTCCTTACCACGCCGGGTCAGCGCCACTTCGAGGGCGGGCGCGGCATTTACCGCATCGGCAAAGAACAGCTCGTAGAAGTCGCCCATGCGGAAGAACAGGAGGGCGTCCGGATGGGCCTCCTTCAGACGCCGCCACTGCGCGATCATCGGGGTCGACGTCTCGCCGTCCCGCACCGTCTGCTCCCATTTCACGTGCTGATCGTCCGCCAGGCATCCTGCAAGGCAAGGGGGTCGCCTCGCGCCCGGGCGGAAGCTGGCAGGAACGGCGCGTGAGGTCCAGCCTAGGTCACACCGGTGCGGCCCAGTTGCCTACCGGTTGAAAATATCTTGCAAATCAATCGCGGGACGCTAATTTCCGGAAGGTGCCTTCAGCAAAACTCCGGTTCGGGCAGAAACCGATGGATCAGCCGGAAGACTTGACCGACTCTTGGCCGGTGATCACACCGAATTTTGTGCGGGAATCCACAACAGATCCAGCTTATCTGCTGTCTCTGAAGATCGAATACCTGACATGGCCCGACCGTGCCAAGGAACTCGATCGGATGTTCTGGAAAGATGCCAACCAGCGACTGAGCCATGAGGAGATCACCGCGGTCATCAACCGCCAAGCCCTCACGGCGGAGGGGGCCCTGGCCGTGGACGCCTATGCGCGGCAGGTGAAGCAGGTGCTGACCGAGGCGTTCGTCCAGCTGGACGAGCCCCAGATGGTGGGCACGGTGTGGCAGGCCTTCACCTGGCTGCTGCTGGATCGCGAACGCGAACGCCTGCCTGCCCAGGCCTGGCTGCGCGCCGCCGATCCCCTGGCCCTGCGTGACCATCTTGCCATGCTACCGGGCTACGCGTTCCTGATCCTGGCCGCGATGCCCAACGATTCCGTCGAGGCCTTCCTGGCCCGGGACGCGTTCTGGGACGCCATGCTCGGCGCCACCCGCGAGATCTCCTCCGAGAGCGACCACACCGCCGACTGACGGCGCCTGGATCCGGACCAGCGCCCGGGCACTCCGCCCGTCCGCGTCCACCACGGTGATCTCGCTCCAGCCGCGCGCATGGCCCCGCCACCAGCTGCCCCGTCGCCGCGACCGGTCGCTGTCCAACGGCACGCCGTCGACGAACCAGCGCAGCGGCAGGCGGCCGCCCCTCGCCTTGAGCGGGATGGCGACATTGCTGGCGACGTCGAGCAGGGTGCGGTCGGTGGGGAATTCGACCTCGAGCGGCACGATGCCGGTCCCGGCCGCCATTGGCTGGTCCAGCCGCGCCAGCAGTGGCGGTGCCGCCCCCTTGAACGGGCTGGCGGTGGGCTCGGGCAGGAGCAGGGTTTCCGGCAGCAGGTCGAACACCCTCGCCAGCAACGGCGCGGCACCGGCGAAGCCCGAACAGCTCTGGCCGCAGCTCGCGGCATCGGAGCGCCCGATCCAGACCCCCACCGTGTAGCGGCCATCGAAGCCCACCGCCCAGCCGTCCTTGAACCGGTAGGACGTGCCGGTCTTGAAGCCGAACGGGCGGCCTGGGCGTGCCCCCGCCGGTCGCGGGGCGCCGGCCAGGATCCCGCGCAGCGCCCCGGCGGCGGCCGTGGTGAGCAGTGCCGCCCCTGTTACCGGCCTGCCGCCCGGGAGGACGTGCGGGGGCCGGACCCTGCCGTCGCCGGCAATGGCGCTATAACCGGCGACCAGGTCCAGGAGGTTCATCCCGACGCCGCCCAGCACCACCGGCAGCCCCGCCGGCAGCTCCCGGCCCAGTTCCAGCCCGATCCCGGCATCGCGCAGCGCCTGGACGAAGCCTACCGGCCCGAGCCGCTCCAGCACCGTCACCGCCGGCAGGTTCAAGGAAAGCTGCAGGGCCTCACGGAGGGTGACCTCGCCCGCAAAGCCACGGTCGAAATTCTCTGGCGCGTAGTCCGAGAAGCGCCTGGGCTCGTCGACCGCGATGCTCTGCGGATGGGCCAGGAACCGGTCGAAGGCCAAGCCGTAGACGAACGGCTTCAGGGTGGAGCCCGGCGAGCGGATGGCGCGGACATGGTCGACCATGCCCTGGCGGCGATGGTCGAGATAGGCGGACGAGCCGGCCCAGGCCCGTACCGCGCCGCTTTCATGCTCCACCACCAGTGCGGCCAGCTCGATCGGTGCCGGCAGGGTCGCCGCTCCGGCGCGCAGCAGCCGCTCCAGCCCCGCCTGCAGGCCCGCGTCCAGCGTGGTGCGGAGCCGGTCGCC
>NZ_DATMFZ010000217.1:0-9996 GCF_035556675.1 Geminicoccus sp. | reverse complement strand
CGCCCACAGCACTACCCCCGGCCTCACCGGTTCCTGCGTCCCGGCGACGGGACCTCGAAGGAACGGGACCGCTCAGCCCCGTCCCAAACCTGCTCTTCTTGGTGCGCTGCTACGCGGCAGCCTCCTTGCCCCAGCGGAAGTCGGTGCCGTTCGCCCGCATGCGATGGAGAACACCGGCCAGCTTGCGGGCCAAGGCCACCTTGGCCCGCTTCGTGCCGCGTCGCTTGGCAACCTCAAGGGCCCAGCGCTTGAGGGTCGAGACGCGGACAGCCCGGGTCAGCATCGCGTTGGCCGCCTCGTAGAGCGCAGTGCGCACCATCGCGTCCCCGACCTTGCTGATCCCGCCGCTCACATCGGTCTCGCCCGACTGGTACCGCTTCGGCGTGAGCCCGAAGTGAGCCCCCACCGCCTTGGCAGTGCGGAACCGTTCCGGATCATCGACGGCGGTCTTGAACGTGACCGCCACCAAGGCGCCCACGCCGGGTGCTGTCATCAGCCGACGGCAGACCGCATCGCCACGTACGATGGCCAGCATCCGCCGGTGCAGGCGCATGAACTCGGATTGCAAGCCTTCGCGCGCCTGCAGCATCGCGCCGGCAACTGTCTCCAGCATCTCGTGGCCAGCGACCAGCTTGTTGATCCTGGCAGCGAACCGGCCCTTGCTGACCTCGCCCACCTTGAGCCCGAAGCCGCGCAGGATGCCGCGGATGCTGAGCTCGACATCCCGCAGCTTGGCTTGCAGGAGCTTGCGGCCGACCAGCAACGCCCGGACCTCCTGGGCATCGGGAGACTTCCGGTGCACCGGCCTGAACCAGCCCATGCGCAAGAGCTGGGCGATGCCGCGGGCGTCCTTACGATCGGTCTTCACGATCATGGCCGAGAGCGCCGCCTTCACGTGCCGGGTCTCCAGCAGCACCGCTTCGAACCCGGCCGCCGTCAGCCCGGCGTGCAGCCACTGCGAGAGCGGCCCCGCCTCCAGCCCGATCCGGACCAGCGGCAGGCCGAGTTGGCCGAAGAAGCCGACCAGCGCCTCCGGCTCGCTCGGTACCTTGGCCTCGCGAATGATCCGGCCGCTGCTGTCGACCACGCACACGCTGCTCAGTTCCAGCGACACGTCGATCCCGGCATAATGCTCCATGGCTGTCCCTCGATGATGCCTGGGGCCGACCCGTTCGGACCCCGCACACGCCATCACTCTGAGGGACAGCCGCCCCGCCAGTCAGAGCCAGCGTGGGCCCGTTACGGCATCTAGGCCAGGTCGAAGCTCTGGCCGGTGGCTTCTCGTGCGGCCTGGGCAAGGCGCCCCACCTCGGCACGAGCGTCCGCATCAGCGGGCGTGACCTGCGAGGCCAGAAGATGGCCGAGCCTGTCCACGGCCAGGGACAACTCGGAGCCCCTCTTGCGCTCGGCGTCGTCACAGCCCGCCCGCTCGCCACTCTCCGCGAGGAACGCAGCGTCAGCTTTGCCGACATCCCTCCGGGGGATCGGGCGAAGCCCGAGGCGGCAGGTCGTTTGGGCATCCAGCGCCACGGCGTACCGGTCTTCACGAGGTAACGCAGGCCGTTGAACAACTCGCGCAATCCATGCAGCCGCTGGCCGGCATCCTCCCGCACCAGGATCAGATAGGACACTACCAGCACCCATTCTTCATCGGATACATCAGAAGGGTAAGGCTTGCGGACATGGCACATGGCCATGAACCTGGCGATCAGCCGGCGGCAGGTCCATAGCAACCTCTAGACCGTGAGGCTCAAACGTCCTGCTGGCCGTGGGCGCGAATACGCTAATGCGGCGGGCCGCTTCCTACGCGTGGACACACGTACCTACGTATAATCGACCGGCTACTTCACCGGGCGCACGTTCCCCCCATCGGCATCTCGGCCGATCAAGGAGCAATACGGTGCGTAATCTATTCAAGAGCATCGCGTTCACGACTGTTATAGGCCTTTCTGGAGCGACGGCAGCACAGAGCATGGAGTCGCCCAAGCCCACCGTCGTCCTCGTGCACGGTGCCTTCGCCGGTTCGTCGAGCTGGAACGGCGTCATCGCAGAACTGGAAGAGGGCGGGTATCACGTGATCGCAGCCGCCAATCCGCTGCGCGGGGTCGCCAGCGACGGCGCAGCCGTTTCCGCCATCGTCAAATCGGTCGAGGGTCCGGTGGTTCTGGTCGGGCACTCTTATGGCGGCCCCGTCATCACTGAAGCGGCGAACGGCAACACCAATGTGAAGGCTCTCGTCTATGTGTCGGCGTTCGCGCCGGAAACTGGCGAGACCAGCCTCGAGCTTACGGGCAAGTTCCCCGGAAGCACGCTCAGCGATACCCTGGCTCCCCCGGTGCCCCAGAGCGACGGCCTGCCCGATCTCTACATCGACCAGGCCAAGTTTCCGCAGCAGTTCGCCGCGGACGTGCCGCTGCGCCAGGCTCGGCTGATGGCGGCCACCCAGCGGCCAGTGGCGCAGGCGGCGCTCACGGAACCATCGGGCGTGGCCTCGTGGAAGGTCGTGCCGTCCTACTGGATCTATGGCTCGGCCGACCGCAACATCCCGCCGGCCGCGCTGAAGTTCATGGCCGAGCGGGCGCATGCGCGCGAGACCAAGGTCATCGAGGGCGCCTCGCATGTCGTGATGGTCTCGCATCCCCACGAGGTGGCCTCGCTGATCGAGGATGCCGCCCGAAGCGAATGAGCCGGGGAAGCGTTCCGTGGCGATGCGGCAGCGGGACGTCCCGACAATCCGGAAGCGGAACACTGCTCGTGCAACTCCCCACCATTGGTTGCGCGAGCGTCTGCTCCGGTCCACCGCCGATACCCGGCATCCCCCGCCATCAGCCAGACCCGGCAATCTCTGAAGAGGAGAACCGCCATGACTTCGATCGGTAACGCTGCCGAAAGCCTCCGCTGGGATGTCCTCACCGTCAGGCGCTCCGGGGTTACCCGGGACGTGCCTCCCGGCAACGAGAACCGGATGTGGGTGGCGAACTCCTCGACGCTCATCCACGGGGCCCATGATGCCGTCCTGGTCGATACATTCCTGACGATCGAGCAATCCCGGACGTTGGTGGACTGGGTGGTCGCGAGCGGCAAGAATCTCACCACCATCTATGTGACGCACGGGCACGGGGACCATTTCTTCGGCCTGGGCGCATTGCTCGAGCGCTTTCCGTGCGCACGGGCCGTCGCTGTACCGGCGGTGGTCGAGGCCATGCGCGAGCAGCTGACGCAGGCCTGGATGGACAATTTCTGGCGTCGGCTCTTCCCCGGCCAGATCGCGGAACGGCTGCGCGTCGCGGCGCCGCTGGAAAGCGGCGAGCTGGACCTGGAGGGGCACAGCCTCAGGGTGGTGGATACCGGCCGGACGGATACGGCATGTTCCACCTGCCTGCATGTCCCGTCGATCAACCTGATTGTCGGAGGGGATACCGTCTATAACGGCATTCATCCCTATCTCAGCGAAACGGACACCCAGAGCCGGCTGGAATGGATCGCGGCCCTGGACATGCTCGCGGCGTTGCAGCCCAAGACGGTGATCGCCGGCCACAAGATCCCCGAGAACGAGGACGATCCGCGGATCATCGCGGAGACGCAGCAATATCTCCGGGATTTCAATCGTCTCGACAGCACGACGTCCGATGCGAAGGAGCTCTACGAGGCGATGCTTGCGCTGTATCCATGTCGCGCCAACCCCGGCTCGCTCTGGGCGGCGGCAACCACGGCCAAGAAACGGCCCTAGAACGGGCGTTCGCTGCCCGGATGGTGGAGATACAAAGCGGCTGGAGCGTCCGCAGATCCTCGACCAGTACCTGAACGCAGCCCGCTACCAGCCAGCGCTGGGCCCGCAGCTGGATCCCCTGCTCCTTTGACAGCGCTGCTGACCCCGCTCCAGCGGATCGGGCCAAGCCCGGCGGCGGCAGGTCGCTGGCCATTCAGCGCCACGGCATACCCACCCTCACGATGTAACGCAGGCTGACATCGTCAGGTTCATTACGGCCTTCAGGTACAAACCTAGGTGTGGATTGGTTAGTCCGGCCCGGGAGATAAGATCGGCAGCGTGTCCGGCGGCATCGTTGCTGCCGATCTCGTGAAGGAGACATCCCGTGACTGAGTCTCAGACCATCTCGCTTGCCCGCCGCCATCTCGAAACGCCGACCGATCTCGGCGCCGATGCGACCCGCGACATCTCCGCGGGCCTGGGCGGGCTCCTCGCGGACGTGTTCGCCCTCTATCTCAAGACCAAGAACTTCCACTGGCACATGAGTGGCCCGCACTTCCGCGACTATCACCTGCTGCTTGACGAGCAGGCCGAACAGATCTTCGCGATGACCGACGTCATCGCCGAGCGCGCGCGCAAGATCGGCGGCACGACGATCCGCTCGATCTCCGACATCGCCGGACGGCAGCGGCTGCTCGACAACAACGAGGAATATGTCGAGCCCAGGGACATGCTGGCCGAACTGCAGGATGACAACAAGCAGCTCGTCGGCGAGATGCGCAGCCTCCATGAAGTGTGCGACACCTATCGCGACGTCGCCACCGCGAGCCTCATCGAGGTCTGGATCGACGAGACGGAGCGCCGCAGCTGGTTCCTGTACGAGAGCCGCCGCACGCCCAACGCCATCTGATGTGCTGCGGATGTGGCGGTGCGGGTTCCGCGAGACCAGCGGCCACCGCCAGATCCGCGCGCACGGGGCGCTGCCATGCTCATGATGATCGCATCGGCCAGCACCCGTCCCCGTGCCGGTTGCGCTGCTGGCCGACATCGGTCCGGTGCCACGGTCTCGTTGTGGTCGCTCCGGCCAGGTCCGGCGGTACCGGCTTCGCGCCGACCACCCGTCTCGCCGGCCGCAATCGCGAGCCCAAGCTCAGAGGGCGCATTACGATCTGCCACCCTTTGGCATGCACCCGATCCATGCAACCACGCAGGCGCGCTCGGGTTCGGTCCCAGGCAAGGCAGATGCGGCACCGCCAAGCGCAAGGCGGTCCAGCCTGAACAGCGCAGGCCTGAGCCTCAAGTTCAGTGCATGGCGGTCTCGATCGCGTCGAGCAGGGCGTCCGGGTCGATCGGCTTGCTGAGGAAGGCCGCGGCACCAGCGGCCAGGGCCAAGGCCCGCGTCGCGTCCGAGGCGAACGCGGTCATGAAGATCACCGGCCGAGTCCATCCGCGGCGTGCGAGTTCGCTCTGGAGTTCGAGACCGGTCATTTCCGGCATGTGGAGGTCGGTCACGACGCAGGAGACGGCCCCGATTTCCTCGTCGGCCAGGAGATCCTTGGCACCGCCGAAGCAGCGCGCCGCCAGCCCCGCCGACCGCATCAGACTGTCCAGGCTGGCCCGGACGTCCGGATCATCATCGACGATGGCAACGAGGGAAGATCGAGGCAATTGAACTTGCTCCGGGAGTGTGGCGACGGATGCCGCCTCAACACCCATTAGATGGGCTGACGGTCTCGGAAGCTCCATCATACTCAGATGTTAAACCGGTGGATCGTGTCGTCGCGCACATCGAGCAGCTCGGCCATGCGCACCAGGTCGGCAAGCGACTGCGCTTCCATCTTGCGCATCATGTTGCCGCGATGGATCTTCACGGTGATCTCGGACAGCGCCATGCGTGCGGCGACCTGCTTGTTCATGAGGCCGGTCACGACGAGCGCCATCACCTCCCGCTCGCGGGGCGTCAGCCGGTCATGGCGCTGCCGGAGCGCCTGCATCTCGGCCGCTGCAGCCCGCCGGGCACGGTCGGTCTCGATCGCCGCCGCAACCGCCTCGAGCATCTGCTCGTCACTGAAGGGCTTGGGCAAAAAATCGACTGCACCGGCTTTCATGCCGCGCACGGTCATCGGAATGTCGCCATGGCCAGTGATCAGGATCACCGGAATGGAGATGCCGCCGCCGGCGAGGCGTTCCTGAAAATCGAGGCCATTCTCCCCACGCAGGCGGACATCGAGGACGAGGCACGAGGCGGTGGCGGGCGGACCTTCGGCGAGGAACTCCTCGGGCGTGTCGTACAAGGCGGCTTCGAAGCCCGCCGACCTCAGCAGGCTGCCCAGCGCCCCTCGCACATCGGGATCGTCATCGATCACGCACACCCGCCCAGGCTCGGTCATGCCACTACCTCATGCTGCTGCGCGACCGGAAGCTGGAAGCTGAAGGTCGCTCCGCCGTCCTGGTTGTTGGCTGCAACCAGCGTGCCGCCATGACGCTCGACGATCGAGCGGCAGATCGACAGGCCCATGCCCAGGCCGGACGGCTTGGTGGTGAAGAATGGCGCGAACAGGTCTTCCGGGTCGCCGGCAATGCCCATTCCGCAATCGCGCACGCTGATCGTGACGCTGGCACCGTCCACCTTGGCATCGACGCAGACTTGGCGTCTGGCTGGCGGGATGGCGCTCATCGCCTGCTCGGCATTGATCATCAGGTTCATCAGCACCTGCTGAATCTGCACACGGTCGCCCAGGACCGGCGGGAGGCCGGGCGCAATATCGAGCCGCAGCCCGACATGGTTGGCGTCGAGGTCGCGGTTCAGCAGGGTCGCGGTCTCCTCGATCAGCGGTTGCAGCTCGATGATGCCCTGCTGGGGCTCACCGTTGCGTGCGAGGGCGCGGATCCGCGCGATGACCTCGGCGGCGCGGGCGCCGTTGGACGCAATCTGCTCCAGGCAGGTGATCGCCTCCGCCGGGTCCGGCGTATCGCGCAGCAGCCATCGCCTGCCCGACTTGGCATAGGTGATGATCGCCGACAGCGGCTGGTTGACCTCATGGGCGATGGAGGCGGCGAGTTGTCCGAGCGTGGTGACGCGCGCGACATGGGTGAGCTCGGCTTGCGCCTGAGCGAAGCGCAGCTGGGCACGATTGCGCTCGGTGACGTCGATCGCCATCACGAGCACCCGCTTCCATTCGCCCTCGCTGGGCGGGAGCGTCACGTGGACGACGACATCGACAACTTCGCCCGACAGAGTCAGGAACTGGGTTTCTTCCTCGATCGTGGTTTCACCGCGCAGCAATGCCATGAGAATGCGGGCGAGCGACGCTTCCGCGGCCGGCGTATGGTGGCGGATGATCGTGCTGCCGATGAGCGCGGAGCGGTCCGGCAACCCGAACAAACGCGCGGCCGCATCGTTGGCGTCCCGGATGATGGCGCCGCGCGCTACCCGGTCCAGCGCCTCGGCATCCGGAACGGCGCCGCTGCGCAGCATGTCATAGGCAGCCGACCAGTCCCCCTCCCAGATCGGCAGGGCGGCCGCGCCGAAGATCGTGCGGTAACGCAGTTCCGATTCGCGCTTGCCCTCCGCTGCCACCTGGTTGCGAACGCACAGCAGCGTGGTGATCCCGATCGCGACCAGGCTCACGCCCAACCGTACTGCAGCCGAATCGAGGGGATTGCCGGCATGGCTGATGACGTAGCCGCTCACCGCAAGCAGGGCGCCGAGTGCACCGGCGGCCATGATCTCTGCGCGGTTGTAGGTGCGAGAGGCCAACAGAACGCTCGATGTGTAGAGGACGGCGACCGCTCCCTGGAGCGGGCTCAGGACATCGAGCGCGAAGATGGCGACCCCAATGAACAGCGCTGCGCCGCCGTAAACACGGCGCGTCAGGCGCCTGCCCGCGGCGTCATCGCGCATCATCGCCTCCCGCAGCCGACCGGATCGAGCCGGCCGGGTCAGTACGCTGGATGGATGATCTCGCCTCTGCATTCGCCAGTCGCGTGCGAGCGGTTCATCTCTGGCCGGCAGCATTACAGCGACGCGGGTGTGTTGCGAAGTGGGGGCCGGGGCAGCCGTTGCTGCCGCGTCATCGGCCGGCGATCGCGGGCAGGCAGCCTGCGGGAAAGCAGTGGCGCGTGACGCGCGAAGCCCGTCTCGCAGCAGATCCGCTCGCACTGGACGTCGAAATCCGCGAGATACCCGCCGAGATCAACCTCGTTGCGGAACCTGGTCTGCAGGAGGCGGCGACGCAGGGGCGCGAAGGCCCTGCTACGGTGCATGTGTGTGCGAAGCTGCAGATTGCCTGCAATCCTTCGATTACTCTCATCCATCGATCAAGCCGGGCCCTCGGATCGTCCTGAGGACGGACAGCCGCTTGGGGAAGCGGCGAGCCGCGGCTCCATGGTCATGCGGCCTCCCTCAGGCGTGACGCTGCGCCCTTGGTCACCCGAACAACATGCCTCATGCTATCATACACAAGTTTAGGACGACGGCCCGGTCCCGCCAAACCTGTGTATGATACCGCCTGATCTCGCCGTGCCCGACACTCCTCCCTGCCGGACACGCCTTCACGGCACGTCCGCCAACAGCATGAGCAATGGAGGATGCAATGGCTACCGTTACCACGAAGGACGGCGTCGAGATCTTCTTCAAGGACTGGGGTCCGAAGGACGCCCAGCCGATCATGTTCCATCATGGCTGGCCGCTCTCGTCGGACGACTGGGACGCCCAGATGCTGTTCTTCCTCGCCAACGGATACCGCGTCATCGCCCACGACCGCCGCGGCCATGGCCGTTCCTCACAAGTCGGTACCGGCCATGACATGGATCATTATGCTGCCGACGCCTCGGCCCTGACCGAGCATCTCGATCTGCGCAATGCCGTCCATATCGGCCACTCGACCGGCGGCAGCGAAGTCGCTCGCTATGTCGCGCGGTATGGCCAGCCGCAGGGCCGCGTCGCCAAGGCAGTGCTGGTCAGCGCGGTGCCGCCGCTGATGGTCAAGACCGCCAGCAACCCGGGTGGTACGCCGCTCGAGGTGTTCGACGGCTTCCGCGCCGCGCTCGCGGCGAACCGCGCCGAATTTTTCCACGAGGTCGCATCGGGCCCCTTCTACGGCTTCAACCGACCGGCTGCCCAGGTGTCCCAGCCCGTCATCGCGAACTGGTGGCGCCAGGGCATGACCGGCAGCGCGCTGGCCCATTATGAAGGGATCAGAGCATTTTCCGAGACGGATCAGACCGAAGACCTCAAGGCGATCACCGTTCCCACCCTGGTGCTGCAGGGTGACGATGACCAGGTGGTGCCATATCGGGATGCCGCAGAGTTGCAGATCAAGCTGCTGCAAAACGGCTCGATCAAGATCTATCCGGGCTTCCCCCACGGCATGCTGACCACCCACGCCGACGTCATCAATCCCGACCTGCTCGCGTTTGTCCGCGGCTGACTGTTCTAGTGGCAGGCAGCACCTCGCCGCGATCGTCCAAGGGACATGACCGGTGCGCTTCATTTCCTCCGAGGTCGATGCGGGCACCTATCGATGATGTCGAAGCCGCGCGAGATCCCCGCTCTGATCATCCAGGCAGCAAGATTCTCAAAGCCCATTCTGCTCTGTCGAAACCTCTGGCTGACCGGGAGGTCGGCTGCGCCTGGAGGAAGGCCCGGACGGGAGGCGGTGGTGCGAGCATGACGAAGTCGGTCTTGCAGCTAGCCCGCGACGCACCGGCTGCGGGGGAAATGGCGCTGCCGAGCCACGCCGGCCGGTTCTCCCGGCGCGGCTGTGCGCAGCCGCCACTCTTCGCCGTGCTCGTGCTGCGCCAGTTCCTGCGCACCGACTACCCAGGGATCGTGGCACTGGTCGCCGAGGTCTCCCGACCTCGGTCCCTATGGGAATGGCTGTCCAGGTCGGTGATTAGCTACGCGCCGAACCGCTCGTCGGTCATCTCGCTGACCTTGACCGGCACCCCCTCCCTGACGGAGCAGATTGCGGCCATCGTCGTCTTGATGGCGCGATAGCCATCCTCGCCGCAGTATCGCGGCCGCTTGCCGGCGATGAGCGCGTCGACGAACTCACGGATCTGGTTGGCGTGCGCACGGCTGTAGTAGGAGACGTCTGACTGCCAGATGTCGTCGCCGCCTTCATCGAAGCGAAAAGTATCAGTCGGTCCATTCCGGCGATGAAGAATGAGGTGGACGTCCTTGCCCTCCCACTTCAGGCCGGTGCCACCTTCCCCCAGCACCTCGATCATGCCCTTGTCGCCGATGAGGCTGAGCGTGAAGCCGTACATCGGGTCGTACTTGT
>NZ_DATMFZ010000216.1:0-3424 GCF_035556675.1 Geminicoccus sp. | reverse complement strand
TTCTGGGGCATGCAGGACCTGATCCGGCGCCAGGAAGGCATCATCCGCACCCGGGTCGGCTATACCGGCGGCGACGTGCCGAACGCCACCTACCGCAACCACGGCACCCATGCCGAGGCGATCGAGATCGTCTTCGACCCGCAGAAGACCAGCTTTCGCCGGATCCTGGAGTTCTTCTTCCAGATCCACGACCCGACCACCCGCAACCGCCAGGGCAACGATATCGGGCCGAGCTACCGCTCGGCGATCTTCTATGTCGACGCGGCGCAAAAGCAGACGGCCCTCGACACCATCGCCGATGTCGACGCGTCCGGGCTGTGGCCCGGCAAGGTCGTCACCGAGGTGAGCCCGGTGGGCGACTTCTGGGAGGCGGAGCCGGAGCACCAGGACTATCTGGAGCGCTACCCCAGCGGCTACACCTGCCACTTCATCCGCCCGAACTGGCTGTTGCCACACAAGGCCGGTGCTGCCGCCTAGGTGACCTGGTCGATCTCCTCGGGTGTGAGGTCGCCTGGCACCAGGGTCACCGGAATGCGGATGCTGCTGCCCAGGTGCGACATCAGATAGGTGACGATCGGGCCAGGTGAGCTGCCCTTGGCGGTGCCCAGCACCAGCAGCGAGATAGTCTTGTCCTCCTGAAGCAGCTTGACCACCTCCTCACGCCGGTCGCCCTCGCGCAGATGAAGGATCGGCATCTTGCCGGTCATCCGGTAAGCCTCCTCGGCCATCCGGTGCAGCAGGGTCTCGGCATCCCGGCGCTGGTCGTCCTCGATGACCTGGCCCACGCCCAGCCAGTTGCCGAGGTCGGCGGGCTCGACCACGGCCAGAAGTGCCACCCGACCGCCCGAGTGCTGGGCGCGGCGCCCGGCAAAGCGCAGGGCGTTGCTCATCTCCTCGGTTTCGTCGGCCACCACCAGGAAGACCCGCTCCAGCAGGCGGTCGGGCGCGTCGGCTTCTTCGGCCATGGGGCTCAACTCCTTCGGAACGCGATGTTGGCGAGCCAGCCGGCAGTGATCGCCAGCACGAGCGTGGCAAGCCCGTACCACATGCCGTGGCGCTGCGCGAAGTCGGTGAGGTCCGCCTCCAGCCCCACCTTGGAGACGGTGAGGATGCTGGCCTGCGCTTCCACGACCTGGTTGGCGACCACGCGCAGCACCTGAACCTGGTAGGGACCCGACGCGACATTGGCGGGGAAGGCCAGGGTGGTGCGGAACAGCCGGTCGCCCAGCATCGACACCTCGCCCGTGGCGATCGGGTAGAGGCCGTTGCGCTGCTGCAGGGTGATCAGGGCCTCGCGGAAGCGCGTGATCCGGTGCGGGTCGAAGGCGGCCACCGGGCTCAGGCGCAATGCTGCCACTCCCATCTCGTGGCGCGCGCGCAAGGGCGGCGTGGTGAAGCTATCGATCGGCCGGGTCGCCGCCACCGCATAGAAGCTCGGCACGCCGGTAAACGTCATCTCGTCGCCCGGCAGCCAGACCCCGGCCATGCGTTCGCGCTGCCGGACGGTCCGGTTGGTGCGCGGGCCGGTCACCAGCACCACGACATCGCCGCCGGTCTCCTCGAGCGCTCCGAACAGGAGCACGTCGCTGCCGGTGAACGCGGTGGTGATGGCGATCAGGTGATGCGACAGGTCGGCGACCAGCCCGGCCGCCCGGGCAGCCAGGCCACCGGCCAGCAGGACCAGGGCGACCAGGATGCCGGCACGGGCACCTCGGCTCACTGGTCGCTCCGGCCGCCTTGCGGCACGTCCGGCCCCGTTCCGGCGAACAGCCGGCCCAGCGTCACGATCAGCTCCCGGGCCTCGCTGGAGGCCAGAGAATACCAGACGGTCTGGGCATCGCGGCGGGCGCGGACCACGTTCTCCCGGCGCAGCCGGGCGAGGTGCTGGGAGATTGCCGACTGGCTGAGCCCGGTCTGGCGGGCCAGTTCCCCTACCGAGCGTTCCCTGGCGGAAATGCGGCACAGGATAGTCAGCCGGTGCTCGTTGGCCATTGCCCTGAGCAGTCGGGTGGCATGCTCCGCCCGCTCGGCCAAGAGCACCGTCTGCATCGTTCACCTCCCCCGGTTCCGGCCAGCAGGCTCAGGCGCCCGCGCTTTCAAGCGCTGGGTGGCCCCAGCTCTGAGATTGCTGCGCAAGCCGGACTATCGGCTGAAGAACGAACGACCTTCCAGAACGCGCAGGGTCTGCCGGCATCCGACCGCAAGGGCGACAGTGCCGAGAATTGCGGCCGGTAGCAACGCAGCTGATCCGGAGACGGCCAGGCCGAAGCTGCAGACACCGGCGAGCCCGCCGCCCAGGCCCATGAGCAGGCCGCCCAGGAGGTGTCGCTGGAGGTCACCCGCATCGGCGAACCCCTCGAAGCGGTGGCTGCGCCGCACCAGGCCCAGCAGCGCAGCACCGGCGAGCGTGCCCAGCACGAGCAGGGCACCGGCATGGGCGCCGGGCCCTGACGACCAGCGGGCGAGCAGTTCCCCCAGAGGCAGGATGAAGGACGGCATCGGCGGAAGGGGTCCGGCCACCACCAGGAGATGCCAGAGCGGGACCGTCAGGCCGAGCAGAGCTCCGGCCGCGATGTCGGCCCGGGCCCGGCCCCGCTCGCGCGCCGGCAGCAGCACCCAGGCGGCTAGTGCCAGGGCCGCCAGTGCCGCTGCGGGCGCCAGCAGGTCTGGAGGCAGCGCCAGCACCATCGCCGGCCGGCGCAGCCAGGCGGCCGGGGTGGCGAGGATGCCGCCGGTGACGGCCAGGGCCATCAGGGCGGCCACGAGCAGGGTGAGCCCCGCCTTGGCGCTGCCCAGGCCCGCGCGCACCAGGTTGCGGGTGATGCAGCCGCCGGCCAGCGTCATGCCGGCGCCGAACGCGAGCGGCCCCAGCAGTGCCGCCAGCCATGGCAGCTCGCTCTGCCCTGCGCCGAACACCGGCCAGCCGAAAAAGGCGAGCAGGGCAGTGCCGGCCAGCGCCACTGCGAGTGCCGCCGCGATGCCGCGCAGCCGCCTGGTGCTGCCGAACAGGAAAAAGTCCGACAGCGCGCCCATGGTGCAGAAATGGGACCGCGCCGCGATCGCGCCGAACAGCAGGCCGATCAGGAGCGGTGCGATCATCGCGAAGAGGGCGGGGATGGTCAGGCGTCGTGCTCGCGCGCTGCCAGCGGGTCGGTCAGGACATCGCTGCCGGACAGGCGCCGGATGGCACCCTCCAGATAGGCGCCCTCGTCGATCTGCAGCACGTCGTGATGGATGTCGGCGAACACCCGGCAGCCGCGGATCAGATGGACCCGCCGCGCATGCACGCTGCCGCGCACCAGGCCGTGCAGCACGACCTCGTCGGCCTCGATCCGGCCGTTGATCTCGCCGTCGCGCCCGAGCGTCACCATGCGCGCCTCGACCCCGCCCTGGATCCGGCCGTCGATCAGGAGATGGCCGTCGG
>NZ_DATMFZ010000215.1:0-3069 GCF_035556675.1 Geminicoccus sp. | reverse complement strand
TTGCATCACCCTCGTCAGGTAGCAGCGCTTGCGCCAGCAACCAGACACGCCCCTTCGGCTCGAACAGGACGGCGTGCGGACAGGACGGCACGAGATGGGCGTGCAGGATCGACTGCGCAATGGTCTTCGGCCGCACCCACTGCCGCACGGATCTGGTGCGGCGCATGACCTGGCGTCGCAAGCCAAGGGTCGTCTCGTCCGGGACCTCCGGCAGAGAGCCACTGGCGCAGAGCTGCGCCCGCACCGTCGCGTCGGTCCTGTCGGCCTTGATGCGCGCCTCGGCGATCAGCCGCACCTGGCGCGGGTTGGCGATCACCCCCCGGCCCGGCCGGATCACCTCCGCCACCGCCCTTGCGGTGCCGGTCGCCGCGACCACGACATGGTCGGCACGGGTCAGGTTCTGCGCGAACGCCACCCCATGAGCACGGGTCATGCCGATCCGGCCAAGGCGCCGGGCCATGCCGTGCTCCCAGCGCATCCGGCCTGCCCGCACTTGCATGCTCCCGGTGCCCCACATCCCGGATGGGCTCACCATAGTGCTGATCCGGAGATCAGCGGGAACGCAGGGCACCGAAGCCATCATACCGGATACCGGATAATGACCAAGTCGAGCGGCTCAACCGGACGCCGAAGGATGCCACCGTCCGCCGCTACCGCTACGGCAGCCACGGCGAGCTCAGAACGCACCTGCGGCTCCTCCTCGGCGCCTATGACCACGTCCGCAGGCACAAGACCCTACGGGGCCTCATCCCCTGCGAGGCCATTTGCAAAGCCTGGGCCAAAGAGCCCAACCGGTTCAGGCTCGACCCGGCACACCACATCCCGGGACCATACACCTAGTCGCATTTGCCATGGCGGGGTGCGCCGTCACCCCGACGCCAGATCCTGAGCGGTCCGCCGTCATCCGTTTGGTGCTGAACGAGCGGCCGAGCCTGCGCCGGTGGGCAAAGGCATTGAGACAGCCAAGTCCCCTGCAGAACTGGCGTCGTGGCTGCCCTTCTTGAGGTCGATCCAACCGAAATGCCGGAATTGATCTGTCCGCGCCTCGTGGATGCGGTTGCCGCCGTCACGATCAGCCATGTCGAGTTCCTGGACATCCAGCTGGGACGCCTCGACCTGGACCTCGTGCGGCGGATCATGCCCTTGCCCAACCTGGCGCCGGGTAATCCCTGGATATGACGCTTCTGTGGCCTATCTCAACGCCTTCCTGACCGCCGGCGCCACTACCGTGCCGTACAGCTCGATCGCCCGCATGATCCTGCCGTGCGGCATGGTGCCCAGGCTCAGCTGGAGCAGGAAGCGGTCGTGGCGGAAGATCTCGCGCTGGGCCAGGATCTTGTCGATCACCTGCTGCGGGCTGCCGATGAAGTCGGCGCCGCGCGGCGAGCGGCTCGCCTCGAAGCGGGGGCGGGTGTAGGCGGGCCAGCCGCGTTCCTGGCCGAGCCGACCCATCACGTCGGCATAATAGGGAAAGGCGGTGTCGGCGGCGTCCTGGGAATCGTCGGCGATGAAGCCGTGCGAGTTGATGCCGACCGCAAGGCCCGCCGGATCATGGCCGGCCCTGCGCGCGGCTTCGCGATAAAGGGCCACCAGCGGGGCGAAGCGCGCGGGCTCGCCGCCGATGATGGCCAGCGCCATGGGCAGGCCCAGCGTGCCGGCGCGCACCGCGGAAGGCGGGTTGCCGCCGACCGCGATCCAGACAGGCAGGGGGGACTGCAGCGGGCGTGGATAGACCGGTTGATCGTGCAGGGCCGGCCGGTGCCGGCCGGACCAGGTGACCCGCTCCGCCGCGCACAGCTTCAGGAGCAGGTCGAGCTTCTCGGCGAACAGCGCATCGTAATCGTTCAGGTCCAGGCCGAACAGCGGGAAGGATTCGATGAAGGAGCCGCGCCCGGCCATGATCTCGGCGCGGCCCTCTGAGAGCAGGTCCAGGGTGGTGAACTGCTGGAAGACCCGCACCGGCTCCTCCGAGCCCAGCACGGTGACCGCACTGGTCAGCCGGATCCGCCGGGTGCGGGCGGCGGCGGCGGCGAGCACGATCGCGGGTGCCGAGACGACGTAGTCCGGACGGTGATGCTCGCCTAAGCCGAACACGTCGAGCCCGACCTGGTCGGCCAGCTCGATCTCCTCGATCAGGTCCCGCAGGCGCCGGGCGGCCGGCAGGACGGCGCCGGTGACCGGATCCGGCGTGGTGTCGCCGAAACTGTAGATGCCAAGCTGCATGGCCACTCCCTTTGCCCCGCCGGTCCTTCACCGGCCCGGCGCTGACATGGGGAAGAAGCGGACGCGGGCGAAGGTCCGCGGCAGGGATCGCACTGTTTCCCGGGCGCGGCCGATCGCGCGCCCGAGCCCGTGCTAGGTAGGGAACTCAAACAACCTTCTGTAGCTTCATGGTTTTCGATCGGCTGATCAGGGACGTATGGCTGTGAAGGATCTGGCGGATGGCACATCTGTATTGGCGGTCGGACGCGGCTTGGGCGCGGATCGAGCCGCATCTGCCCCATGGTCGGCCGGGGGCGGCCAGGGTCGACGACCGGTGGGTGATCAGCGGGATCCTGCACGTGCTCGAGACCGGCTGCCGCCCGCCGAGGTCTCCTGACCTCGGTCCTTATGGGCATGGATGATCCGCCTGCTGCGGATCATGGCGGGACGTGCCGCCTGCCTGCGGGCCGGCCATGACCGTCTATCATCGATACAACCGGTGGGCGCGGCGCGGCATCTGGCAGTGCATCTTCCAGCAGCTCGCAGGGGCCGGCGATATTTGGCCGAGCTGTTGATCGATGGCACGCATGTCAAAGCGCACCGCTCGGCAGCTGGCGGCAAGGGGGCGAGTGGTGCCAGGCGATCGGCCGCGCGCGCGGCGGCCGCACGTCGAAGCTCCATGGCCTGGCCGATGAGCGGGTTCGCCCTGACGCCGGGCAACCTCGCCGACATCGGCATGGCCATCCCGCTGCTCGATGCCGTCCCGCCACCTCGGCGGGTCATCGCCGACAAGGCCTATGATGCCGACGATCTTCTTAGCTGGCTCCGGGCTCGGCACATCCAGGCGGTGATCCCCGCCAACGCCAG
>NZ_DATMFZ010000214.1:0-2831 GCF_035556675.1 Geminicoccus sp. | reverse complement strand
AGCTGGTGTTCCCGCTCCTGCCGCTGGCCGACACCACCGGCCGGGGCCGGCGCGAGGTGCGCAACGAAGGGCCGTTCGGCGAGATGATCGCCAACGACGTGCCGCCGGCCGAGCGGGCCCGGGCGCAGTCCTGACGGGCAGTCGGTGGCACCCTGGCGATACCGTCAGGCAGCGCGGCAGCCGGCCGACGATCATCTTTCCCCGCTTGCTCTGGGTCAGCGTCGACGGAAGGTCGCGGCCGGATGGCTCTCCGCCAGCCGGCCGCTGTCCGGGCCGCCCAGCTTGGTGCGCAGCGTGCCCGCCCGATATTCCTGCTTGTAGCGGCCGCGCCGGGTCAGTTCCGGCACCACCAGGTCGGCCACGTCGCTGAAGGTCCGGTGCGACAGGGCGTAGGCCAGGTTGAAGCCGTCCACGCCGGTGGCCTCGATCCACTCCTCCATCCAGTCGGCGATCCGGGCCGGGGTGCCGGCGACCACCGGGCCGATGCCGCCGATCCCGCCCCAGGCCGCCACCTCGCCCACCGTCCAGCGCTTGGCCGGATCGGCCACCGTGATGTTCTCCAGCGCCGCATGGCCGGCCTCGGTGCGGACATGCTCGACCACCTCGTCCGGCCGGAACCGGGCGAGGTCGATCCCGGTCCAGCCGGAGAACAGGACCAGGGCACCCTCCTCGCTGACGAAGCGGCGATAGTCGGCGAGCTTGGCGCTGGCCTCGGCGTCGGTCTCGCCCGGGATCAGCGTCGCCAGGCTGAAGATCCTGATCGCGGCAGGGTCGCGTCCGGCTTCGGCGGCGAGGGCACGAATGCTCGCGACCCGTTTGGCGATCACGCCCGCCGAGGGACCTGACACGAACACGCACTCGGCATGGCGTGCGGCGAACGCGCGGCCCTTGGTCGAGGAGCCGGCTTGGTAGAGCACGGGCGTGCGCTGCGGCGAGGGCTCGCACAGATGGATGGCATCGACCCGGTAGTGCCGGCCCTCGAAGCTGACCTTATGGACCTTGGCGGGATCGGCGAAGATGCCGCGCTCCTTGTTGCGCAGGACGGCATCGTCCTCCCAGGAGCCTTCCCAGAGCCGGTAGACGACCTCCATGTATTCCTCGGCCAGGTCGTAGCGGTCGTCATGCGCGGTCTGCCGCTCCCTGCCCTGGCCGCGGGCGGCGCTGTCCAGATAGCCGGTCACGATGTTCCAGCCGATCCGGCCGCGGGTCAGATGGTCGAGCGTCGACATGCGCCGGGCGAAGGTGAAGGGCGGCTCGTAGGACAGGGTCGCGGTCACGCCGAAGCCCAGGTGCCGGGTGACCGCCGCCATGGCCGAGATCGGCATGAGCGGATCGTTCACCGGCACCTGGATGGCGTTGCGCAGGGCGGCATCGGCGTTGCCGCCATAGACGTCGTAGGTGCCCAGCACGTCGGCCAGGAACAGGCCGTCGAACCGGCCGCGCTCCAGGATCGTCGCGAGATCGGTCCAGTATTCCAGCGTGTGGTAGTCGGCCGAGCGGTCGTCCGGATGGCGCCACAGGCCCGGCGACTGGTGGCCGATGCAGTTCATCTCGAACGCGTTGAGGCGGATCTCGCGGCTCATGGAATCCCGATCGCGCGGCGCGGTGCCGCGGCACCGGCACGCCCAGTTGGTGGGGAAGTCGCCGGCACCCTGGTGCCGGCCTCGTTCATCCGGTGGTGCCGGGCGCCTTGTGGATCGGGTCGACCCAGTGGACGGTCTCGGGCTGCTCGACCGCCGGGATGTCCAGGTTCACCACCACCGCCTCCTGGTCGCTGCGCACCAGCACGCATTCCAGGGGCTCGCTGTCGCTGGCGTTGATCTCCTGGTGCGGCACGAAGGGCGGCACGTAGATGAAGTCGCCAGGGCCTGCTTCGGCGGTGAACTCGAGATTGTCGCCCCACCGCATCCGGGCCTTGCCGCGCAGCACGTAGATCACGCTCTCCAGCTCGCCATGGTGATGGGCTCCGGTCTTGGCGTGGGGATGGATGGTGACGGTGCCGGCCCAGATCTTCTGGGCGCCCACCCGGGCGAAGTTGATCGCGGCGGCGCGGTTCATGCCGGGCGTCTGCGGGGTGTTCGTGTCCAGGCTGCTGCCCGGCACCACCCGCACGCCGTGCTCGCGCCAGTCGATCCTGGTCTCGTCGCTCATCGTTTCCTGGGCCCTCTCGCTCATCGCCTGGTCCGCCTGGCCACTTCCGCCCTGACGATCGGCAGAAGCTCGCGGCCGTACTGCTCGGCATCCTCCAATGGATCGAAGCCGCGGATCAGGAAGGTGGTCACGCCCAGATCGTAATAGGCGAGCAGCGACTCCGCGACCTGCTCAGGCGTGCCGACCAAAGCGGTGGTGTTGCCGCGCGCCCCGGTGGCGGCAGCGATCGCGGTCCACAGGCGCTGGTCGACCACCGTGCCTTGCGCTGCCGCCTCCAGGAGGCGCTGCGAGCCGCGATTGGCCGGATCGGGGGCGGCACCCAGCATGGCTTGGCCGCGCACCCGCTTCGTCTCGGCCAGGATCGCCTCGGCCTTGGCCCAGGCCGCCTCCTCCGTGGCCGCCAGGATCGGCCGGAACGACAGGCTGAATCTCGGGCTGCGGCCATGGGGGGCGGCGGCCGCACGCACCCTGGCGACCGTTTCCTCCACCTGGGCCAGCGTCTCGCCCCAGAGCGCATAGATGTCGGCGTGGCGCCCGGTGACCTCGATCGCCGCGTCGGAGGAACCTCCGAAATAGATCGGGATGTGCGGCTGCTGGACCGGCTTTATGTCGGAGAAGGCGCCCTTGAAGCGGTAGTAGCGGCCCTCGTGGTCGACCGGGCCGTCCGCGGTCCAGATCCG
>NZ_DATMFZ010000213.1:0-6023 GCF_035556675.1 Geminicoccus sp. | reverse complement strand
GAGCTGGTCAAGGACAAGGCGACCCGCGAGCAGTTCCCGGCCTCGGCCAAGGCCTCGGTCACTGCGGTCAACGCCTGCCTGCCGCACGGCCTGATCCTGCGCGGACTGCCCTTCGACGCGATCGGCATCTGCCCGCCGCTGATCATCGACGAGGCCGAGATCGACCAGCTGTTCGACCGGCTCTGGTCCGGCCTGGACGACGCGATGGACAAGCTGCAGGCGGCCTGAGCGGGCATCCACTCATGATCGAGGGGCGGCCGACCCGGTGTCGGCCGCCCTCGCTTTCAGGCATGGCAGGCGGCGGCGCTCGCCTTGCCCTTCTCCTTCAGGAACGCCTTGGTCTGCTGCCACCAGGCCGCCTTTGGGTCCCAGGTGGCGCGCTGGACCTTGCCGTTCGCCCGCGGCAGCAGCGTTCCCCACAGGCACAGGCTGTCGCCCAGCCGATAGGCCGTCTCGAGCTGCTCGCGGAAGAAGTCGCCCGGGATGATCTGGTAGCGGATCTTCGGATCGCTGCTCAGCTCGTGATACTGCATCCAGAGCCAGGGCATCACGGGCTTGCCGTACTTGTGCGCCTCCTCCGCGACGATCTCGGCGAACTTGGCCCAGTTCTTCCGGTTCGACGTGTAGGCGTGGTAGCAAGGCATGATCCAGTCGACCTTGTCCGCCAGCGGCTGCATCATGCGGTTGACGCGCTGCTGGTAGGCCAGCCGCTCGCCGCCGGCGATGTAGTCGCCGTACCGGTTCTTCGGCATGATGCCGTAATAGGCGAGCTTGGTGGTCGAAGGTACCCGGGCCCGCACATACTCGATCGCCCGGATATACTTCTCGCGCTCCGGGACGGAGGCCGGGTTCCAGCGCTCGATGTCGAGCGTGACCAGGGGAAACTTGTTCGCCTTGATGATGGCGATGACCTTGTCCAGCTTTCCGTAGTCGGGATTCTCGCCGCTGATCAGGTCGTTCTGGTAATAGATCGGCATGCGCGGCAGGCCGCACTTGGCCAGATCACTCGGCCCATTGTTCCAGCGCATGCACTCCCAGGCGATGAAGTTCTTCTTGTCGGGAGTAGGCGTCGGATTGGGGGTCGGCGTGGATGTGGGCGGCGGCGGGCTGGGGGGCGGCGTGGGTGTGGGCGGCGGCGGCGGGCTGGGGGTCGGCGTTGGATTGGGTGCCGGCCGCCCGCCCCTCAGGTCGGACAGGAGGCTGGTGAGTCCCGGGGCCGTTGGGGTGGCGACCATCCCGGCCAGGAAGTCTCGTCGCTGCATATGCGCTTTCCAAGATGGAGAACCGGTCGATCGTCCCTGCAGGGCCGCCGCGGCCGCCCGCGGCCTCGATTTCCGGTAAGTCGACCGGGGTCTTGCCCTCAGATGGCCCGCACATCAACCGGGGCGGATGACCGGCCGCCTTGCACGGGCGGCCGCAATACAACCTCTACGATCAGAGATTGCAACTCTTTGATGCATTGCCCGTCGCCTTGAGGAAGACCTGGGTCTCCCGCCACCAGCTGGCCTTGGGCTGCCAGGCCAGGCGCTGGATCGCACCACCGCTCTGCGCCTTGCGCGTGCCCCACAGACAGACCGCATCCGCCTTGGCCCGGGCCTTTTCCAGCTCGCTGCGGAAGAAGCCGCCCGGGATCAGCTGGTAGCGCAGATTCTTGTCCGGCGACTGGTCGTGGAACTGCGGCCAGACCCAGGGCATCACCGGCTTGCCGTAGGCATTGGCCTCCGCGAGGATGACGTCCGCGAACTTCGCCCAGCGCGTCCGGTTGCCGTCATAGGTGTAGAGCGAGGGCATGATCCAGTCGCACTTGGCGGCCAGCGGGCGCATCGCGTTGTTGGCACTGCGCTGCTTGGTGAGCCGGCTGCCACCGGCCACGTAATCCGGATAGGCGTAGCCCGGCATGATCCCCCAGTAGCCGAGCTTCACCGAGCTCGGGATCTTGGAGCGGATCCGCTCGATCGAGCGGATCAGCTTGTCCCGTCCCGACGCCGTGGCCGGATCCCAGCACTCGATGTTGAGCGTGACGATCGCGGGCTTGGCCGAGCGGATCTGTGCGGCGACCTTGTCCAGCTTCGCCAGATCGACCGATCTGTTGGTCACCAGCGCGGATTCGTAGAAGATCGTCATGTCGCGCATGCCGCAGGCACTGAAGCTGCCCGGCAGCTTGTCCCAGCGCATGCATTGCCAGACCGGAAACTTCGAAGCAGCAGCCGCAGGCTGGCTCAACGACGGCAGTGCAGCCGCCGTGGACAACCCAAGCAGCCCCCCGAGAAAGTGCCGCCGTTCCATGGTCGTTGTCATTTTTCTTTCCGGATACTGAGTTGAATCACATACGACATCCGGAAACTGGATGAGAAATCCTCTCTGAACCAGTACAATCCTGCAGGAGGAGCTCAGCCCTGCGTCCGGCGCCTGCCTGCCGGGCCCGCCGCACGGGGCTTGCGCCGCCGCCGCGCCCATGCCACGCGCACAGCCGCTTGCATGCTCGCCAGAGGGCCGGAGGAACGGAGGTGGATGATCCTGTCGCGGTGCTGGTCACCCGCGGCGGCCACATCGAGAGCCGCCATCGCGGCCGCCTGGCCGTCACCGACAGCGCCGGGCGGCTCCTGCTGGCTCTGGGCGATGTCGCCGATCCGATCTTCCCCCGCTCGGCGATCAAGCCGTTCCAGGCCGTGCCTCTGGTGGAAACCGGTGCCCTCGATGCATCGGGCGGCGATGCCGCGGACCTGGCCCTGGCCTGCGCCTCGCATAACGGCGAGGCGCGCCATGTCGCGCGGGTCCAGGCATGGCTGGCGAGGGCCGGCCTCGCCGAGACCGACCTGCGCTGCGGCAGCCATCCGCCGCTCTTCCCTGACGCCCAGAGGCAGCGCCTCCTGGCCGGCCAGCCGCCCTCGCCGCTGTGCAACAACTGCTCGGGCAAGCATGCCGGGATGCTGATGACGGCCCGCCAGCTGGGCGCGCCGCTCGCCACCTACCTGGAGCGCGACCACCCGGTGCAGCGCCGGGTCGACCAGGTACTGCGCGAGCTGACCGGGATCGATCCCCTGCCCGTACCCGGCATCGACGGCTGCGGCGTGCCATCCTGGCCGATCCCGCTCGATGCGCTCGCGCGTGCCGCCGCGCGCCTGGCCTGCCCCGACCGCCTGTTCCCGGCCCGGGCGACATCCCTGCGCCGGATCGCGGACGCCATGACCGCCCATCCCGATCTGGTCGCCGGCACCGGCCGGCTCTGCACCGCGCTCATGCAGGCCGCCCCCTGGATCGTCGCCAAGACCGGGGCGGAGGGCGTCTTCCTCGCCGGCAACCGCCGCACCGGCCAGGGCCTGGCCCTGAAGGCGGTGGACGGTGCCACCCGTGCTGCCGAGGCGATGCTGCTGGGCGCGGTCGGCCGGCTCGGCTGGCTGGACGGCGCCGAGGCAGCCGCCCTTTCGGCCTTCGGCGAAAAGCCGATCCGCAATGTGGCCGGGCTGGAGGTCGGCCGCATCCTGCTCGCCCCGGGCTTCGCGGAGGCCATCCCTTGAGGATCACCGGCGGCGGGCCGGTCATGATCGCCGGTGTGGACGAGGTCGGCCGCGGGCCCCTGTGCGGCCCGGTGGTCGCCTGCGCGGTGATCCTGCAGCGGCCGGTGGAAGGCTTGGCCGACAGCAAGGCGCTGCGCCCGGCCGAGCGGCAGCGCCTCGCCGCCATCCTGCGCGAGCAGGCGATCGTGGCGCTGGGCGCCGCGTCGGTGCGCGAGATCACCAGGCTCAACATCTTCCATGCCTCGATGCTGGCGATGCGGCGGGCGGTGGCGCGGCTGCCGGTCCGCCCGGCCCGGCTCCTGGTCGACGGCAACCGGGTGCCTGCCGAACTGGACCTGCCGGCCGAGGCGATCGTGAAGGGCGATGCGCTGGTCGATTGCATCGCCGCCGCCTCGATCGTCGCCAAGGTGGTGCGCGACCGGGCGATGGCGCGTCTGGCCCTGCGCTGGCCGGGCTACGGCTTCGAGCGCCATGCCGGCTATCCCACCGAACTGCACCGCAGAGCCCTGCTGGAGCTGGGCCCCACCCCCCATCACCGGCCGAGCTTCAAGGGCGTGCTCGGACCGGCCGAGATGGCGGCCGAGGACGAGGAAGCGATGGCCGGAATGGACGAGCCCTCTGGCGTGGTGGCGTGATTTCGTGGTCCAAGCGCGGCGGGCAGAGCAACGGGAAGCGGGTCGGATGGATCAGGCAGCGGTCATGGCGGAATTCGAGGCGGCGGGCGCGTTGCTGCGCGGCCATTTCATCCTGACCTCCGGTCTGCGCAGCTCCGTCTACCTGCAGTGTGCCCGCGTGCTGATGGACCCGGCGCGTGCCGAACGCCTGGCGAAGGCGCTGGCCGCGAAGCTGGCGGGCATCCAGGTCGACCTGGTGGTGGCGCCCGCCATGGGCGGCATCCTGGTCGGCCACGAGCTGGCAAGGGCGCTGGGCGTGCCCTCGATCTTCACCGAGCGCGTCGATGGAAGCTTCACCCTGCGCCGCGGCTTCGCGATTCCTCAGGGTGCCAAGGTCGTGGTCGCGGAGGACGTAGTCACCACCGGCATGTCGACCAGGGAATGCATGGAGGTGATCCGTGCCGAGGGCGGCCAGGTCGTGGCCGCGGCCTGCCTGGTCGACCGCTCGGGCGGCCGCGCGGAGCTCGGCGTGCCGCATGTCGCTTTGATGGCGCTGGACCTGCCGACCTACCAGCCCGACCAGCTCCCGCCGGAGCTCCAGGCGATCCCGCCGGTCAAGCCGGGCTCCCGACCGGGCCAGGCCAAGGGCTGAGCGCTTGCTGTTCGCGCGCAGCCGGCGCCCGGGCTTCTGGGAGCGCACCCGCATGGCCGTGCTGCCGCGCACCGGCCTGCGCCGCGCCATGCGCTACCGGATCCAGCGGATCGGCCGGATGGGCGGCTCGCCGCATTATCTGGCCGGCGGCGTGGCCCTGGGCGTGGCGCTGGCCCTCACCCCCTGGTTCGGCCTCCATTTCGTGATGGCGGTGGTGCTGGCGCGGATCCTGCGGGTCAGCGCGCCTTTGGCCCTGGCCTTCACGCTCCTGAACAACCCCTGGACCCTGCCGATCGTCGTGATCGCCGCCTATGAGCTCGGCCGCCTGATCCTGGGCGACAGCGTCGCGGGCCTGCCCCCGCTCGACGCGCTGTCCTGGAACTATCTGCTGAACGAGGGCGAGGCGCTGCTGCTGCCGCTCATGGCCGGCAGCACGCCTCTCGCCGTGCTGGGCTATTTCGGGGTTTACTGGCCGCTGCGCCGCAAGGTCGCGCGGATGCAGCAGGACCGGCGCGCCCGCCTGGATGCGCGCCGCACCGCTGCTCTGGCGTTGACGCCGGGCCAGATGGTCGTCTGATTGGGTTGGATTGGGAGGAGTCACATGTCGGAGCTAGCGGATCTCGGCGTCACCGGCCTCGCGGTCATGGGTGCCAACCTCGCCCGCAACGCCGCGCGCAAGGGCCTGCGGGTCGCCGTGCACAACCGCAGCAACGAGAGGACCGAGCGGCTGCTCGCCGAGCACGGCCATGAGGGCAACTTCATCGGCAGCAGCTCGATGCAGGAGTTCGTCGGCTCGCTGGCGAAGCCCCGGGTGGTGATCATCATGGTCAAGGCCGGCCAGCCGACCGACGCGGTGATCAACGAGCTCGTCCCGCTCATGGAGAAGGGCGACATCATCGTGGACGGCGGCAACGCCCTGTTCAGCGACACCCGCCGCCGCGAGCGCGAACTGGCCGGGCGCGGCATCCTGTTCGTCGGCATGGGCATCTCCGGCGGCGAGGAAGGTGCCCTGGAAGGCCCCTCCATGATGCCGGGCGGTGCCAGATCCGCCTGGGACCGCATCGCCCCCATGGTCACGAAGATGGCGGTCTCGGTCGATGGCACGCCCTGCTGCGCCTATATGGGCCCGGACGGCGCCGGCCATTACGTGAAGATGGTGCATAACGGCATCGAATATGCCGACATGCAGCTGATCGCCGAGGCCTACGACCTGATGCGCACGGTCTACGGCATGAGCGC
>NZ_DATMFZ010000212.1:0-28989 GCF_035556675.1 Geminicoccus sp. | reverse complement strand
CCGGCATCGCCTCCGTCAGAGTGCCGGTGGTGATCAGCTCCCCGGGTGCAAGCGGCTCGCAGGCCGGGTAGCGGCCCAGTTCCTTCACCAAGAACCGCAAGGCCTTGATCGGCCCACCCAGGACGTTCGCCCCGTGGCCCTGTCGGCGCATGCCCTTGCTGCCCAGCAGATCGATGGTGAAGCTGGCAAGGGCCACGTCCCAGCATGCTGGATCCGGGGACACCGGATACCGTGCTCCGAGCAGGAGAGCGCCATGCAGGCCAAAAGCCGCTGCGGCATCAGCCGCAGCAAAGCTCCAGCCCGGAAAGATCGAATGCACGATCTCGAAGCCATGAGCGACCCAGTCCAGACAGGCAAGTAGCTCAGGATCGTCCATGCCGGGATCGGGGGCCGAGCACAGATGGAGCACGATCTCGGGCTCGATGCGTGGCTCCTGGAGATTTCCCAACACGAAGGTCGGATCACCGGCGCCCAGATCGTGCACGGTGCTGTCGTACAGGTAGTTCCAGATCGGGCCAGAGATGTTCAGCCCGCCCCAGACCGCCTTGTTGGTGAAGCCGATCTTGCGGCCGATGGGCATCTCGCCACGTGCCTTACGCAGATCGCGGACCCGCGCCGTGACTTTGTAAGCTTCCGCCAGATCGAAGCTGGGATCACGCGCCGAGAACGGTGCCAGCTGTTGCCCCGTGGCAAGTGCCGCCAACACCTCTCTCGCGAGTTGATCGAGCCGTGCTGCATCCACGGGTCGTGCCATGCCGGCCTCCTTTGGCTGCTCGGCTCGAGAATGTGGCCGAGGTTCAGGACAGGCATGATAGTTCAGGTCGATTAAGGTGACACAAACTCAGCGTCGAGAACGAAAGCGGCATCATCCTTTGGTGCATGAGCAGCCGGCCAGTTGCCAGAACAGACGTAGCCAAGTTCCTGTCTCGGTACTGATGTTATGATGGGTGCGGGTACCCACATGCCAGCGGCAGAGATACCACTGGCGCTGAGTTGCGCCACCATCAGGGCACCCGCGAAGCCGGCCAGGGTCAGGGTGAGGCGGGTCGGGCCGACCCTCTCGCGCAGAAGCACGGCGGCGGCGAGGATCAGGATCAATGGCCCAGTCTGAAGAATGGCGATCACATCGGCAATCGGCATGCGGGCCAGAGCCACGATATAGCAAAGGGTGCAGAGCGACTCGCCGAGGACCCGCAGCAGCGCATGGCGGTTGAGGGCACCGGCAATGGCCCGCCACTCGCCCCGCACGGCCACGATGACTGCGCAGAAGAGACTTGCCACGATGCGGCGCAGGAACAGCGCCTCGAACGGCGGAAGGTCCTCGGTGATCAGCTTCATGAAGCTGTCGCCGACCACAAAAAATGCGGTCGCAGCGAGGATAGCGGCGATGCCGCTCAGGTCGGAACGTCGCCATGGCGCAGTGTAGGTCGGCGTCCAGGAGATCGCCAAATCCATGGCGAGGGACGCGACAGCCAGTTCGACCACTACCGTAGGGGGCGGTATTATGACATTTACGGCGGAATATAGAACCTGCAGGTCATCGTGCAGTGCCGAGCCAGCACAGCATTACCGCCAGGGCGATTGCGGCAGCACCTAGGGCTGCCGGGAGACCGAGTGTCCCATAGGTCAGTGCGCCGATGCACACTCCGGCGACGAAGGATAGCCAAGACCATCCATTCTGGAAGGCGGCGGCGCCCTGCTCCCGACCCGAGGCGAGGCGCGCGAGGGACTGGCCCAGGGCGAAGAGACTGCCCGTGACGAAGCCCTTGCCGACATCGGCGCCGCCGATGACCTGGTGCAGGACGTTCTGCATCCCCATCGCCCCGGCCACGGGTACCAGGGCCAGCGGCCCGGCGCCGAAGTACGATGCCGCCACTGCCCACAGCATAATGACCAGTTCGATCCCCAGGATCCGCGGCGCCATCGATTGCGGGAAGCGATCGGCGATCACCGTGCCCAGCGACGTTCCCGCGACGAATGTCCCGATGATGGACCCGGCCAGCAGGAGGCCGGGCCAGTCGCCGCTGGCGAGCGACATGCCGAAATGGGTGCTGTTGCCGCTCATGAACGACAGGTAGAGATGGCCCAGGGCCGAGTAGCCCACGGCGTCGTTGAACCCCGACAGGGCGGTCAGTGCCGTGGCGGTGCAGAATTTCGGCAACGAGACGCGCAAGGCTGCGAGCCGGCTGGCCGTGGCACCTGGCGATGCCGCACGGCCCCCGGTTTCACTCACGTCGACCCTGTCCATGTCAGCGCCGCGGCACTTGCTCGGCCTCCAAAGGGGAATGGGTTAGCGGTTCGAGAGGCGCTCTCGCGTGATCGCGGCAAGGAACCATACCCGGCGCTCGGTCTCGTCGATCCAGACTTCGAGCAGGCTGGTGGTGGCGACGTCCTGGTATTTCTCGCAGACCGCATGGGCATCCCGCAGGCTCGCGGCCAGCTGCAGATTGTCGTCGCGCAGTTCCGCCAGCGCTGCCTGCGGTTCGACGAACGGCAGGTCGTTGTCCTCCAGCCTCTGCCGGCGGGCGATCTCGCCGATCGACCTCAACGTGTCACCGCCGATCTTGCGGCTGCGCTCGGCGATGGGATCGGTCATGGTGAGCAACTGGTCGCCGTGATCGTCGAGCAGCAGATGATAGTCCCGAAAATGCGGCCCGCTCATGTGCCAGTGGAAATTCTTGGTCTTGAGGTAGAGCGCGAAGACGTCGGCCAGCAGGGATTTCAGGCATGTCGCGATATCACGCACAGCCGCGTCGTCGAATGCGGACGGGAAGCGCAGGCTAGCCTCTTCGATGGCGACTTTGGCCGCGATGGCGGTGCCCATGGTCGTTCCTCTCTGCTCTATGGGGTGATGACGGAGGCCGGCCGGGCATGCGCGCGCAACTCCGCTGCATGCCCGGCATGGGCGGCTAGTTCACCGGATCGACGGGGTTGGCGCGGGGCACCAGCAACGGATCGATCTCGGTGAAGGGAAAGTCGGGCAGATCCGCTTCCGCCATGCCGAAGGCCGCCGCGAGGAGGTCGCGCGGATAGACGTTGATCAGCGACCGATAGCCGATGTCGCCCGGGTCGGTGCGGTCGAAGAAGATCAGCAGGTGGACCGTGCCGGATCCGATGTTTTCGATGTGATGGGGATAGGCCGTCGGGATGAAGTAGGCGTCGCCGGGCCCGATGACATAGGTGTCGATGCTGCCGTCCGGATCGAGGATCGTCATCCGGGCCTGCCCGGAAACGACGTAGCCCATTTCCGCGGTTTCCGGGTGCCAGTGCGGTTCCCGCATGCCGCGGTCGGTGATCCGGACCGAGAACATCGCGATGTCGCGCAGGACCGGCCACAGCGCGGCCTTGGTGGTGTGGGCGCTGCCCGCAAAGGAATAGATCTGCGGCGGCGTCGCCTCGACGCTGTACTTGTAGGGATTGACGTGCCGGGCCTGGTCTTCCACCGCTGCCGGGTGCGCGCTGCCGAAGATCTTGCTGCCGGCTGCCGAGGCATCGAATCCATCGAAGGCGGCGGCCGGCAGGTCGTAGGAATTGCCCAGCACGGCGTTCGACATCGCGCCGAACGCCGCCTTGATGCCGAAATCCTCTGGTGATTCGTGGGAGAAGGCCAGGACGAACTCGGCAGGTCCGGCGCCGATATTCTGGATACTGTGCATGGCGCCGGACGGGATGAAGAACATCTGGCCCGCCGCCACGACGAAGCTCTCGCGCTGCGCGTGGTTGCCGGCGATGGTGATCAGCGCTTCGCCCTGGATGCAGTAGCCGAGCTCGGCGGCATTGGCATGCCAGTGCGGTTCGCGCACGCCGCCGAACGCCAGCGAGAGAAACCGGAGCGACAATCGCCGCATGATCGGCAGGTTGCCGGCATCCATGTGCGTGATGAAGCCTTGCGGGCCTTGGAAGAGCGGGGGCTGGCTCCGCAGTGACATGACATGCCTGGACCCGCGTGCGATCGCGTTCATGGTCATTCCCTTGCGATTGGAGGTTCACTGCCGCTGACCAGGAAGACTATCAGGGCAGCTTTCGCGACAGGCTGGATTATCTGTGCCGCCACTGCACCATAGCTGTCGTACTGGGCAGCATGGACTTAAAGGATTGCAAAATCCTGTAAGGCTTGCCCGCTGGGCGCTTCAGTCCGCAACCTGGGGTGAAACGTCGAGGCCCGGCGCGATGCCCGGGACGATCTGCTGGGGCGTCTCCCCCGGCGGTGCGGCGGCCATGGGCAGAGCCTCGTCCGGCGCGGCCTGGCTCGTCATGACGGGCAGGCAACCCGGCCGCGACGGCGGCGGGCCATAGACGAGGCTGGAAATGCTGCCGGCGACGCGTGTGTAGGCACGATGGAGCAGGGACCCTTGGCCGGCGTCGTCGGGGTGCCGGATGGTCACCGTCGCCGTCATGCCCGATACGAGCGGAACCCCGCCCGGTACCTCGTCGATGGCGATGCGCACCGGGACCCGCTGCGCGAGCCGGACCCAGGTATAGATCGGGTCCACGCTCGGCAGTCCCTGCGCACCGGCCGCGGCGTTCGCGACGCTGATGCCCCGGGTCACCGTCTCCACGTGCCCTACGATGGGTGCGGAATAGCCCATCAGCTGCGCCTCGGCGCGGTCGTCGACGCAGATCCCGGCCAGCTTGGTTTCCTCGAAATAGCCGTCGATCCAGAAGCTTTCCGAGTCGATGACGGTGACGTTGCTGTTGCCCGCTACGGCGAAGTCGCCGACCCGCAGGAGCAGATTGGTCACGTAGCCGGTGACCGGGCTGACGACCCTGGTGCGCTGCAGGTCCAGTTCGGTCTTGGCCTGGGCCTGCTGTGCGGCGGCGAAGGTGGCCTTGGCCACGGCGGCAGAGGCGGCGAAGACCTGCTGCTCCTCTTTCGAGGCGACGAGGTCGGACAGCGACTGGCGCCGTCTCGATTCGGTGTCCTTCAGCTCCAGGTCGGCGGCAGCCTGCGCCACCTGCGCCTTGGTGGCTGCCACGGCCAGCTCGAAATCGGCCGGATCGATGACGTAGAGGAGATCCCCCTGCCGAACATACTGGTTGTCGCTCACGTGCAGTTCGACGATCTGGCCGGACACCTGCGGAGCGACGTTCGCGACCTGGACGCGGACGCTGCCGTTGCGTGTCCACGGCCCCAGCACGTAGGTCTGCCAGGTGACGATGGCGATCAGGATGGCGGCCAGCGCGATCGCCAGCGTGGCCAGCCGCTTGCCCGCCGCAGCCAGCCATCGGGGCAGGGGTCTGCGCGGCGGTGGCGTCCGCAGCGGGGGGATGGGGGCGCCGCCGTCGCGGGCCTGCTGGGATCCGTCGAACGGGGCGCGACCCTCGATTTCCGGGGGAAGATCCGGCGGGATCGTGTCCCTGGCCGATTCCAGCGAGCGTCGCTCCGGCGGCGCGTTGTCGAGCGTGTCGTGCATCATATTCCCCCTAGTAGATCAGGGTCAGAAGGCCAAAGACGACGACATACAGGCTGAGCTCGGCCACTGGCGGCCGGCTGAAATAGTTCGAGAACCCGATCAGATGCAGGACAGGGCGCAGCAGCAGGACGAGAACGAGGGCCGAGACGGCGTAGGAGACGATCGGTGCCACCAGCACGCCGCCTACCACCAGCTCGTGAAAAGCGTGGTTCATGTCCCTTGCTCCATTGCGGAGGGCGGCACGGTCGGCAGGACCATCGCCGCAGCGACCATCGCCGCACCGGCCGGCGGCACCGGCAGCCCGTTCCTGGCCGCAGCGGCACGCAGGCCCAGGGCCGCGTTCATCAGCAGGCCGCCATCGCGCCGAAGCAGCGCATGGCGTGCTGCTCCCATGGCGTCGGCGAGCGCTGAGTTCTCCACCATGTCCAGTTCGCCACTGCACCGGCGCAGCGCTGCGGCCTGGTCGAAGCTGGCCATAGCCTGGTCCAGCGCCGCCGGATCGCCTGCGGCAAGGTCGGCGATCTGCCCGACCCGGAGCGCTGCCTGAAAGGCGGCCTCTTCCCTGGCCAGGTCGCCGCGCCATTCCGATTGCGGCCGGCCAAGGTCCTGGCGCGCCTCCGCGAGGAGCTGCCGGACCTTCCGCTTGGGCGACATCGGCGGCACGACCAGCTGCAGGGCGAACAGCAGGCTGGCCGCGAGGCAGACGAACAGGCAGGCGACCAGGAAGCTTTCGGGGTCGTAGTTCTGCGGGTTGCTCGGTGCCACCAATGCCAGGATGAAGACCATGTTCAGGCGACCCACGCTCGACAGGAGCGGGTTGCTCAGGGTCATCAGCAGCGCGCAGACGATGATGAACGGTGCCAGGCCGATCGCCAGCATGGGGAAGCCCGTGGCTCCGTCCAGCACGACGAATTGCAGTATGCCGGCCATCACGCAGGCGAGCGGCGCGATCAGGACCGCCAGTTTGGTGAAGGCGGCCTGGTCCGGTGCCGTGGCGCTGAGGCCGATCAGGAGCGCCACGAAGGCGAGTGCGGCGGTGACCGAGGGCCAATCGGCCATGCCCAGCAGGGTCGAGGCCAGGACGAAGTAGAGGCCTGCCCTGAGGCCCTCCTCCAGGGCGATGCGCCGGGATCGATAGAGAGGCGCCTGCCAGGGGATCTCCGGGAACTTCCCGGACTGCAGCCTGTCGAGACTGTCCTGGAGTTCTGCCATTCTCTGGCGGAACTCGCTGGCCAGCCACGCGCGCGCCGTCGCGATCAGGTCGTCGGCCGGTCGCGGGTCGTCGCCCCATAGCGGCCGGACGGGCGGCTCCACATGCCCTGCCGGACCCGGTGCAGGCCCCGACAGGCCTGCAAGGGCCCTGGCTGCGGCGAACGCCACGACCAGTTCCACCATCGCCGATCTGGCCGATGCCGCGCGCGCCCTGCCGCTGCTCGATTCGGCAGCCAGGCTCGCCACGTCGGGCCGCAGCGCGGTGATCTCGCGCAACAGCCCCGCGGCGGCCGCCGCGGGCATTGCCTGGCCGCGCAAGGCGCTCCGCCCGTACTCCGTGACCCGGTCCTGAAGGGACCTCAACCGGGCGGAGACCTTGGGGTAGTGGTCGGGGGCCCCCAGGAAGTCGTTGATGAAGGTGATGGCGAGGATGCCCACGACGATCGCCGAGCCACGCGCGATGCCGACGTCGAAGACCTGCTGGGGAGTATCGGTCTGCTCGATCGCGACAATCGCCACCGTGGTTACCCCGAGTGACGCGGCATAGGCCCGGTTGCCGTCCAGCATGCCTACGACAAAGACGCACAAGCCGATCCAGGCGGCGAACACCCAGAGCATGATGACGTCGCTTTGCGTGAACATGCCGACGATCACGAACGATGCGGCCACGCCGAGCACCGTGGCCAGGAGACGGAAGACGGCCTTGTCCAGCGCCAAGCCGCGCGTGGGCAAGGCCAGGATGGCCACGGTGATGGCGGCGGAAGAAGGCGTATCCAGCTCGAGCCAGAAACTCACATAGAGTGCCGTCACCACGGCCAGCCAGATCCGGATCGCGTAAGACCAGGAGGCTCCGGAAAACCCGGCGAACGTGAGTGGCTGAGGAACGGCTGCGACGCTTGGCATACCCTTCTCCGTCGGCGGCAGATCGGAACCGATGCCGTCTGCGCTTCAGGATCGCCTTGCATCCAGCCGCAGGCGAGTTGGGCGTTGCAAAAGGTTGTAAAGCGACGGCGGTACCAGCGGGCCGTCAGTGGGCTTCGCCACTGACGGCTTGCCGGGCGACCCATGCCCGCGCACCCTGCAGGGTCCGAAAATCCTCCAGGGATCGCGCCGGGATCTCGGGGTAGGCGCTGGCTGCCATCTCGCTCAGCGCCGAGCCTGGGCCCAGCTCCAGAAACGCCCGTGCTCCGCCTTCGACGCAGGCCTGAAGGCAGTCGGCCCACCGGACCGGCTGGGAGATCTGCGCGGCGAGCTTGTCGAGACCCGCGGCAAAATCCATGACCGGCGCGCCATCGATCCCGCTGAGCAGCCTTGCCGACGCAGGCAACGCGACCGGCGGCACCAGGGGGCTCAGTCGTTTGCGGAACAGCGCGGAGGCCCGGGCAAGTCGTGGCGTGTGGGATGCGACCTCCACGGGCAGGATGGTCACGCGCAGGGCGTTCATCGCCCTGGCCTCGGTCGCCATGGCATCCAGTGCCTGGCGGCTCCCACCGAGGATGTAGCCACCGGCCGGGTTGATGATGGCGATCGCCGCGCCGTGCCTTGCGCACAAACCCTCGACAGCGTCCCGCGACAGGCCGCGTACCGAGAGAAGCCCGTCACCCGGCTGGGACGCCGCATCCATCGCCTCGACCCGGAAGGCGGCGAGGTCCAGCGTCCGGGCAGGATCGATCATGCCGGCGACACCCCAGGCGGCCAGTTCGCCCACGCTGTAGCCCGCAACGATCACGCGGCCGGACAGCGCGTCCCCGAGCGCGGCTGCGGCAGCCAGTGCCTGCAGCGTGCAGAGGAGCTGGCCGATGCGGTCGTGATAGAGCGCTGCCGGGTCATCGGACCTGATCAGCTCGCGCGGATCCCGGCCATCCAGCAGGGTCGCCGCATGCGTGAACAGGCTGGCTGCCTGCGGGGCATCGCCCGTCAGCGCGAACATGTCGGGATGCTGCCTGCCCTGGCCGGAGCAGAGGATCGCGAGGCTCATGTCGGTTGCCTCAGCCGGGGAACAGCAAGGCGATGGTGGCTGCCATGGTGACGATGCTGAAGATCGTACTGGCCGTCACCATCGATCCCGTGGCGCCGGAATCCAGGCGGTAGCTAATGGCGAACAGGATGCCGAAGAAGCCGGACGGCACCGCCGCCAGCAGCACCGCGATCCTGGCGGTCTCGGCCGGAATCGGCAGGCTGAAGACGACGGCCGCCGCCAGCAGCGGGCGGACAATGTCCGCGACCGCGGTGGCGCGGATGATCCGCCAGTCCAGCCGGAATGGCTGGGCCGAGAGGATGAGGCCGGTCAGGAACAGCGCGACGCCTGGCGCTGCATGCCCGATCAGCAGGAGGCAGGCATCGATCACCGCCCCGGTCTTCACCCCGGACAGCGAAACCAGGATGCCGAGCGCAGGGGCGAGGACCACGGGCTTGGTCAGTGCATGGCGGATGGAGCGCATGATGCGGGTGGAGGTCGCCTCCGATCCGCCGCCGTTGGGCCCGAGGCTCATCTCCACGATGATCAGCGACAGCGGGCTGACCAGGATGGAGCCGCTGGCCAGGGCGATGGCGAGCGGGACAGCGCCGCTCGGCCCGACCACGGCGGACATGATCGGCAGGCCGACGCCGGCGAGGTTGGGGAAGGCCAGCGTCAGCGCCTGCAGGGACGCGTTGGCGCGGCTCTCCTTCAGGATGAGCGTGGAGCCGAAATACCAGGCGAAGAACACGCCCAGCATCACGGCGCCGAGAATGACGAACATCGGCGCCTGGGCGACCATTTCGCTGCGCGAGGCGGATGCGGTGGCCGCGAACAGCGAGGCCGGCAGGGCGAAGTTCATGACCAGGGCGTTGAGGCTGTCGACCTTGTGGTTGTCGACGATCCCGTACCGCCCGGCGCCATAGCCCAGCAGCAGGACGAAGAAGATGGGGGCGAGCGCCAGCAGGATCGCGTTCGACATCACCATCCTCCGCCGTCGCAGGCGCTGACGAACAGGCTCATCGCGAGAATGTCCGCCGAGCCGCCCGGGCTCAGGCGATGGGCGACGAAGCGGTCATGGACGGCCCGCGCACGAGCACGCCAGTCGGGCCTGCCGACGCCGCCGCCATGCAGGAACACCCGTGCCGCACGGCGCGCGAAGCGGAGCCCGCTGAGGCCCCTGCGATGCAGGAGATTGGTGTCCTCGACCGCCGCGATCAGCGCAAAGCAGGCCTCGACCCGCTGGGCCTCGGCATCGTCGGGTGCAAGGCAGGCACCCCGGCGCAGGGCCGGCAGCCCGATCTCATAGAGGCTGGGAAAGCCCAGCGCCGCCTCCATCCGCGCCCCGCCGGCGCCGTAGCGGCGACGCACCCGCTCGCCATGGCTGTGCAGCAGGACGGGGCCAGCGACGATGTCGAACCCCCATCGCGCGGCGACGATGGCGCCCAGCGGCGTGGCGGCGCCCGCCAGTCCCGCCGATCGTGCACCGGACGCCGCACACAGCAGGCCGAGCCCGAAGATGGCGCCGCGATGCGTGTTGATGCCCGACGTCGCCTCCAGCATCGCCGCCTCCGCCTCCAGGCCGATGTTCCTGAGGCGCCCCATGCCGCATCCCTCGGCGCCGGCACGCGTCAGCGCCGCGAAGTAGGGCCGGATGGCCCACGCACTGGCGCGGAACGTGTCCGCGTCCATGTCGTGGTGGCTGCCGCTGTCCATGTGGCTGACCAGGCCCGGCTTGGGCCAGGTTTCCAGCTCCAGCATCAGGCTGCGCGTGGCGAGCGCGGCGATGGCCTCGCCATCGGCCAGGGCTGGACGCTCCGGGGCCGGGATCAGGGGACGGGAGAACGCTGGCGCAGTCCTCATGCCGGCACCCTCCCGGACAGGAACTGGCCGGTGTCGAGCAGGGTGACGCCGGCCACCGTCTTGACCAGGAGCTCGCAGGCGCCGCCATGCAGTTCCCGCCAGTTGACCGCGCAGCCGTCGCCCCGGATCAGCTCGCCATCGAGCCGCATGGGCGCATCGGCCTCCATGCGTGCCAGCTCATCGGCAAGAGGACGAAGCTGCGTGTTCCGATGGACATGCAGCGTGAAATCGAGGTCCGATCGGCCGGTCAGGTAGTCGAGACCGGTGATTGCCTGCCAGGCCAGGCTGCCGAACACCCTGGCTTCCGCCCCCTGTTGCGCCGCGAACTGACCAAGGCGCAGCAGTGTCGGTCGCCAGGACGGGGGGGCGGCACGGCTGGCGAAGACCATGCTCGGCGACGGCACCACCGCCACGATGTCCTCGGCCGGCACCAGGAAGGCGAGCCGCTTCTTGCCGGCGGAAGGGGGCAGGGGCAGGCCGAGCGGGACCCCCTGCCATTCTCCCGGATTGGCGCGGCGTCGGACCAGTGGCCAGTCCCGGTCGGCCCAGCTCGCCACGGTGGGATCTTCTGCCAGCTCGGCGTGCGTCCTGAGCAGGGTGCGCCACGCTGCCGGACTGACATAGGCCAGGTCGTGCCGGTTCATCGCCGGTCACCGCGACTGGAGGACGAGGCCGCGCACCCGCTCGGCGATCTCGTGGGCACGCGGCCGCCCGCCACGCTGCTTGCCGAGCAGGTCCCGGCGGTCGTCGCTCTCCGGAAGTGCCGCCAGGAGGGCGTCGAGCTGGTCGGCGAGCGGTATCCCGGCATCCCAGATGACATGAACTGCTCCGGTCTGCGCGAGGTTTTCCAGGCCGGGCGCGAAGACCGGCGTCGACCTGGCCTTCTCTTCCAGCACCTCGACCGGGAGCTTGGTCACCTTGGACATGGACGGCAGGTCCATCACCGCGGGCGTGGCGCCCGGCAGGCCGACCAGCACCCGGGTCGCGAGCGCCGTCGCCAGGAATGCTCCGGCGGCGGAGTGCCCGTAGAGCAGGCCGATGGTGGGCCGGCCGTTGCGGTCGGCATGGATGAGACACTTGCCGAGATGGGCCAGGAACTCGTTCAGGCCCAGCAGCTCGTCGCGCTTGCTCATGCGCTGGCTGTCGCTGTCCACGACCACCAGGATCGGCCCGCGGTCCTGCGCGAGCGAATGGAGGACGCAGGCGGACAGGCGGATGGCATCGTCGACCCCGAGGGGTGTGCGGTCGGCCATGCCCACCACCAGGGCGCGATCACCGGAGCGCAGGGAGCCCGATCCGTACACCACGCCACCGGCGTTCCGGACATCGTGGCCGGCGGGGAACAAGGAGGTGAGGATTTCATCGAGCGTCATGGCTCACCTGCCGGATCTGGTTGGCGAGATCGATGAACTGGTCGGCGGGCAGGGCAGGCACCGCGGCGGCGTCGGTGACGCCCTGGGCGGTCCAGATGTCGACGGCGTCGGCGCAACCGCCGAAATCCCGCAGCCGGGCTTGGAGCCGGGCCTGTTCCTTCCTGAGCGTATCGAGCCCGAACCCGCCTACCTCGCCCAGCAACGCCAATGTGGCCTCGCGAAAGGCCTGCACGCTGTCATCGACGAAGGCTTCGGCGGCGCCGAGCAGGCGGCGGTGCTTGCCACCCATCGTTCGCCAGACCAGCGCCCGGTCGCGCGAATCGAATTCCTCGACGCCGCGATTGGTCTCGATGACCTCAGGTCCCGATACCGCGATGCGCCCCTGTTCCGACACGACCAGTGCGGAGCAGCAGCCGGCGATCAGGCCGCCACCGCCATAGCAGCCGGCGCGTCCGCCGATCAGGCCAATCACCTTGGCACCGGCACTGCGCGCCTCGATGAGGGCACGCATGATCTCGGCAATGGCGAGCTCGCCCGCATTGGCTTCCTGCAGCCGCACGCCGCCGGTATCGAACAGGATCAGCACTGGTATCGGGCCGATGTCGCGTGCCGCGCGCAGCAGGCCGGCCAGCTTGGCGCCATGCACCTCGCCGAAGGCGCCGCCCATGAAGCGGCCCTCCTGCGCGGCGATCAGCACGCCGGAGCCGCCAAGCCTGCCCTGGCCGACGACGATGCCGTCGTCGAACTGCTCGGGCAGGTCGAACAGCTTCAGATGCGGGCTGACCTCGCGCTTCTCCGGGCCGATGAACTCGACGAAACTGTCCGGGTCGAGCAGGAGGCGGACACGGGCCCGCGCGGATGCCTCGTACCAGCTCGTGGCGGTGCCGGGCGCCGCCGCGGTCTGCATAGTGGCGCTCATTGGGCTCCCTCCATCAGGCGGACGGCCTGGGCCAGGCGCAGCGAGACGGTATCCGGTCGGGCACCGCCGTCATTGATCGAGAACCGGAGACCGCCCGGTGAATAGCGCTCGACGAAGTCGGTCACGACGGCGTTCCAGACGTCGCCAAATCCCGTGGCCGTCGTGCGGATCTCGACCAGGCAGTCGTGGTCGGGCAGGACGCGTTCCGCCAGCACTTCGAGATTGCCGGAGGCCACCACGCCGACGATCGCCATTTTGCGTGCACCCCCGGCAGGCCGGCGGGCATCGCGGCGCAAGCTGAGATCTTCCATCAGGCTGCTCCGGTCACCAGTTGCGGAATTTGGACGGCGGGGCGTAGAGGCCGCCCGACCAGTGGACGAGATCCTTGATGGAGCGGGCCGCGAGCATGCTCCGGTCGGCGTCCAGCGGATCGATGCCGAGATCTTCCGGCCGGCGGATGACACCGCGCTGTCGCAGATGCTCGACCTGCTTGGCGTCGCGGCCTCGCCCGACCTCGGTGTAGCCGGCGACCCCGCGGATGGCCTGCTCGCGCTCGCCCGAGTCGCGGCAGAGGAGCAGGTTGGCGATGCCCTCTTCGGTGACGATATGGGTCACGTCGTCGCCGTAGATCATCACCGGAGCCAGATCGAGCTTCAGCCTTTCCGCCAGTTCCAGCGCGTCCAGCCTCTCGACGAACAGCGGCACGTTCTTCTCGCCGAACGTCTCGCCGATCTGCACCACCAGCTTGCGGCCACGCCGCAGCAGAGCTTGGCCGTCGGGATCGGCCTCCTGCCCGGCCTTGAGCCAGGGCTCGCTCGGATGCCGCCGGCCCCGTGCATCCGCCCCCATGTTCGGCGCGCCGCCAAAGCCTGCGATGCGCGAGGTGGTGACGGTCGACGAGTTGCCCTGCAGGTCGATCTGCAGGGTCGAGCCGATGAACATGTCGCAGGCGTACAGGCCGGCCGTCTGGCAGAAGGCACGGTTCGACCGGAGCGACCCGTCCGCACCGGTGAAATAGATGTCGGACCGGGCACGGATGTAATGCTCCATGCCCACTTCGGAGCCGAAGCAGTGGATCTGCTGCACCCAGCCGGATTCGATCGCCGGGATCAGGGCAGGGTGCGGGTTGAGCGCGAAGCGGCTCGCCACCTTGCCCTTCAGGCCGAGCTTCTCGCCATAGGTCGGCAGCAGGAGCTCGATCGCGGCGGTGCTGAAGCCGATGCCGTGGTTCAGGCGCTGGACACCATAGGGCGCATAGATCCCCTTGATCGCCAGCATGGCGGTCAGGATCTGCCCTTCAGTGATGGCGGCCGGGTCTCGGGTGAACAGCGGCTCGACGAAGAAGGGATTCTTCGCCTCGACAATGAAATGCACCCGGTCCGCCGGGATGTCGACGCGTGGGACCTGGTCGACGATCTCGTTGACCTGCGCGACGACGATCCCGTCCTTGAAGGCCGTTGCCTCCACCACCGTCGGCGTATCCTCGGTGTTGGGGCCGGTATAGAGGTTGCCGTCCCGGTCGGCGCTGACCGCGGCGACCAGGGCGACGTTCGGCGTGAGGTCGACGAAGTACCTGGCGAACAGCTCGAGATAGGTGTGGACCGCCCCGAGCTCGATCTTGCCGCCGAACAGCATCGTCGCCATGCGCGCCGACTGCGGGCCAGAATAGGCATAGTCGAGCCTCCTGGCCACGCCGCGCTCGAACACATCCAGATGCTCCGGCAGGACGACGCCGGACTGCACCATGTGCAGATTGTTCACCCGCGCCGGATCCACCGCCAGCAATGCCGCCGAAAGCAGGTCAGCCTGCTTCTGGTTGTCACCCTCCAGGCAGACCCGGTCGCCTGGCTGCAGGACCGCTTCCAGAAGCCGTGTCGCGTCGCCGGCCTCGACGATCTTGCCCTTCGCCACCGCCGAACCGGCCTGGATGCGCCTGTCGCGTGCCTCCCTTTCAAGCTGCCAAGTTGCCATCGCCTGCTCCTGGGTTGCGGGCCGAGAACGCGCGCCGTCGCCAACGGGCGTTCGCCAGTCATCGTCGACCTTCTCGATGGGGTGACGGGACGGAGCTGGCGGGTGACAGGCTCCGTCCGGTCATCAGGGACTGTCGGTCGCGGCGCCTAGTCCACGAAGGTTTGCGCCGCCTCAGTGATCACCTTGGCCACTTCCTCGGGATGCGACTCGTAGACGGAGTGGCTGGCGCCCGGGATCTCGGTCGTGACGCTCTTGGCCCTGGCATAGTACCAGCGCTCCAGATCCGGGTTGATGATCTGGTCGTTGCCGGCGACCACACCCCAGCTCGGCCTTGTCTTCCAGGCCGCGGCGGTCAGCGGGGTGCTGAAGACGCTGGACTTCGCGAGCACCTGGGACCGGGAAGCGAAGACGGCCTGGTCATGCGGCAGGTCCGGCGCGAACAGCTTCGGGAACTCCGAGGGATTGAGATAGGTATAGCCGTCCGGCGTCTGCTTGATCGCACCCGGCGTCTTCCCGAGGACGCTCGGCGTCTTCTTGCCGAGCGCACCCTCGTCCTCGCCGACATCCGGAGCATGCGCTGCCACATAGACCAGGCCCACGACCTTCGGATGGACGCCGGCCTCGGTGATGATCGAGCCGCCATAGCTATGGCCGACCAGCAATGTCGGCCCGTCCTGGAGGTCGAGGATGCGCCGCGTCGCAGCCACGTCGTCCTCGAACGAGGTTTCCGGCTCCTGCACCATGGTGACGTTGTAGCCTTCCTTGGAGAGGATCTCGTAGACGGGCTTCCACCCCGATCCGTCGACCCACGCCCCGTGCACGAGGACGATGTTCTTGACTGCTTCGGTGCTGGCTGAAGCGGTGGTCGATGCCATGGCAAGTATGGCTGCGGCGGCCAGGGTGACCTTGGCGTACGTCATGTCCGGCTCCTCGTCGGGGTTGCGGGATCGTCCGGGCCTGCCAGCCCGATGCGGAAATCATCGCGCTCCGAGCCGCCGGAGTTGAGTTGTTCGTTGCAAAACGGTGTAAACAGCCGAAGGAACCCGTTGAGGTGGACGTCACCTGATGCCTAACGACTCAAGATGTGATCCCTATCGACTATACCTGGACTTAATCCGGCTCGTCGGACGACGGGGTGAAGCGGATCGGTTTTCGGAAGAATAGATCATCGTCATCCGGAAGGAGGCCGGAGCAGGCGCGGCGCTGACGGAGCTGTACTGCCAGCATGGCGGGCGGGAGGCGTCGGGAGCGAAGCGGCGGAGGGCGACGAACAGCGGGCCGGAGCGGCGCGACCTGGCGCAGCGACGGCGGCGGTCCCGCTGCCGGCGGCTGCATATGCTTCCTCGTCGTAACGCTATCGAGATCAAGCACAGGTCGAGTAGCTGCAGCCGCGCCTAGGCGAGCTGCAACCCGCGCCCGATGGCAGCTTCCTCGCCGGTTCCCAGCGCGTGCATGATCGACATCTCCAGCGCTTCCCGAAGGTCGAGTTCCAGCGACATTGCCCGGCCCGGCGCATGCATGATTCGCAGGGCATGCTGGCACCATTCGTGACACTCGCGCAGAAGCGTGTGCCCTGGGGAGAGACTGGCCATGGCTTCCGTCAGCCTGAGGCCGATCGACCGGTCGCCGCCAGGCGAAAAGCTCCACGCCATCGCCCTGCGGATGTTTCCCATGCTCGCGGCCACGCGAGAGAGGTCGGGGTTCCCGAAGGCCGGTCCCTGGATCCCGATCCGCTCGAGCAGGAACGTGAAGTAGAGCGCATGGCGTCGCGCGATCTCGTCTTCTTCCCCCCGTTCCGCCAGCTTGTGCGCGGCATAGGCCCGGGTCGTGTCCAGCAGCCGGTATCTTGCGGGACCCTGCGTCGAGCAGACCTGAAGGAGGGACTTGTCGCCGAGGCTCGCGATCGCCCGGGTGATCGCCTTGCGATCATCCGCCGTGTCGCCCACCACGGCGTGGGCCGCCGCCAGGGTCAGTTCACCGACGAACACGGACAGTCGCGCGAGCACCTTCTGCTCGTCTGCGGAAAGAAGCCGGTAGCTCCAGTCGTGCAAGGCCTGCAGCGTCTGATGCCGGGGCGAGGCGTCGCGGCGGCCCTGCAGGACGAGTTCAGCGCCGCTGTCGAGCAGGTCCACCGTGCCGTTGATGCCATAGACGCCGACCCGGCTGGCGACGAGCTCGATGGCCAGGGCGATGCCATCCAGGCGCCTGCAGATATCCGAGACGACCGGCGCATCCTTGTCGCTGAGGGCTTCGAGATGCCCACTGGCAGCCGCCTTTTCCACGAACAACTGCACGGCCGGCGTCGCCATGGCTTGAAGGGCCGTGGGCGCCTCGTCGAGCGGATAGGGCAATGGCTGGAGCAGGTGCACGTTCTCGCCGTCGACGCGTAAGGCTTCGCGACTGGTGACCAGGAGATGGACCGTTCCCACTGCCTGGAAGAGATACTCGCACAGCGACGCTGCAGCCTCGATTACGTGCTCGCAACTGTCCAGGATGAGCAGGATGCGCCGGCCGGCCAGGAAAGCGCGTATCCCCGGCAGCGGGTCGGACACGTGATCAGGACAGCCCAGGGCCGAAGCGACGGCGTTGGGCAGGTCATCCGGATCGCTAATCGCGCCGCCGTCGACAAAGCAGACCCGATCATCGTCGAACTCGGACCGCAGCCCATGGATGACCGCCAGTGCCACGGTAGTCTTCCCGATGCCTCCGGGGCCGACCACGCTCACGAAACGCTGGGCCAGCAGCAACCGGGAGAGATACAGGACGGTGTCGTGTCGCCCGACCAGCAATTGCGGCGCTTCCGTAACCCGCCGGGGCCTCGCAAGGCTGCTGGCGTTGCCCTCCTCCGCAGCGTCTTCCTGGCTCTCGGTCCGCACGGGTGCCACGAACATGTAGCCGCGCCCCGGCACGTTCACGATATAGCGCGCACCGTCCCTGCCATCGCCAAGCAGCTTCCGGAGGGCGGAAATGGATACGCGAAGGTTGGCTTCCTCCACGGTGACGTTGGGCCAGATCAGGGTGATGAGCTCCCGCACGCTCACCACCTCCCCGGCATGAGCGACCAGGGCAATCAGGAGATCGAGCGTGCGCCCGCCGATGATGACCGGCTCACCATCCTTCTCCAGGAGTCGCTTCGAGCCTATCAGGCGGAACGGTCCGAACGACTGAATTGGCATGCGACGCCTCTTTCCTCCAGGGCCGCACGGCTGGCCGTGCGACGCAGCCAACTTCTCCTGGAGAGCGGGGACGGTCTATAATATCTTCATATGAGTTTCGGGCACAGGCTAGAGTTCGATGGCAATCTGATTGTAGAAAATATGAGCAGGCGAGCCTAAACTTATATTGCAGTCATATTGCGCTTAGGATGCAATGAATCCACAATCGGCCTCACGCCCCTTTGACGTGGAGTTCCTGGCCCGTGCGGGCGGGATGCTTGCCTCGCGCCGACTGCGGGCTGCTGATCTTTGCCTGGTCTCAAGAGGGGACGGAAGACCCTGCGGATGAACGACGAACGCGCCAGCATGTCTCAGCTCTTGAGCGCGCTTGCTCCTGTTCGCCTTGGCTGACCGGACGGACGGACATGATGGAAACTGAGTGCCTAGTATACATCGTCGACGACGACCAGCGCATCTGCGAGGCCGTGTGCGACCTGCTCGAGGCCAATGGCATCCCCTCACGATCCTTCCATTCCATCAGCGAGTATTCCCGATCCGATCGACTGGACGTGCCCGGCTGCCTGCTGCTCGACATCAACCTGCCAGATATCAGCGGATTGGAGTTCCAGACACAGATCGATCGGGAAGATCATCCTCCGATCGTGTTCGTCACAGGACATGGAGACATCCCGTCCACCGTCCGGGCGATGAAGCATGGCGCCGTGGATTTCCTGACCAAGCCGTTTCAGCACGCCGAACTGCTGGCCGCGGTCCGGGCCGCCATCGGCCAGCATCAACGGGAACGCACACAGCAGGCAGAGCTCACCGTCCTGAGACAGCGACTGTCGACCTTGACCCCTCGGGAGCGTGAAGTCTTCCCTCTGGTTGCGAGCGGGCTCCTGAACAAGCAGGCTGCCGCTAGGCTCGGAATCAGCGAGGTGACCTTCCAGATTCACCGCGGGAAGGTCATGCACAAGATGCAGGTCCGGTCGGTCGCGGAACTGGTCAGGATCGCAGAGAAGCTGGGAATATCGATGCTCGACGCCCACCGGATCGGGAAATGATCGCATCCACGAATGGTAATACATGCAGGGAAGGAAGGGCAGCAGGCCGGCCGGGGGTAACCGGCCTGCTGCCCGAGCTTGCCTGGAAGGCGAACTTGGAGATCAACTCCGATGCCGAAGATCAGGCAGAAGGCAGGGAGAAGCGAGTTCAAAGATGCAAGCAGGCGTAAATAACCGTAGCCGATGATCTTGCAGACCTCCGATCTTCATGCGTGCGGTCGCGGACTTGAGAGGGTGCAGAGAGCAGATCGTCGGATTCTATTTGCCGGCAGGGCCGATGACGTTTTGTCTGGCCAGCTCTGCGAACTCGGGCTGATCATCCTGCGGCGACGTCTGCCGGTGGTTCTGCGGCGGGAAGACGGACCGAGAAGATGGTCCCGCGAGGCCTGCCGGCAGCCGCCCAGATAGTTCCCTCGTGCGCCTCCACGATGGATCGACAAATGGCCAGACCCATGCCCATACCATCATCCTTCGTCGTGAAGAATGGTTCGAAGATTTTCGAGCTGTCCGCGATGCCAACGCCGGTGTCCCTGACCTGAGCGAGAACGGTACCGTCCTGTTCCTTTTGGAGAGAGACGGAGAGCGACCTCGGTTCGTCCGTATTGGACTTCATGGCATCCAGGCCATTGCGGATTAGATTGACCAGTACCTGCTGGAACTGCACGCGGTCGACCAGCACGATGACGGGTTCCGGACCGAGGGTTGTCTGGATGCGCACGCCTTCGGCCGTGGCCTGACCGATCATGATCTGACGGACCTCCTCCACGACATTGCGGAGGTCCGTAGCGATCCGCGTCGGGGCCTTCAGTGCGAACAATGCGCGGATCCGGCTCACGATATCCGATGCTGCCATGGAATCACGCACGATGCGCTCCGCGGTCAGGCGGGCGCGATCGAGGTTTGGCGGGTCCCTGGACAACCACGCTTGGCAGGCATGACTGTTGGTGACGACCGCCGCGAGCGGCTGCTTCACTTCGTGGGCAATCGAGGCCGAGAGTTCGGCGAGGGTGGCGAGATGCGCGGCGCGCGCCAGTTGCTCCTGGGCGCTGCGCAACCCTTCCTCCGCACGGACCTGGTCGTCGATGTCCAGCGTGATGCCGTACCAGCGCACAACATTGCCGGTGCCGTCGAGGACCGGCTGGGAACGCGTCTGGACCCAGCGATAGGTCCCGTCCTTCCGCCGGACACGCGATCTATGGTCCAGTGGTACGGCATGCTCCATGCAATGGGCACGGGCGGCAATGAAGTCATCACGGTCATCGGGATGGATCGAGTCCAGGAACTGCGTCCCGCTCAACCTGTCGTAACTCTTGCCGTGAAAATCAACGCTAGCCTTGTTGTTGTATTGCTGCTGCCCGTTGGCGCCGGCAACCGAGATCATCGCAGGGATGCCGTCGAGGACGGAACGCATGCTCCGGTCCTTCGCATTGAGCTCCTCCTCGGCCGATTTAAGGAAATGGATGTCGACGAGAGTCCCGCACCAGCCAACTACTTGCCCCTCCCGATCGCGCAGAGCTCGGGCCGTCGACAGGAACCAGTGATGTTGCCGGTCCGCGCCACAAAACCGGTACGCTCCATGGAACTCCACACCGGTTTTCCATGCCCGCCGCCAGCGCAAGGCGGCTTCCTCGACATCATCGGGATGAAGAGCGTGCTCCAGGGAGCACAATTTCCCATACGTGGCAGCGCCGAAAAAGTCCCGGAACTGCGGCCCGAGGCCCGTGATCCGACCATCCGCATCAGCAATCCACCCAAGGCCAGGGATGCTCCCTACGGCTTCGTCGGCTGCCTTGGCGCGCCTCCCGGTGCGGCCACGCAGCAGGCCCGGCAGAGAGAAGCCACCTGCGAGAACCACCCCACCGACGATGCCCACCCGATCAATCGATTGACCAACCATATCGACTGGCAAGACCAGCGCTGCCACCATTGCGAAGGCGCCGAGGCCGCAAAGCAACAGCAGCATTGTCCGATCCGGCATCCGATACCCCGTGCCTCTCCAGATCGCCCGCATATCGCGGAAACTGCTTATCAGCGCTCACTGGCTGATCGCCATAATGAAAATTCTTATGACGTCGCGGGGTCCTCCATGAAAGGACATTCGTCAAAGATGAGCGCCGTCCAGCATGGCACTCGATTGACTGTCCCACATGAACGACGTACCGTCTTCCGGTTCATCTTGGCAATACGTCAGAGCCAAGCCTGAATTTTGGTCGAATCTCCCATGACTACAAGCAAGCACTGGCGGAGCGCATGGTCGGGTGCACGGCTGCCGATGACGGCGGCCGTGGTGGCGCTGGCGACCCTCACGATTTCCTTCTTGAACATGGCGGCGGCGACCGAACTCTCCGTGGCGCGCGAGTTCGACGCTGACGGCCTGGACCCCCACAGGTACGGGTCCACCCGCTCCATGCAGGTGACCAACCTCATCTTCGACACGCTCCTCACCATGGACCTCGACGGGGCGATCCATCCAGGCCTTGCCAGCACCTGGCAGGTTTCGGGCGACGGCAAGACCTACGCGTTCACGATCCGTGACGGCGTAAACTGCCATGATGGCACCGTGCTTGACGCGACGGCGGTGAAAGCGAGCGTCGACCGTGCCATCGATCCCGCCACGGTCAACCCCAATGCGCCGGCCTGGGGGCCCATCAAGACGGCCACCGTTTCGGGCGATGTAGTTACGATCAGCCTCAGCGAACCCTTCGCCCCGTTCCTGTCCTTCCTGACCAGCATACCGAGCGCGATCGTCTGCCCGGCGTCGGTCTCAGGTGACCAGTTCTGGCCGGTCGGCACTGGGCCGTTCAAGCTGGTGAGCTGGAGGAGAGACGACCGGATCGAGCTCGCCGCCAACCCGGACTACCGCAACTTCAACCCGTTGATCGAGAACCCGGGGCGGCCGCACATCGACCGGCTGACCCTGCGCGTCATTCCCGACGCCGTGGCGCGCATGGCGGCACTCCGGTCCGGCGAGGTCGACATGGCAGAGCCCTCGCTGGAGGAGGCAGGCTATCTCGACACCGATCCCGACATCCGGCTCTATGCTGCCGAACGGTCCGGAGAGCTCGTGTTCACGGGTTACACCTGGAAGATCCCGCCATTTGACGACCCCGAGATCCGCATGGCGATCGCCATGGCGCTCAATCGCGATGCCTACCGCGACATCGCTTTCGCCGGCCTGACCAACGTCATCGACTGCGCGGTCGCGGCAGGCCTCTTTGCCTATGATCCCAAGCAATGTGCTACCTGGCGTCCGCCCTACGACCCTGAGCGTGCTCGGGCGATTCTCACCAAGTCAGGCTATGGTCCGGAAAACCCGCTGGCCATCCGGCTCCTCGGACCCCGGCGGGACGGGTGGGTCGGCATGTACCAGATCATGCAGCAGGATCTCGCGGAGGTCGGCATCACGGCAGAGATCGACGCGCGAGAGCCGACGGCATTTCTCGAAATGCTCGCTAGCTCCAATACTGCCAGCGACGGTCAGCCCGCGCTTTGGACCTTCGGTATATCTGGTGTCGATCCCAACTACCTTTATTTCGTCTGGAAACGACCTGGCTTCGTCAACATGGGCATCGATGGAGAGTTGGACGCGCTGCTCGAGCAGCAGCGTCACCTCTCGGGTGATGCCCGCGCCGCCAAGATCCACGAGGTCGAGAGATACCTCCTGGAGAACAGCTTCATGATCCCCCTGCTGTCACCGGGTTGGTCCTGGCTGATGGCGCACGGCTCGCATGTCGAGGGCTTCAAGATGGGCTTCATGGCGTCCCAGTATTTCAACGACGTCAGGGTCACGAACTAGATTGTCCGAGCTGGGTCGCCTGCCCGGATTCAGCCGCCATTCGCCGGACGACGCATCAGGCGCATATGCACTAGGCCTTCAGCCACATCGGTCCCGGTCACGATCCGAAAGCCGCGCCCTTCGTAGAACCGGACATTACCAGCCGTCGGTGTCAGCAGGTAGCAGGGCAGCCCGGCCGCATCCGTACATGTGAGTTGCGCGCGCATGAGAGCGGTGCCGATGCCCTGGCACTGAAAATCGGGATCGACGCCGAGCAGCGAGAGATACCAGTGCGGCTCCGCGCTCCGTGTGGCGTGCAGCACCGCAAGATCGGACATCAGGCTCCGGATGCGCGCCCAGGCCGTGTCGCCGATCATTCGCGGCACGTCCCACATCCCTGACTGTCGCAGGACCGGTTCCTGCGGCGGCTGCGTGTTTGGGGGAAACCAGATGGCCAGGCCCCGGCCACCGGCATCGACCTCGACCAAGCCGTCGCAACAGGCGTAGCGGATCAGGGCTGTGGCGAGTGCTACGCCCAGGCGGCGACGGACATCAGCATCGGGAAGCACCCACGCCATGCCCGGGTCGTGCAGGAATGATCGCACAGCGACCACTGCGGCCCAGTCGATATCGGCCGGTTCCAACCGTCTGGCTGTGGCGATCCCAGTGCGGTGGCTGCTAGCGCCACGGATGCTTGCCTCGGACACGGCTACCTCCTGAGCGTTCAGTGGCCGCGAGGTTCAAGGTCTTTAAGCGCGCGGCCGACGGCCGCGAGCAACGCCGGAGCATGGAAGGGCTTCCGGAACAGGCCGCAATGGCCCTGGGCATCGGCGCGCTGCTGGTCGGCGACGTCGTGCCGGGCCGTGACGAAGATGACCGGCAGGTCCGGTCGCAGGGCGCGCATTTGCCGGCAGAGTTCGAAGCCATCCATTTCGGGCATCCCGATATCAGTGATCAGGCAATCGAGGTCCTGCAGGAGGCCGCTCGCCAGGAGGGATCGAGGAGACGGATAGGTATCCACGGCATAGCCGGCTGCCTCCAGGAGCTCTGCCATGGACTCGAGCACACGGGCGTCATCGTCCACAACGGCGACCCGTGATGCCGCCCGGGATGTCATGTCCAAGGCAGACAGATGATGGCGAAACTGTTGTCCGGTCCTGCCATTCCATCTGTTGTGCCGGACCTCGTCGTCCGTGCCGCCGCGGTCGAAAGCATGGCCGAAACCGGTGCACCTCGTTCACGCACATTTCGCTCCAGGCCTGTCTCGACGCGCATGCGCTGGCAACATGCCGCGGATGTGCCGGCAGGTATTACCGCCACCATACCAAGCGAGAATCCTGGCACGCTATAATGGAAGAGCGTTATGGATGCCGGCGCCAGGCAACGGGGAACTGTGCGGCATCCAAGGACGGGCCGGAGACGACCGGGCAGCACACGTGATCGTCCCTGGCCGCTGCCCCTGCCCGCAAGGTTCAACCGAGAATGTCATCTATGTTGCGCGCCTCTTTCATCGCCGGATGACTTCGCATAGCATTTTTGAGGGGGCGGAAACTACTGACGAAGATGATTGCTCTCATCGCCAGGCGGCTGATAGCCGCCTTCTTCACCGTGCTCGCCGTCCTGTTGCTGGCGGGCGTTCTTGTGCATGCCGCTCCGGGCGATCCGGTGACCGCGATGATGGAACATTCCGCTTCGGTGATGCCCGAGGCCGCGGACGATATACGCGAGCAGTTGGGCCTCGATCGGCCGATCTGGCAGCAGGTGGGGAGCTACGCGGTCAAGGCGCTCAAGGGCGATCTGGGGATGAGCTTTCGGACCAACGAGCCGGTCGCCCGCCTCGTTCTGGAAAGACTGCCCAACACCCTGCTGCTCGCCCTTGCGGGCCTGGGCCTCGCGGTGATGATCGGCGTGCCGGTCGGTTTCGCCGCTGCGGTCAACCGCGGCAATGCGATCGACACGCTCCTGACGACCGTCACGGTGCTGGCCATCTCGGTTCCCGGTTTCTGGCTGGGCCTGATCGTGATGCAGGTCTTCGCGGTGAAGCTGCGCTGGTTTCCGGTGGCCGGCACCGATCTGCGCAACCTGGCGCTGCCCGCACTGACCCTGGGCCTCGCCTATTTCCCCCTGGTGGCGCGGATGACGCGTTCCTCGCTGCTGGACGTGCTGGCGGAGGATTTCGTGCGCACCGCGCGGGCGCGGGGACTGTCCGAGGGCAGGGTGCTGGCGGTGCATGTCCTGCGGCCCGCCCTGGTGAACATGCTCACCATCGTCGGCATGGTTTTTGTCTACATGATGGGCGGGCAGGTGATCATCGAGAACGTCTTCGCCTGGAACGGGCTGGGACGCCTGGCCGTGCAGGCCATGCTGCAGCGTGATTATCCGGTGATCCAGGGGTTCATTGTGATCTTTGCAACATCCATCGTCGTCGTCTCGACCTGCCTCGAGTTGATCTACGGACTGCTCGACCCGAGAATGAGGCGGCAGTGACCGGCGCGTCCGACCGCAAGCCTTCGGTCACCGGACGGATCGACTGGAGGTTTGCCCTCGGCCTCGGGATCGCAGTGCTGCTTGCCGCGGCTGCGTTGCTTGCAAGCTGGATCGCCCCGTTCGACCCGAATCGGATGGGCGTCGGCCCTCGGCTCGCGGCGCCCGGTGCACGGTTCCTGTTCGGGACAGACGAGTTCGGGCGGGATCTCTTCAGTCGCGTGCTCGTTGGCGCGCGCCTGTCGCTGGGCATCGGTGTCGGTGCGGTCGGTGGCGGTCTGCTGGTCGGTGGGCTCATAGGGCTCACGGCCGCATTCTCCGGCAGGATCGTCGAAGTCGCGTTGCTGCGCGTCGTGGACTTTCTCTATTCCTTCCCGGAAACGCTCATCGCGCTCTCGCTGGTGGCGTTCCTCGGGCCAGGCACGGCCAACGCCGCGACGGCAATCGCCGTCGGCATGGCGCCCGTGTTCGCACGGACCGTCTACGGGCTTGCTGCCGTCGAACGGGGCAAGCCCTATGTCGAGGCGGCCTCGCTGGCGACCACCAGCCCAATCCGCCTGGTGCGTGTCCATGTCCTGCCGAACATCGTTCAAAGCATTGCGGTGCTGGCCATGCTCGGTGTCTCGTCGGCCGTGCTTTCCGCCGCTGGCCTGTCATTCCTCGGCCTGGGCGTGCAACCCCCGGCTTCCGAATGGGGATTGATCCTGGTTTCAGGCGCAAACTACATGCACCGGGCACCGTGGATCCTGTTCTTCCCGGGCCTGGCGATTTGCCTGACCGTGCTGTCGCTCAACCTGATCGGCGATGGCCTGCGCGACATGTCCGATCCCCGCCATGCGAGAACGTCGTGACGCTGGGACCAGCGCTCTCTTTGGCCGGCCTGACCGTAAGCTACGCCACCGCCACCGCCACCGCCACCGCCACCGCCACGGGCCGGGCCGTGGCGGTGGAGGGTGTCACCCTCGATGTCCTGCGGGGTGAGGTTCTGGCCCTGGTGGGAGAGTCCGGCAGCGGGAAATCCACGATAGCCCTGGCGGCGCTGCAGCTGCTGCCCCCCTCCGCAACCATCTCCGGCCGGATAAGCGTGGACGGCGTCGACACTGCCGGTTTGCCTCGCAAGGCGCTCAACCGGCTGCGTGGCGCGCGCATCGGCATGATCTTCCAGGGATCGATGAGCTCGCTCAATCCGGTCCTGACCATTGCGCGCCAGATGACCGAAGGCCTCGTTGCCCACCGCGGGGCCACCCGGGAGGCCGCCAGGATCAAGGCGCTCGCTGCCCTGGCGGACGTTGGTATCGCCGATGCCGAACGGGTCATGACGCAATATCCGCACCAGCTTTCCGGCGGCATGCAGCAACGGGTGATGATCGCCGCCGTGCTGGCGCTCGAACCAGACGTCGTCATCGCCGACGAACCCACGACGGCGCTCGATGTAGCCATGCGGGACAGGGTGCTGGATCTGTTCGGGGCCATGAAGCAGCGCAACAGATGCGCCATCCTGCTGATCACGCATGATCTCGACGTGGTGACACGAGCTGCCGACCGTGTCGCGGTCATTCAAGCCGGCCGCATTGTCGAATATGGCGAAGTCCGCTCCATATTCTCGAAGCCAAGGCACGGGTACTCCAGGAGGCTGCTTGCCGCGCGTCTGGCGCTGGACACGGCAACGCGCTCTCTGCAGGCCGATCCGGCTGGAGATCGTGCGGCACAGGAGGATCACGCGCCCCAGCTCGTGCTGAGCGACATTGGTCGCCGTTTCAGCGCATGGCGGCGCCAGATCGACGCGCTGACCGAGATTTCGCTGGTCCTGAGGCGTGGAGAAACCCTGGGCATCGTCGGCGAGAGCGGCGCGGGCAAGACAACGCTGGCAAGAATTGTCGTCGGCCTCGATTGCCCCACGGCAGGACGCATATTCATTTTTGGCGAGGAAGCGCGCTATCGCCTTTTCCTGTCCCGGCGCAGGCAGTTCCGCCAGTGTCAGATGATCTTCCAGGACCCCAACAGCTCACTCAATCCGCGTCTGACCGTGGCGCGGCAACTGGGCGAGCCGCTCTTCGCCAGCGGTGTTCGCGACTGGGGCGAGATTCGTGTGCGCGCCGTCGAGCTTTTCCAGCAGGTGGGTCTCGATGCGGCTGATATCGACCGCTACCCACATGAATTCTCGGGCGGGCAGCGCCAGCGGATCGCCATTGCCAGAGCCTTGGCTGCGAACCCCCAGGTGATCGTCGCCGATGAACCGGTTTCGTCGCTCGAAACGGTCATCCAGGTACAAATCCTGGATCTGCTGAAAGACATCGGGCGGCGAAGCCACATTTCCTACGTCTTCATTTCGCACAACCTGGCTGCCGTCACCAGAATAAGCGACACAATCGCCGTGATGCAGCAAGGTCGGATTGTCGAACTTGCGCCGGCCCGGCAACTCATCACTCATCCTTCTCATCCCTATACGAGGGCATTGCTCGATGCCACCCAACGGCGACATGAAAGAACGGCGACGGGTTTGGTGGCAGACAAGACACTTGGCCCTTGAGATCTCGCACTCGGGGCGTATTCGAAATAGCCGTCATGGGCCGTGGGTGGAGTGCCCTTCGTTTCGGCGGGCAGGGTCTGGGGTGGGATAAGCACTGAATTCGTGGAACTCGGCGGGCAATTGATTCCGGGCCGGCGGCCGCGGCGCAGATCCAGGATCAGGCCTCATCCTGCTGGAACACCTTGTGGTCTGGCGCACGGTGTGGCCGGAAGATGCCGCAACGCCCGCAGACGATGCCGGCTTCATCCCGACGAGAATAATGGCCAGGAGGCCATTGCGGTCTCAGCCGGGTGCGCATCCATCTCGCCTCCCTGCTGTCAGGAGCAGCCTCTACCGTGACGCGATGGGATCAGGCGGAAACGAAACTGACAGGATAGGGCGAGATGAAACGAGGTCTGCAGACTCCACCGTTTATCCATAGGTGCATGCCTATGCCTTATTGGCTAGATGTTCGGTCCCAGGGTGTAGTGCTACAGTGCGAGCCGCACACCTGGAAGGACGCGCTATGGGCCAGGTTCTTCACGGCCGCGCCACGACGACAGAGACAGTGCGTCGCGCGATCCAGGCTGGTGAAGCGAGCGTGAGGGCACTGGCCAGGCGCTACGGCATCAGCCCGACCACCGTGCAGAAGTGGCGCAAGCGGACCCACACCACCGATGCCCCGATGGGTCCCAAGGTGCCGCGGTCCACCGTGCTGAGCGTCGAGGACGAGGCGGTCATCGTCGCGTTTCGACGCCACACGCTCCTACCCCTCGACGACTGCCTCTACGCCCTGCAGCCGACCCTGCCGCACCTGAGCCGATCGTCACTGCATCGCTGCCTGCAGCGCCATGGGATCGCCCGCTTGCCCGACACGGACAGTGCGAAGACCCAGCGCTCCCGATTCAAGAGCTACCCGATCGGCGGATCCTGCCCTCGGGCTTGACCCGAGGGTCCACCTCGACATCGCCGAGGTGCGTACCGAGCAGGGCCGCCTCTACCTGTTCGTCGCCGTCGACCGGACCTCCAAGTTCGCCTTCGCGCAGTTGCAGGAGCGGGCGACCCGACGGATCGCTGCCGACTTCCTCCACGCCCTGGTTGCGGCCGTGCCGTACCGCATCCACACGGTGCTGACCGACAACGGGACCCAGCTCGTCGACCGCACGCCGACAAACGCGGCGGCCGAGGCCGCTGCGGAAGCCTGCTGGGCCGCCAAGGGCGAGCCGCGCATCTGGCTGGTCCACGCCTTCGACCATGCCGGCGAGCAGCCTTGCAGCGGCTTTGCCGCTGCTC
>NZ_DATMFZ010000211.1:0-10298 GCF_035556675.1 Geminicoccus sp. | reverse complement strand
CAGCCTGCAGCGCCAGCCGGTACGGGCGGTGGGGGTGAGCAGCTTCGGCTTCAGCGGCACCAACGCCCATGTGGTGGTGGCCAAGGCGCCGGAGCAGGCCCCGGCCGCCCGTTCCCGGCCGGCGGCGGTGCTGCCGCTGGCGGCAAGGACGGAGACGGCGCTGGCCACGCTGCGCCAGGCCTATCTGGACCGGCTGGCCGAGGGGGCGGACTGGCCGGCCCTGGCGCACACCGCCGCCCTGCGCCAGGCACGGCTGCCCTGGCGGCTGACGGTGGCGGCGGGCGACGGAGCAGCAGCCCAGCAGGCACTGGCGAGTGCCCCGGCGGCCAGGGTGGCCGGCCGGCCGAAGCTGGGCTTTCTGATCACCGGGCAGGGCTCGGCCCATGCCGGGATGGCGCTGGACCTGCTGCCGGGTGCGCCGGTGCTCCAGGACGTGCTGGCGCGCTGCGATGCGGTGATGGGGCTGGACCGCAAGCTGGCGGAGATCTTCGCCGACGGCACCGCACTGGGGCAGACTGGCTACGCCCAGCCGGCGCTGTTCGCCCTGGCGGTGGGCCTGGGTGAGCAGTTGCGCGCCTGGAACATCACGGCGGACGCGCTGCTCGGGCACAGTGTCGGCGAGTATGCCGCGGTGGTGCTGGCGGGCATGCTGTCGCTGGAAGACGGGGCGCGACTGATCGCGACGCGCGCCCGGCTGATGCAGGCCTTGCCGGCAGGCGGCGGCATGGCGGCGCTGCTGGGACCGGCCGAGGCGGCCCAAGCCCTGCTGGCCCGTCATCCCGAGCTGGAGGTGGCAGCCTGGAACGCCGCCAGCTCCATCACCGTGGCCGGGCCGGCCGCGGCCATCGCCCGGCTGGCCGCCGATCCGGCCGTGGAGCGGGCCGGGCTGATGGTGCACGTGCTGCCGGTCAGCCATGCGTTCCATTCCCGGCTGCTGGAGCCGATGCTGGCCGAGCTGGAACAGGTAGCCGACCTGCCGCACCAGCCGCCACAGGTGCCGGTGGTCAGCAACCTGACCGGGGGCGTGCTGGCGCAGCGCGACGGGCGCTACTGGCGGGAGCACGCCCGCCAGCCGGTGCGGTTCGCCCAGGGGCTGCAGGGGCTCGAGGAGCTCGGCTGCGATCTGTTGCTGGAGCTGGGGCCGCAGCCGGTGCTGGCGGGCTTTGCCCGCGAGGTGCTGCCGGCCCTGCCGACGCTGCGGCGTGGCCGGCCGTCCTGGAGCGTGCTCCTGGAGACGCTGGCCGAGCTGCACCAGCGGGGCTGCGATCCGGACTGGCCGGCCATCGACCGGCCGTTCCAACTCCCCACCACCCAGGCACCAAACTACCCGTTCGAGCGGCAGAGCTATTGGCTGGACGATCCGACACTGACGCGCGCCGAGCCGGCCACGCCGCCGGCCCGCCCGGCCGACGAGGTCGGTGAGGAGAAGGTCTGGGGCTTCTACGACCAGCTCGCCGAACTCGCCCAGACCTACCAGGAACAGGCGGACGGGCCGGTGGACGGCCACCTGACCTTCGGCCTGCTGGATGCTCCCGAGCCCGGCTTCTCCTGGATCCGGGTCCTGTTCGAGGGCGCTGCCGCCGGCCGGCACCACGAGCTGCTGACCAGCTCGCAGCGGGCCATCAAGGAGCTGGCCTTCCAGTCCCTGGACCTCGGCAGCCTGCGCCGCGTCCTGGACTTCGGCTGCGGCCACGGGGCCGACCTGATCACGCTGGCCAGGCGGGCGCCGCATCTGGAGCTGCACGGCTTCACCATCTCGGCGCGCCAGGTCGCGGTCGGCCGCGCGCGTGCCGCGGCCCGGGACCTGGCCGGACGGGTCCACATCCACCACGGCGACAGCGCGCACGACCCGTTCCCCGGTCGGTTCGACCTGATCTTCGGTTTCGAGGTCGCCGGGCTGATCCAGGACAAGGCCGCCCTGTTCCGCAACATCGGCAGCCACCTCCATCCCGGCGGCAGCATGGTGATGGCGGACTTCGTCGCGACCGGCGACCGGATCGCCGCCCTCGACACCGCCTCCTTCACCCCCACTGCCCGCGACTGGGCCGAACTGTTCGCCGGCCAGCGCCTGCGCATCACGGCCTGCACCGATACCAGCGCCGAGGTCGCCAACTTCCTGGACGACCCGACCTTTGCGGACGAGGTCGACCGGCTGGTCGCCCGCTACGGCTTTTCCGAGCTGACCCGCCGCCACCTCCTGTCCAACCACAATATCGGCCAGGCCCTGCGCCGCGGCCTGATGCGCTACCTGATCCTCGCGGCGCATCACGAGCCGGCCACCCGCCCGGAGCTGCTGCTCGCGGCCAACGAGGCGATCCTGCAGGCGCCGGACAGCCGCTCCGCCGCCCAGCCCTGCCCGGAAGCCGCCTGGTTCTATCGCTCTGAGTGGCGCCCGCATCGGATGATGCAGCTGGCCGCGCAGCAACGTGCTCTCCTGGACGAGCACACAGCGGCCGCAGCTGCCCTGGACGGTCTGGCCCGCCGGTTCGTCGCCGAGGCCGATCTCGCCACGGCCACGCCAGCACCGGCCTACCGCGCGCTCCATGCCCATCTGCTCAAGACCGCAGGTGCTCCGCCCGCCGATGCGCCAACACCGCCCGACTTGCCCGAGGCGAGGCTGCTCCTGCGCTGCGGGCCGGCACTGCGCGCGGTGATCGAGGGGCGGCAGGATCCGCTGGAGCTGCTGTTCCCGGCCGGCGATCTCGCCGCCGCAAGCGCGCTCTACCGGGATTCGCCCTTCACCCGTGCCGCCAATGCGGTCGCGGCGGAAGCCTTCGCCGAGCTGCTGGCCGGGCGCGGCCCCGCCCAGGTGATCGAGGTCGGCGCCGGCACCGGCGGCACCACCGCCACTTTGCTGGACCGCCTGCGCCCGGGCGACCGCTACCTGTTCACCGACGTGTCCCCGGCCTTCGTCACCGCCGGCACGCGCCGCTTCGGTTTGGACGGCCAGCCGTTCGACCTGGAGCGCCCGCTGGCAGGCCAGGGAATCGAGCCCGGCCGGTTCGACATCGTGGTCGCCGCCAACGTCGTCCATGCCACGGCCGACCTCCGTCAGACGCTCGCCCGCATCCGGGAGCTGCTGCGCCCGGACGGCGCCCTGCTCCTGGTCGAGAACGGGCGGCCGATGCTCTGGGGCGACCTGACCTTCGGCCTGACCGAGGGCATGTGGCGCTTTGCCGACCACGACCTGCGCCCGGACTACGCGCTCCTGCCGCAGCCTGCCTGGCTGCGGCTCCTGGCCGAGGCCGGCTTTGCCGCCGAAGCGATTGATACCGGCACCGAAGCCACGGCCACGGCATCGGGGCTGGTGGTCTATGTCGCCCGCCGCAGCGATCGCCGGGTCATCCGGACGGCCGGCGAGGATGTCGCGGGTGCCACCGACATCATCGACGACCGCGCCCTGCAGGTGCGGGAAGCCGGCGAGGTGCCGGGCCTGGTAGCGGCGGTCCTGGACCTCGCCCGGCAGGCCGTCGCCCAGCCGGTGCCGCCGCGGCTCTGGCTGGTGACGCGCCACGCCCGGGCGGTGCTGCCGGGCGAGGCGACGGTCCCGGCCCAGGCGGCCGTGCTGGGCATCGCCAACAGCCTGGCGCTGGAGCATCCGGAGCTCCGGGTGACCGTCCTGGACTGTGACGACCCGGAAGGTGCCCGCGCCATCGTCGAACAGGACCCGGCCGAGACCCGGCTGGCCCTGCGTCGGGGAGAGCTGCACGCGCTGCGCCTGACCGGCATGTCGATGCCTGCCGAGCCTGCGACGCTGCGCGAGGACGGCTCCTACCTGATCATGGGCGGGCTCGGCGGGGTCGGCCGGCAGGTGGCCCGGGAACTGGTCGCGGCCGGTGCCCGCCAACTAATCCTGGCCGGTCCCACCCTGCGCGAGGTCGAGATCGAGGGGGCGGAGGTCACCCGGCTGCGCTGCGATGCCGGCGATGCGGCTGAGGTCGAGGCGCTGATGCGCCAGCTCGCGATCCTGGATCCGCCGCTGCGCGGAGTCTTCCATGTCGCGGGCGTGCTCGACGATGCGGTGCTGGAGGGCCAGCGCGGCGAAAGGATCGCGCGGGTGCTGGCCCCCAAGGTAACCGGCGCGGACCTGCTCGACCGGCTGAGCCGCGGCCTGCCGCTCGACCATTTCGTCCTGTTCTCCTCGTCCGCCGCCATGCTGGGTTCGGCCGGCCAGGCCAACCACGCCGCCGCCAACGCCTTCCTGGATGCCCTGGCCGAGCGGCGCCGTGCCGAGGGCCTGCCGGGCCTGAGCATTGCCTGGGGCGCCTGGGGCGAGGTCGGTGCGGCGGCCAGGGTGGGCGAGGAGGTCGCCCGGCGCGGCCTGCGCCCGATGCCGCCCGCAGCCGCCGCCCGCGCCCTGCGCCGGGCCATGGCGGGCAGCGACCCGGTGCTGGGCATCATGGACGTCGACTGGCCCGTCTTCTGCGCCCGGTTCGGCGGCCAGCCACCGCCATTGTTCGATCTCGTCCGCCCCTCGACTGCCGAGGGCGCGGCCGTCTCGGCACCGGCCACGGCGCAAGCCGCAGCGCCGGCCGCCGTCGCGGCCCGGGACTTCGCGGGCCTGCCGCCGGAGCATCGCTTCGACGCCCTGCTGATCGAGGTCCGCGGCTTGGCGGCACGGATCCTGGGGCTGCCGGGCATGGATGCGGTGCCGGCCGACGCGCCGCTGCGCGAGCTGGGCCTGGATTCGCTGATGACCGTCGAGCTGCGCAACGCCCTGGCCGCACTCGCCGGCACCAAGCTGCCCGCGACCCTGGTGTTCGACTGCCCGACCTGCCGCGAGCTGGCGGGCTTCCTCGCCGCCGGGCCGCTCTCCGCCCTGATCCAGCCGCCCGAGGCGATCCTTGAGGCGGCCGGTGACGGCTTCGACGACCTCGGCACGGACGAGCTGGCAGCCCTCCTGGAACAGGAGCTGCTGGCGGCAGGGCGCCATCTCGACGGGGCGGCCGAATGAACGACTCGCTGAATGAACGCCTGAAGGAATCGATCCGGGCGATCGCGGCGCTGCGCGCCAAGGTCCAGCAGCTGGAAGCGCAGCGCCCAGGGTCCGAGCGCGGTACGCCGATCGCCGTGACCGGCATGGCCTGCCGGATGCCGGGCGCCCGGGACCTGGACGGCTTCTGGCAGAACCTCCTGGACGGCGTCGATTCGGTGGGTCCGGTGCCGGCCGACCGCTGGGACGGTGCTGCCTGGCACGACCCGGACCCGGATGCGCCCGGGCGGATCGGCTATCGCGAGGCGGCGTTCCTCGACGGGATCGACCGGTTCGACGCCGAGCTGTTCGGCATCTCGCCGGCCGAGGCCGTCTCCATGGACCCGCAGCAGCGCCTGCTCCTGGAGGTCGCCTGGCATGCGCTGGAAGATGCCGGCCTGGCGCCCGACCGCCTGCAGCGCCGGCCGGTCGGCGTGTTCCTCGGCCTGAACAGTACCGACCACCTGCTCTCGGCCCTGGCCGACCCGGATGCCGTCGACCCGCACATGCTGTCCGGTGCCGTGGCGAGCGTCGCCGCCGGCCGGCTCGCCTTCGTGCTGGGCCTGACCGGGCCGGCCCTGGTGGTCGACACCGCCTGCTCCTCCTCGCTGGTCGCTGCCCAGCTCGCGGTGGAGAGCCTGCGCCGCGGCGAATGCGACATCGCGATCGTGGGCGGGGCCCACCTCCTGCTCGAGCCGCACGTGCCGGTGGCGCTCAGCCGGGCGCGGATGCTGGCCCCGGACGGCCGCTGCAAGCCGTTCGGCGAGGGGGCCGACGGGTTCGGCCAGGGCGAGGGCTGCGGCGTGGTGGTGCTGAAGCGCCTGAACGATGCCGAGGCGGCCGGCGACCGGGTCCGCGCCGTCATCCAGGGTGCCGCCGTGAACCAGGACGGCCGCTCCGCCGGCCTGACCGCACCGTCCGGCCGTGCGCAGGAGGCGGTCATCCGCGCCGCCCTCGCCGATGCCGGGCTGGAGCCTGCCGCCGTCGACGCGATCGAGGCGCACGGCACCGGTACCGGCCTGGGCGATCCGGTCGAGATGCACGCCCTGGCCAGGGTCTTCCGCGAGCGCGACCGGCCGCTCTGGGTCGGCTCGCTCAAGGGCAATGTCGGCCATCTCGCCGCCGGGGCCGGCATCGCCGGGCTGATCAAGGCCGTGCTGATGGTCGAGCACGGCACCGTGCCGTCCTCCCTCCATTGCCGCCGCCTGAACCCGCATATCGAGCTGGACGGGGCCGACCTGCGCGTTCCCGGCAGCCTCATGCCGGTGCCGCTGCGCGCCGTGGGCGTGAGCAGCTTCGGCTTCAGCGGCACCAACGCCCATCTCGTGGTGGCGCCGGCACCAGTTGCGCGGAACGAACCCGGGATCCCGGAGAACCACCGGCCGCAACTCCTGATCTCGGCGCATACCCCGCAGGCCCTCCAGGAGCTGGCCGCCGCCTACCGTGAGAGGCTGGCCCAGGCACCCGACAGCTTCCGCGACCTCTGCCACAGCGCCGCCGCCGGCCGTGCCCGGCTGCCCTGGTGGATCTGCGTCGCAAATCCCGACGAGCTCGCCACGGCCGTACCCCGCCAGGGCGGCCATCCCGAGATCGGCCCGCAGCCCGGCCGCCGGGTGGTGCTGCCGCTCACCCCGCTGCAGGGCCAAGCCTTCCCCGCCCGCCGCAGCCATGCCCTGCCGGCACCCGCAGCGCTGCCGGGCCGCTTCATCGACAGCCCGTCCGCCGATCGCCAGCTCGAGACCGTGCTCGACCTGGCCCGGCTGCCCTGGCTGGCCGACCATCAGGTGGCCGGCCGGATCGTCGTGCCGGGGGCCGTGCTCCTGACGCTGATGGCGGCCGCGGCACCGTCGGACCGGCCGCACCTGGCCGACATCCACTTCATCGAGCCGGTCGTGCTGGATGGTCCGGTGCGCCTCGTCACGCTGGCCAGGCCTGACGGCGAGATCACGGTCACGAGCCGCGGCGGTGCCAGCTGGATCACCCACGCCCAGGCCACCGCCAGCGTCATCGCCGCGGCCCCACGGACAGAGCGCCCTGCTGCCGGCACGGCCCTTTCCCGCGAGGCTTGGCGCACCGCGCTGGCCGGTCGCGGCATCACCATCGGCCCCGCCTTCCAGGCGATCCAGCGCATGGAACGGGCGGACGGCCGCGCCGAAGCCATGCTGGAGCGCCCGGACGGCCTGCGCCCGGACGGCGTGCCGCTCCATCCGGCCCTGCTCGACGCGGCCCTGCAGGTGGCCGGCGGCACGCTGGAAGGCGAGGCGACCCTCCTGCCCGTCGGCATCGGCCGGGTCAGCCTCCTGGGCGCGGCCGATGGACCGCTGCGTGCGACCGCCACGCGCCGGGAGGGCGGCGACGAGTCCGCCATCGACATCGTCCTCGAATCCGCCGGCCGCCCGGTCGCCCTGGTGGAAGCCATGCAGGTGCGGGAGGTCGCGGTGACCGCCCCGCCGGACTGGCTGGCCGGCATCGTATGGGAAACCGCACCCGAGCCGGCCCTTCAGGCGGCCCGGCCGGCCACGCTCGTGCGGGTGGGCGAGGCCGGCCTGCCCCCGGCGGCAGCACTCGGAGAACTGCGCCGGCTGGCGGCACTGCCATCGCCCCCGCGCGTCTGCCTGGTCATCCGGTCGACCGCGAGCGACCCGACTGCCGGGGCGGCGGTCGGCCTCGCCAGTGCGCTGCGCCAGGAGCGGCCGGAACTCGACCTGCGCTGCATCGAGACGGTGGGCAAGGTCGCGGACGAGGCCATCGCCGCCGAGGCGGCCCGACCGGACGGCGAGCCCTGGATCCGCCTCACCACCGCCAGACGCGAGCGCCCGCGCCTGGTGAAGCTGCCGGTACCCGTGGCGCCGCCCGCGGACCTGTCCGGCACCGTCCTGATCACCGGCGGGTTCGGCGGTATCGGCCGGGCGATGGCCGGCTGGGCGTTCGCGCGCGGTGCAACAGCGTTGGTCCTGGTCGGCCGGCACCCGGCGCCCCTGCCGCCCATGCCCGTCCCGGTCGTGCCGCTCGCCCTGGATGTCGCGGCCGCCGATGCCGCAGCCGTCATGGCGGCTGCCCTGAATGGCCTGCCGCCGCTGGATGCGATCATTCATGCCGCCGGCATCCGCGGCGATGCGCTCCTGGACGAGCTGACCCCGGAGCAACTGGACGCGGTGCTGGCGCCGAAGCTGGCGGGTGCCCTTGCCCTCCATGAACTGAGCCGGCGCCACCCGGTCCGCCACTTCCTCCTGTTCGGCTCGATCGCGAGCTTCATCGGCGCTGCCGGCCAGGCCGCCTATGCCGCCGCCAATGCCGCGCTCGATGCATTCGCCGCATTCCGCGAGGCAAAGGGCCAGCCGGCGAAGGTCATCGACTGGGGTCGCTGGGAAGGCGAGGGCATGGTCGCCACGCTGAGCCCGGCACAGCAGGCGCGCATCGACCGGCGCGGCATCCTGCCCATGCCGGTGGCCCAGGCGCTGGCTGCCCTGGACGCGGCCATCGCGCGGCCCGAGGCCCGGATCGTGCTGGCTGCCTTCGACCGGGCACTCCTGGCCGCTGCCGATCCGCCGCCGCTCCTCCAACGCTATCTGGACGAGGTCCCGGCGCAGGAGGCGCCCGGCGACGACGTGGCCTCGATCGTCGCCCGGGTCCTCGGCCGCCCGGTCGAGCCGGACCGGCCGCTCACCGCCTACGGGCTGGATTCCCTGATGGCGGTCGACCTGCGCAACCGGCTGAACCGGCGGTTCGGCGCCAGCCTGCAGCTGGCCGACATCCTGTCCGGCATCGACCTGGCCGGGCTGGATCGGCGGCTCGCCGAGCTGGCCGACGACGAGGTGGAGGTGCTGACCCTATGAGCATCGCCGACCTCGTGCGCGATCTGGAGCGCCGCGGCGTCGAGCTGGCGGTGGACGGCGAGGCGCTGACCATGCGTGCGCCCAAGGGCGCGCTCGCCGATCACGACCGCGAGGCGCTGCGCCTGCGCAAGGGCGAGATCCTGGCCTGGCTGAAGGGCGAAGCCGCCGAAGCGGATGCCGGCAGCTTCCCGCTCACCGACATCCAGGAAGCCTATCTGGTCGGCCGCGCCGCCGAGCTGGAGCTGGGCCGGGTCGGCTGCCACGCCTATCGCGAATTCGAGGCGGACAGCTACGACCTCGCCCGGCTGGAGGACGCCTGGAACCGGCTGGTCCGCCGCCACCCGATGCTGCGCGCGGTGTTCACCGGCGACCGGCAGCAGGTCCTGCCCGAGGTGCCCCACTACCGGATCGAGGTCAGCGACCTGCGCGGCGATCCCGAGGCCGCGCCGAAGCTGGACGCGATCCGCGCCGAGCGCTCGCACCACGTGTTCGACCCGGCCGGCTGGCCGCTGTTCGACATCCGCGCGACGCTCTTGGACGACCGCGTCCGCCTTCATGTCGGCGTCGACCTGCTGATCGCCGATGCGGTGAGCCTGGTGCAGCTGTTCCAGGAGTGGAGCGCGCTCACCAATGATCCCGATACGGTGCTGCCGGCACCGGAGGCGAGCTTCGCCCAGCACTGCCGGGCACTGGCCCGCCGTGGTGCCGGTGCAGCGGAAGCCTACTGGCAGGCGCGCCTGCCGACCCTGCCGGGCGGGCCCGACCTGCCGCGCCGGAAGCTGGACGGCCCGCCCCGCTTCACCCGCCACACCCATCGCATCCCCGCCGCAAGCTGGGCGGGCCTGAAGGAGGCTGCCCGGCAACGCGGCATCACGCCGTCCGCCCTGCTCGCCACCGCCTATGGCGACATCCTGGCCGCCTTTTCCCGGCAGCCGGGCTTCCTGATCGTGCTCACCACCTTCGCCGCCCCGCCCGGCATGGCGAACGTGGTCGGCGACTTCACCTCGACGATCCTGCTGGAGATGGACAGCACGCCCGCCAGCTTCGCCGAGCGCGCCGCCACCCTGCAGAAGCGCCTGGCGCAGGACCTGGACCATGCCGCGATGAGCGGCGTGCGGGTGATGCGCGAGCTGCGCCGCCACCGCCCGGACATCACGCCCGCCACGGCGGTGTTCACCAGCACGCTGGGCCATCAGGTGCTGGGCGGCCGCTCGCCGCTCGCCTGGCTCGGCCGCACCGTCCACGCCATCACCCAGACCCCGCAGGTCGCGATCGACCACCATGTCCTCGAGGAGGAGGGCGACCTGCTGGCCTCCTGGGACGTGGTGGCGGACCTGTTTCCCGCTGGTGTGGTGGGGTCGATGTTCGCGGCCTACCGCCGGCTGCTGGAACGGCTGGCCTCGGGCGAGGGCTGGTCGGGCGGGGTGGATGCGGCGGTGGATGTCCCGCCCCGGCCGGCCCCGGCGGTGGCCTTTGCGCCCGAGCCGCTG
>NZ_DATMFZ010000210.1:0-17119 GCF_035556675.1 Geminicoccus sp. | reverse complement strand
TCGGCTGGATGGTCCGCTGGCGCCGCCTGGTACGGGACTACGAGGCCAGGCTCGATGTGTCCGAAGCCTTCATCCACGTCGCCATGGGCAGCCTGCTCCTGCGCCGCATCAGCCACCCATAGCTATTCTCAAACGGGCTCTGAGGGATGGTGCCCGCCGCCACAGCCGGTGTGGTGAAACATACCTTAAAGATCGCTCGGATAAAGTAATGCTCGACGAAGTAGGGCGGACAATGCTCTAATGAGCGGAAATATCTTCTCCTTCACAAAACAGAGTCCCATGCCTGCGATTCAATTGCACTATGACGGCTGGCTCAGCCTGCCAGCCGATGCCCGCAAGCATCTGGACGTCACCACTGGCGACCGGCTGGAGATCGAGTTCACCCAAGCTGGCCTGCTTCTGCGGTCGGCAAGGCAGGTCAAGAGTGCCAGTGCTCCGGAACCCGAGGCGGTGCTGGCTCAGCCGGCAGCAGCGCCTGTCGAGCCACCAGCACCCGTGGCAGCCGAGATGGTGGCCGCCAAGCGCGGGCCAGGCCGGCCACGCAAGCCCGTGACGCAGGAGTTGGCGCCGCGCGTCAAGGTCGGTGGCCGACGCAAGAGCACGCAAGCCGTCTCCACCTGAGCGGTGCCGCTTCCTGGTAGGAGCCGGCACGGGCCGCAGAGAAAGGCGGCGAAAGGGAGGTTCCCTTCCGCTTCATCTATGCCGGTGCAGCCGGCCGCAATGGCCGAATGGCAGCGAGATGTCCGTGTTCGGCGCTGATCTTGAAGGAGGAGAAGCCTACGGCACCACCCGCCGCGGCGACACCATCACCATCGAGATTGATGATCCCAGCTTCGAGGCTGACTGCTAGTCGGCACGGCCGCCTGGCATGGTGACGCCCATGAAGACCTTGTGGCTGTGATGGGCGATCTTGGTGATGTTGCCGGGTTGATCGGCAGTAGCCGATCCCCCGGCGACCGCCTCAGTTGAGGCAGCCTGCCCCGTTTTCGAGGCCTGGGCGCCCTTTCTCGATCCGCACCCGCAGGCACTGGAGGCGCTCGAGATGTTCATGCAGGGCGACCAGCAGGTCACCGGCTTCAAGCTGAGCCCGTTGGTCGGCCCTTACGCCAAGAGCTACATGTTCCTGATCGGGTCGCCCGGCTCCGATTGCCCGGAGCAGATCGCGTCGGTGGGCTCCTACAGCTACATGATCGACCAGGCCGAGCCTGGTCGCCGCTTGTACCACTTCGACATCTATGAGCCGAACGTCATGTGACGGTTTGGATCAAGGACCAGCTTCCGACCTATCAGGAGATCCGGCAGGAAGTGGTGGATGGCTTCTAGGCCTTTGCCCTCTGTCTGACCTGAGCGGCCTCGGGCCATTGCAGGAGCGCCGCCCTTCTCGCCTCGGTCAGCGCATACACCCCGCTCGACCGGACGAACCAGCCGTAGACGTTGCGGCGCAGGATCGAGAGCGCGTCCGGAACGGCCGGTTTCAGCTCCCGTGGCCGTCTGGCACCCTCGGCCAGGGCCGCCGCACAGGCCAGGGCACGCTGGCGGTAAAAGCGGTCATGATCGGCTGGCGTGACCCGCCACAGACTGGATGCGGCAGCCTGCGGCCGCCTCGGCTATCCGACCGGCGCCGGAAGACGAACGGCCGTGCCAGGAGCCAAAGAGCATGACCGAAGCCAGGACCGTCCTGGCACGCGCGTCTCGAGCTGCGGTTGCCCAAAGAGCGGCTTTCCTCCACGGCGCAGAGCATGTTATTACACACGTAATAACGGATGAAACGCATGATCGAGCTCAAGGTGCGCAGGTTCGGCAACTCTCTGGGCGTGGTGCTGCCCAAGGAAGCAGTTGCCCGCCTGCATACGCAGGAAGGTGCGGCGCTGTACCTGACCGAGGCGCCGGATGGCGGCTATCGGATCGTTCCGCATGACCCGGGCTTTGCCGAGAAGATGGCCAAGGCCGAAGATATCATCGACCGTTATCGTAATACGCTGCATGCCCTGGCCAAGTGAGCCGGTCTGGATCGGCGAGGCCGAAACCCTGGCACTGCACGACCGGCTGCTGGCGCTGGACGGCGGCCCATCTGGCGTGCGCTCCTTGGATCTGCTCCGCTCGGCCCTGGCGCGGCCGCGCCAGCATCTGGCCTATGGCGAGGCGGTCGAGCCGGCCATGCTGGCCGCCCTCTACACGGCCGGCATCGTGCGCAACCATCCGTTTGTGGATGGCAACAAGCGCACCGGCTTCGTGGTGGGCGTGCTGTTCTTGGAGCTGAACGGCTGGACCTTCATCGCCAATGAGGCCGAGGCGACGCAGGCGGTGCTGGCGCTGGCCGCGGGGCAGATGGACGAGCATGCCTATGCCGCCTTCCTGACGGCCAATATGAAATAGATGTTTCTGCAGATAGGGGCACTCCATGCTTGGAGGAACTTCATCCATCTGATGATATCGAGAGTTGTGCCTTTCAAGCGCAGGGAACTTCCTTAACCCCATTACTTAATTTCGCAATCATACACATGTGGGTGGGCCTGCGGTCTTCTCCGCGAAAGTTCCAGAGATTTACCCTCCCCTCCCCCATGTCGCCGGGCTTGGCAAGCGCACCAGCCGGAGCAGAGGCTTGATATGCCACGACCTGCTCGCCGCGCCGCCGGCTCATCCTGTTATGTCTCTGCTGCACCCGCCGGCGCTTCCGCGTGTCTTGGCCACTGCTGAGGCCTGCGCGCAGGAAGCACACGCCGCTGGTGGCCATGGCACGGCTGTCTCCCCAGGACGGATGCTGCCATCCTACAACCGGGCCGACTTCGCACACGCCGGCGATACCAGGCCGCCCGGTTGGTCCCTTCGGCTGCCCATGGCCGGATCCGCGCCAGCGCTGAGCAGCATGTTTGGCATGCAGCGTTCCCTGCGCCCGTCGCTTCTCGGCCTGCCGCTGCCGATCGTGCTCCCGCCGGAGATCGGGCGTGACGTGATGTCGGAATTGGCACGCACGCATCTCCACCTTGGAGGTCGAGGGGTCCTGCTCAGTGCTGGCGCATGGGCCGTTGAATGAGCCATCTGGTCCAGCTTCAAGTACGCTGCGCCTTCATCTCGGGGAGGGCGACGGGTTCGGCCGCCGGGATCGCGATGAGCCTGGGGACAAGGGAGGGTGCGGTTTCCGTGCTGATCCCGCGCCAGAAGAGGCGTCACTTACCAAGTCTGCAAGCAGGCTGTAGCGCCTGCTAGCGGCAACGCCGCTATCTTGAGAGTAGTTGCAGCCAAGCGACCAACATTGTGAACTCGAGGCCGCCGTTGCCGAAAGGAGCGCTCGACCTCTGTTTGCCTATCAGGGGATGTGGGTTGGAAGCTCTGGCTCTTCGCGCTTGATGCTCGAGCATCCGAAGCTGGTTGATGCGGAACGACGACTCCTTACGCCGGCCGCTTCACCTCCAGCTACCTCGATCTGAACCAATGCTTCTTGCTTTGAGCCTTAGACCATACCTGCATCTTGGAAGACCTTGAGCGAAGGACATAGCGGGGCCAGCCCTAGCCGGCCGAAGCCGCCCGGGTGGCCGCTTGTCCTTCTGCGATCGAGGCTCTGCATCCCGGAGCCGACCCGTCGCTTTCGGACACATCCCTGGCCTCGTGCGCCGGGATGCTCGCTCGCTACTTCTCGACGGAAACACGATCCGCCGGCGGCCCCTGGGCTTCGAGCTTTCGCGGTGCCCTTTGGGTGGATGGCCGCAGCCCCACAGTACCCGATCCCGTTCCGCGCTGCCGTCTGGTCACCTTCCGACCACGGAACGGAACTAGACGCTAACGCGTCCAGCGCAGCCAATATAGATATGGCTGGTTCTTCTGGCAATGCCACTGCCACATCTGCAATGCCACTGCCACATCTGCAATGCCTCTGCCACATCTGCGAGGCGAGAAATGTGTTCCACTTGGATAGTTGTTCCTCTTGCCTCACATTATTATGCGGGATCCGCGTAATTGATCATCTGAGGCCGGCCTATCCGCGCCGCGATCGTGTTCGGCAGGGGCTGCCCAAACGTATCCCGCGGCAGCTTTGTGAGCTGCCGCGCCTGATCCGCCGGTCCGCTAAGGTACTCCTCCTGCACATCGAGGCGGGCCAGCATCACAACCGACGGCGGGTTGCTCTGGGGGCTACGCAGGAAGCGCAGCGTCTCGCTGGCTATCGGCTCGGGACGGAGGTGGCCTGCAACATCCCTGCCCACTTGGCGGGCTTGATGAGATCCCAAAACTCCACGCAGAGCTCACCGCCCTTCTGCAAGAAGCAGCACTTCATCGTGCAGGGCGAGATGCCTGTCGCATCCCTACCCGGGTTGCTCACCCAGCTTCTTGCGGTGGTTGGCGACCGTATAGGGCTGCACCCCCATGGAGCGGGCGATTTCAGCATCCGGCTCACCGGCCTGGATGCGGCGCTCGATCTCCGCTTTGCCCGCCGAGGTGAGCCGGCGACCCCTACCTGTGCCGGTCGTCCAGCCCGGGACAGTGGGCGGGATGATATTCGAGGGGCTGTCCACGGCGGCCGGGGTGCTGCCAGGAACTCCCGCGGCATCCCTGGCAGCGAGCAGCGCCTTGACATGCCGTTCCAGGTGCTCGACCCGATCCGAGAGCAGCGGCCCGATGCTTGGATCGGCCTGCTCCGCCAGCCATCGCTTTAGCCGGCCCGCGAATGACTGGTCATCGCGCAAACGCGCGGCGAGGTGCAGGATCAGCCCGCGCGTGGCAGACGGCACCCTGACGTTGACCTGCTCCGTCGCCGCCATCGGCATCCCCACATCTAGGCTATAGAATGCTAGATTTGGCTAGCAACACTTGCAAGCAGATTGCAGCTGGCCTGCAGCCTGAGGTCAGATCTTCCGCCATCGACTACCTTAAGCTTCGGAGCCGCGGCCTGTGTCTTGGTTCGGGTCGCGCCGGTCATGCACGTGCCGACGTTCGGGTTCATGAAGTACCAGACAACGCCAGGGCCACGCATCTGGGCTCTCCCGCGTGAGCGGGGATCGCTCGTATCTCGGTCGAACGGTCAGCCAGCTGCCGTGGGCTTCCTGAACCATTATGTCCGGCTTACGACCAGACCTTGCGCGATCTGGAGCCGCGCTTGCGCTGCCGGGCCTGTGGCGGGCGCGGCTTCCTCGAGCTCGACAACAGCTTATAGAGCGGGTTGATCAGGAGGCTTCTTCAGCGCTTTATTCGACCGCGAATACCTCGGGCACCCCTCGCCCCGCCGAAGGTGTAGACGACCAAGGACTTGGTCTTCGGTCCTTCCATACCCGGCGAACCCATGGGCATGCCGGGCAGTGAGATGCCCTTTACCGCAGGCCGCTCCGTCAGCAGCCATTTGGCACTTCCAGCGCTGCCTCAGGTCGGATGATTATGGCAGATCAAGCCATGCCGTTGAACGCTACGTCACCCTTCTCGCTACGGCTCATGGCCGAGCTTACTCAGCGGCGGCCTTCTGGACGAGATCGATCGCTTGCCACGCCGGTCTACTGGATCAGGTAGATTCTACCGCCCCAATGGACGTTCCGGTGCGCCATCTCTCCCTCACTACGCCCAGACGGGGCTTTCGCGCCAGCCGCCTACGCGGCTGGGTAACACGCGTTGATTACAACAAACCAAGACACCGGCCGTGACGGAACGAAAAGGCAAAGTCTCATTAGCTTGCACGCAGCTCCGCTAGATGCAAATAGAAGGCTACGGTCTTGTCTCAGGAGGACGCCGATGGCCAAGTCGAAGAAGGGCAACGCTGAAATTGTCCCGCTTCACGAGAAGCTTCCGCGCAAGCAGTACGAGAAGGAGTTGGCACGGCTCCAGGGCGAGTTGGTCAAGCTCCAGATCTGGCTGGCCGAGAGCAAGGCCAAGGTCGTGGTGGTCTTCGAAGGGCGCGATGCTGCCGGCAAGGGTGGAGTGATCAAGCGGATCACCGAGCGGGTCAGCCCACGCGTGTTCCGGGTGGTGGCATTGCCGGCGCCGAGCGAGCGCGAGAAGACCATGATCTTCGGGCAACGCTACATGGAGCGCTTCCCCGCAGGGGGCGAGATCGCCCTGTTCGACCGGAGCTGGTACAACCGGAGCGGGGTCGAGCGGGTGATGGGATTCTGTAGCGACGAACAGTACGAGCGATTCCTGGGCGGCGTGCCGAAGTTCGAGTCAAGCCTGATCGCTGGTGGGCTGCAGATCATCAAGTACTGGTTCGAGGTCAGCCAGGAGGAGCAGACCAAGCGGTTCGAGGAGCGCATCGACGATCCGCGCAAGGTCTGGAAGCTGAGCCCGATGGATCTGGAATCGCACCGGCGCTGGTACGACTATAGCCGGGCGCGCGACACGATGTTCCAGGCCACCGACACGGAGGCCAGTCCCTGGCACGTGGTCCAGGCGGACGACAAGCGTCGCGCCCGCCTGAACTGCATCAGCCACCTGCTGTCGCAGATCCCTTACAAGGAGATCCACCGGGACAAGGTGGTGCTGCCGGACCGCCAGAAGTCCAAGGGTTATGTCGAGCCGGCCTATCCCTGGCGTTTCGTCCCGAACAAATACTAACTTGGGCGACCGACCATGCTTCGGGCGCGTCAAAACCGCCCACTACAAGGCTCATCTCATGCGCTCGGCCCGGATCCGGCCGGCTGGACGCGGTGGCTGCCGGGTCTCCTCATCCTGCGCCAATACCAGGTCGCCTGGCTGCCCCAGGATATCGTAGCGGGCCTTGTCCTGACCACGATGCTGGTGCCGGTGGGCATTGCCTACGCGGTGGCGTCAGGGGTGCCTGGGATATATGGCCTCTACGCGACGATCGTACCGCTCTTGGCCTATGCGCTGTTCGGACCAAGTCGCATCCTTGTCCTGGGGCCGGATTCATCATTGGCCGCCATCATCCTCGGCGTCATCCTGCCCCTGTCCGGCGGGGATCCCGCCAGGGCGATTGCTCTCGCCAGCATGATGGCGATTGTTTCCGGCACGGTGTGCATCCTGGCGGGCGTGGCGCGTCTCGGCTTCATCACGGAACTTTTGTCCAAGCCGATCCGCTACGGCTACATGAACGGCATCGCCCTCACGGTTCTGATCAGCCAGCTTCCGAAGCTCTTGGGCTTTTCGATCGAAAGCGATGGGCCCTTGTACACCCTGTGGAGGATCGGCGCGGCGATCCTGGGCGGTGCCACGAACTGGACGACGTTCGCGGTCGGCGGCGGCACGCTCGCAGTGATCATGCTTCTTAAGGGCGTCAAGCGCGTGCCCGCCATCCTTATCGCGGTGGTTGGTGCGACCGCCGTGGTCGGTGCCCTCGATTTGGCGACCAGCGCCGACGTGTCGGTGCTGGGTCCGCTGCCGCAGGGCCTGCCGCAGTTCGTGATCCCCTGGATCACCATGACGGACATCGTCCCGGTATTGATCGGCGGTGGGGCCGTCGCCATGGTGTCCTTTGCGGACACGAGCGTACTCTCGCGCGTCTATGCCGCGCGGACCAGGACGGCCGTGGATCCAAACCAGGAGATGGTCGGTCTCGGAGCCGCCAATCTGGCGGCAGGGTTCTTCCAAGGGTTTCCAATCAGCAGCAGTTCGTCGCGGACGCCCGTCGCCGAAGCGTCGGGCTCTCGGACGCAATTAACGGGGGTAGTGGGCGCACTTGCCGTCGCCCTTCTCCTCGTGATGGCGCCGAACCTGCTCCAGAACCTACCTGTGAGCGCGCTGGCCGCAGTCGTCATCGCCTCGGCGATTGGCCTGTTCGAGGTCAAGGACCTGGTCCGCATCTATCGGATGCAGCCGTGGGAGTTCTGGTTATCGATCGTCTGTTTCGTCGGTGTGGCCGTGTTCGGTGCTATTCCCGGCATCGGTTTCGCGATCGTCGTCGCCGTCATCGAGTTCCTGTGGGACGGTTGGCGGCCGTACTCGGCGGTCCTAGGTCGCGCCGAGGGGGTGAAGGGCTACCACGACATCAAGCGCTATCCGGACGCGCGACAGATACCTGGCCTCGTGCTGTTCCGCTGGGACGCACCGCTGTTCTTCGCCAACGCTGAGTTCTTTAGGGAGCGGGTTCTCGATGCAGTCGCGAAATCGCCGACGCCGGTTCGCTGGCTGGTGGTGGCAGCCGAGCCCGTCACCAGCGTGGATGTCACTGCCGCTGACGCCCTTGCGGAGCTGGATAAGGCTTTGGAGGCCAATGGCATCGATCTGCGGTTCGCGGAGCTCAAGGACCCAGTCAAAGACAAGATGAAGAGGTTTGGGCTCTTCACGAATTTTGGAGAGGACTCCTTCTTTCCAACCATTGGTACGGCGGTGAGCAGCTATCTAGCGACCTATCCCCGCTCGACTGGGAGGATCGGAAACCGCAACGAAGGGCCGACGCAAAGCTGATCTGTATGCTGCTAGCGGAAGCGGCTGCTGCTCGATCACCGCCAGCAGCTGAGTAGCCTGCAGCTTACCCGCCGCGATGTGATCCTCCAGCTTGGCCAGACGATCACCGGCCCACACCCTGTCCGCCATGGCCGTAGTCTCCGCACCCGGAATGATGCTGGCCTAGACGCGCCGAACCACACGATCGGTTCTCGAAACCTGCCCCTGGCTGCCAGCCCACCTCGCGTGGGCGGCGGGGGGGGTAGGTGCCCGCCCGCAGCGAAGGTCAGCCTCGGCCACCAGGGCATTCAACGCATCTTCGAATTGCTGGTCCAGGCGCGCCAGTTCATCCCGATCTGCGTCTTTCGGCACGCGGATCGGGGCGCCCATCATCAGGACACCGTTGGTCCAGGGAAACGGGATCAGCAACCGGTCCCAGGTGTTGAGCTGCCTGCCCCACTGGCAAGAGCCGATGGCCGGCACCACTGCCCGGCCGGTATGCTTGGCCAGGAACATGATGCCGCCTTGCACCCGCTGGCGGGGACCTTTGCCACCGTCTACCGCGATCGCGATACAGCCGCCTTCCTTGACTGTCCGGCGGATTTCGCCAAAGGCCTCGACGCCACGCTTGCCGCTGGCACCCATGATCGGCTTCACACCAAACATCTTGAGTGCATCCGCCATGATCGCCCCGTCGCGGTGCGGGCTGCTGAGGGAGTAGCCAATTGTCTTCGGATCCTTGCCGACCACCTTCAGCAGGTCGCGCCATCCCAAGGGCATGAACAGGAGCCGGCCATGCCAGTAGCCGATCAGGATGCCCTCATCACTCGTCATGATCGCATGAGCCTGCGGATGAAGGTCGAACTCCATCCGGCAGGTCTTGTGCAGGAATTCTAGCACGGTGGCGATCACCCGGGCACCGTGCTGCCGCCAGACCTGATCCAGTCCAATCCGTTTCAGCATGCCCATGACCGTATCTTTCATCCGGCTAGCCGAACCCATTGGGACATTCAGCTAGTCTGCCATAAACTCTTTAGCAGATTGCAGCCCGCCGAGCGGGAATCATCTGTGCGACAACACCGAACGGCGCAGGGACGTGCTGCCCAGCCTGCATCGGTCATGATCCTGTCTCGCGTCTGCTCCGCTGAGAAGTGAGATGCCATGAACGGTGATGAACCGGTGGTGGGACCGTGAGCTTGCCGAGACCATACATCCAAGTCGCAGAGAGTAGCAAGATCCACGTTCTGCATGTTGTGCCAAGCTATCATATAATTGCGGTCAAATAAGCCGCAGCCACCCGTCACACCGTGCAAACGACTCTCCACCCTGCTGCGAACATGTCTGTTGCCTCAAGTTTCTGATCGACCATGGCTGCCAAAACTGGATAGGCTGCGAGTATTCTTGTTTTGCTGAACAGCAGCTTAGTGCATCATCGAGCAAGTGGTAGAACAGCGCGGCGCCAGGATCCCCAACCTCACCGTGCTTGCCGGTTTGAGCCGCCGAAATGACGGACCATCTTTCGCGGAGAAGGTTGATGATCGCACGCCGCACCCTCCTCGTCGCGGCAACGGGCGCCTGCCTGGCCGCGAGGATGGCTCTTGCTGGCGGGGTGTTCGAGAACATCACGTTCAAGATCGTGCGCAAGGGCTCCGATATCGGCTGGCACGCCATTCGCTTCGAGCGACAGGGTGCCGGCGCCAAGGTAACCACGGTCATCGACATCAAAGTCAAGATGGCCTTCATCACGGTCGCCTCCTTTCAACAGGAAGCAGTGGAGACATGGCAGGAGGGCGGGCCAATCGAAGGTAGGTCGCGGATCATCGACGATGGTGACATCTTCGACGTTAGCTTCTCAGCTCAAGGGCAGGATCTGCTTGTGCTGGGGCCGAAGGGCCAGGTGAAGGCACCGGTCGGGACCATGACCGACATCTCGTTCTGGAACCAGGATATCGTGCGACAGCACGTCGTGATCGATCTCAAAATGGGCGATCTCGAGCGGATGTTGTCCAAGGGCGGCAGCCGCAGGGAAATGGTAGATCTCGGTAACGGCAGCCAAATGGAAGGCATGCGCTACGAGTTCAGTGGCTCAAGAGGTCGTTCAGGCGTTGTGTGGTACGACAGCACGGGCAGGTTCATCCGCACCAGCTTCACGACCCGCGGCGAGCAGCTCGAGTACTACCCGATCTGACGGTCGACGTTGACGGGCGCATCGGACCAGCAGGCGCTCCAGTCCATAAAAGCGATCTTGCGGCATAACCTTCAGCCGCGCTCGCGCCGCCGGCCCCAACTCATCGCGGCGTCGCCAGATCCTCCTCCACGAAGCGCAGGAGAGCTTCGAGGAGAGCCTCACGCGGGTAAGCGTTCTGGGTCACGAACATGGAGGCGATCGTCGGGTGCGTGCGGTTGATCGGCACCGCGATGGCCCAGTGGTCAGCATTGAGATAGCCCAGGAGGGTGCTGCCGGGCACGACCTGGTCATAGAAGATCACCTGGCTGTCGTTGCGCGCGTCGACGCGGGCCAGCTTGGCGTAGCTCGATTCGAGGATCGAGGAGATCCGCTCCGGCTGCGGGAACGTGACGAGCGAGTAGTAGCGCAGCTCGCGGGGAAGCGGGTTTCGTGCGAGCCATGCCATGCGGGTCGCGGGCTTCAGGCTCGCCACGCCGCCGCCATCGCCCGAACCGCAGGTCGCGCCGGGAAAATGCTGCAGCAGGTCGGCCTGGTACTGCTGGGCATCGTTCGCGAGCGCTGATCCGCCGACCGCGCCGGCGACGCTGACCACCGCGGCGACGCGGCTCCGGATCTCCGGATAGGCGGCCACCGCCTCCAGGATGTCGGGAGCGCCCTTCGAATAGCCGACGAGTACGAGACGGGGCGCGCCCGCATCCGGCGGCCCCGCCATGATCGCGTCGCGGATCTGCCGCGCAACGGTCTCCGTGCCCGACAGTGCGTCGACCTTGAGATGCAACCCGTCGTACCCGAACTGGCGCACGTGCTGGGTGACAGTGCCGGGTGGATCCAGCCACGGTTCGAAGCATTCGTACCCGATGCCGGGCACCACTGCCGCGATGAGGTGCCGCTTCGACGGGCCGAGATCGACGGGTTTGCCGGTGCTCGCAGGCTCGATGCCAACGCGGGTCAGCGCTTCCTCGCAGGGCCGGTAGTCGGGGAGTCCGTGTCCGCGCGCCTCCAGCACGGCACAGTAAGTCTCGCGGAAGCGCGCCCGCTGGTCCCGCACGCCTGCCTCGGAAGCGGGTGCCAGCACGAGCGGAGGTGTGTCAGTCGAGTACGGTATCAGCGGCGGTGGTGCGCATGCGCTGAGGGCAACGCACGTCGCGATCGCCAACGAGGCGGCGGCTATACGCAACTCGACGACCGGGTTGCTTGCAAGCATTGCCGTCCTCCTCGCTCGCAGGACCTCATGCCGCTCCACCTACGGAACCCCAGCGGAAAGAGGTAGCCCTTGTCTGCTGGACAGCTTGGCGGCTGGAACAAGCTCGGTTCTGATGGTTGTCAGACCGCCAGTCTCTCCATCGCTGCCGCCTTGTATGCCTCATCGGGCGTACGCCCGGCCAGGGCCGAGTGCGGGCGCTGGATATTGTAGTAGCCGGGCCAGCGGCTGAGGCCCGTCCGCAGCCCCGAGCGGGTCTCGAAGGCGTGCAGGTAGACGCACTCGTACTTCAGGCCGCGCCAGAGCCGCTCGATGAAGACATTGTCGAGCCAGCGTCCTCGTCCGTCCATGGAAATGCGGATCCCAGTCTCCGGCAGGAGGCCGGTGAACCGTGGCGAGGTAAACTGACTGCCCTGGTCGGAGTGCTGCATGGCCACAACAATCGGCGCCAAAAACGGCATCCTACGGCCCGACCGGCTGGAAGAGCAGCTTCATATTGACAAACACGTGATAGAACCCTCCAAGGTAGTCGTTGAGACTGGGCAGCATGCCATGAAAGTTCTGCTTTTAGAGGGGAAGGTTGTTGTCAAGTACACAACCCTCGGCCGGTTCATCAACGATTACTTCGGGCCGCTTACGAGGGAGGGCGAAGGTGGCAAACACAGTGCGACAGGCCGCGGTGGACATTCCGGTCCGCCAGTGCATGCCCCAACCTGAAGTGGAACAGCGGGTCCAGGGATAGGAGCTGCAATCTATCCAGATGCGTGACCAAGCAACAGCGCAGATCCGTATCGCAGTCGATGCCACGGCCGCAGCGGTCTTCTACGGCTTCATCGCCTGCTACGGGGTACCTTGACAGTTGCCGTCGGCGGCGTGCCGCGTCACGCACCGATCTCGCAAGAAGTGAACCGATAGTGAGTGGAGGAATGCAATGATCCGCACGACCGGTTTTTGCGTGATGCTGAGCCTGATTGCGCCGGCAGCCTATGCTCAGACCTCGTCCGAAACCGAACCGATGGCGACCGGGGGTGCTGCGACCCAGCCCCAGCTCGGAACTCACCAGGTGTTCTTCGGCCTCGGCAGCACCGAACTCGACAGCGATGCGTTGGCCGCGGTGACGGCTGCCGCGAACGAATATCGCCGCACCGGTACAGCGGAGCTGACGGTCACTGGCCACACCGACACCACTGGCAGTGCGGAGCTCAACGAAGAGGTGTCGCGGCGTCGCGCCGAGACGGTCGCGCAGGAACTCGTCCGCTTGGGCGTTCCGGAGACCGCGATCACGCAGAGGGCCGAGGGCGAGAATGATCTGCTGGTCCCGACCGGAGACGGCGTGGCTGAGCCGCAAAACCGTCGTGTCCAGATCACCCTCCAGGAGCCGCCGCCGCCTCCTGCCGTGGCCGAGGAACCAGCCATGGCGATGGTGGAGGAGGTCGAGAAGGTCGTGAAGCGCGGGCGCTTCGGCCTGGGCTTCTATTACGGGGCCAACCTGCTCGATCAGGGCGACGACTCGGGTGAGGAAACCCACAGCGTCACTCATCTCGTCGGCCTCAACCTCACTTTCGACTATCTGATGACCAACTGGCTGAACCTGTCCGTGGAGCAGGCCGGCTTCTACAATTTCAACACCGACGATGAGGGCATCGGCGGCCGAACCGTGGCCGGCCTCGACTTCGTGTTTGCTCCAAGAGAGGAGGGATTTGGCTCCACCATCACCAACTTGCTGCCCTATGTCGGCCTCAATATCGGTGGCATCTATGGTTCCGGCCTCGATGATGACTTCATCTGGGGTCCGGAGATCGGCCTGAACATCGGCCCGGTCATCGCCAAGATCGCCTACGACATGCCATTCGACCGCGACATCGACGAAGGCATCATCTCCACCACCTTAGGCCTCGGCTTCTCCTTCTGAACCGGGACGTGCCGGGCAGGCACCGATCCGACTGTTCCTGCTCTTTGGTAGGGATGAGGGTCTGGTGCAGGCCCGGCCGGCCAGGTCGTCGTCGGAAGGCACCACGTTCTGCCTGGAGTTCGCTGGCCATTGGCTGATCAGAGTGACGCCAGAGTCCGGGCGGCTACCAGACCTCCTGCCGCACAGCCCAGCTTGAGCGTGTTTTGATCCTCTCCCGTTTGATGGATGGGCCGCCATCATCAGGGCGGCGAGGACGAGTTCGGTCCGCATGTGATTGCGCATCGCCTATCAGCGGTCAGCAAGACCGCTGATCCATACCCGAAGGGACCACAGTCAGTAGACTGCGGCGGGCCGACGATCCTCCTCGTGGCCAAGTCGAGAATGGCAGCGAGATAGAGCCAGCCTCGCCGGTTGGAATATAGGTGATATCGGCCAGCCGGATCCGGCTCGGCACGGGCGAGAGGAACTGTTGCCCCAGCAGGCTGGATGCCGCCGCGAGAAGATGCCGATCGGTTTGAGCTGATAAAATCATCCTCCCATCTCGGCAAATATCGGTTAACATGCTTGCAGTGCCACGCCAGCGGGATTTTTGCCAGATGAAGACGCTCGCGGAGTTCACCAAGACCACGCTCATCGGCGGCCTGCTGATCATTCTGCCGATGTACATCGCCGTGCTGCTGCTGGCGAAGGCCATCCAGGCACTGCTGAGGCTGCTTGCGCCGGTAACGGCCCAGGTCCCGGCCGGTGCGGAGTTTCGCCAGCTCATCGCCATCCTGCTGCTCGTGGTGATCTGCTTCGTCGTTGGCCTGATCGTGCGCACTGGACCCGGCTTGAGGGCAAAGAATGCATTCGAGCAGGCTGTACTCGAAAAGCTGCCCGGCTACTCCTTTCTCCGTGGATTCGCCAAGCGGCTGACGGGGCGCAGCGAGGAACAGACCCTTCAACCGGCGTTGGTCGAGATCGAGGACGCTCTCGTCCCGGCGCTGATCGTCGAGGTACTGGACGATGGCTCCTATACGATCCTTGTCCCGTCGGCGCCGACGCCGATGGCCGGTAGCATCTACATCCTGCCGCAGGAACGGGTGCATCCCGTGGACATCCCACTCGCCAGGGCCATCGGCGTGTTCTCGAAGTGGGGTACTGGGGCCGGTGAGTTCGTGCGCGCGATGAGGGCCTCCGCGGCGGCGCTGCCGGCCGAGCGCTCACCCCCGCAAGTCAAATCCTATTGAGTTGGCTTGGGTATGGTCGGAAGAGGGTGCCGACCCTGCTGACGGCGTTGGCTTCACCGATTGGCCAGCCTAGATTTCTCGAGCACCGAAAGACCGCAACAAGCCACGACGCTCCAACTATTTCACGGGCGACCGGATAATCGAAGGGCACCGCCCTGGAGGAGCTAGGAAAGCGGGTGGTGTGAAACGCATGAGCTGAGCCTTTCTTGCCAAGCGCGGCAACTGCCGGTCACTTGGTGGACGGCCGCAGCAGCGCTGAAGTTGCATCAATCCCATTCTCCCACTGCCGTACTGCATCTTGGTTCGTCACGGCATCTGGTGCAGAGTAGGTGATGAACAAAGCATCGGTGCGACTGAAGCCATGGTGCGGTCTGGGAAAGTGGGCAAGATGGGGTGCGGGACGCTGGTCATCCCTCTGGCAGGATCGCGCTGCGTGGCAGCCAGCACGCAGCGCATGGTCCGCATGCTTCTGCTCCTGCTGGTGATAGTCGTCACGGGCTGCGCCACGATCAATCCTCCTCAGCCGATTGCGGAGGTGCCCTTTGTCGAACGTGGCCAGACCAAGACGGAGGGCACCCTAACGGTCACCGCCGCCGTGCCGACTTCGGAGGAAAGTGCCCGGATCTTCGGCGTCGATATCGCCGGTGAAGGAATCCAGCCGGTCTGGCTGCGGATCGATAACCGTGGCGACGATGAATATTATCTGTTCCCCGCAGCCATGGACCCGAACTACTTCTCGTCCTACGAGGTCGCCTGGCAGGCGCATACTCTCTTTGGCGGTGCGGTCAACCAGCAGCTCGATGCCCTGTTCGCGCAGCACAGAATGCCTGTCTACATTCCGCCGAGGAGCCAGAGCTCCGGCTTCGTCTACACGAACGAGAGTCTGGGCATAAAATTCATCAAGGTGGAGTTGCGCAAGCTGGGCAGCATCAAGTTCTTCAATTTTCTGATCAATGTCCCGGGTGTTCAGACCGACTATCAGCAGGTCGATTTCGCCGCTCTTTATCGTCCAGACGAGATCCGGGACGTCGATGACGAGGGCCTGCGGACGGCGCTGGAGGCGCTGCCGTGCTGCGTGCTGGGTGGCGATCGTGAAACACTCGGCGATCCGCTGAACATCGTCGTCATCGGCGACGGACGGGCGACATTCCAGCCCTTCGTCCAGCAGGGTTGGGACGTGACGGAGACGCGCACCACGGACACCATCTTCAGCACCATCTGGTCTTCCTTGTTCGGCAGTCGCTATCGGACATCGCCGGTATCGGCCCTGTATCTGTTCGACCGGCCACAGGACATCGCGCTGCAGAAGGCGCGGGCCACGGTCGACGAGCGCAATCATCTTCGTCTCTGGCTGACGCCCCTTCGCTATCAGAGTCTGACGGTCTGGGTCGGCCAGATCAGTCGGGACATCGGCGTCCGCCTGAGCGCCAAGACCCTGGTGACCCACAAGGTCGATCCCAATGTCGACGAGGCGCGCTTCTACCTTCTGCAGGACTTGGCCACTTCAGGCGCGCTCGCAAGGCTCGGCTTCGTCGGCGGGGTCGGCCTCGCGCCCTTGGACGAGCCCCGGTTCAACTACACCGACGACCCCTACCACACCGATGGCTTGCGGCTGGTCATGGTTCTTGATGACGATTTCGTCCCCTTCGAGCAGCTCACGCTGTTCCCGCGACCGCCGTGGCGGAGTCCCATTGACATTATTCGCTCAAGTCTGCCTGGCAGCTCCGTCCTGACGAATTGAGTGGTTTCAGCCGTTCGTTGCCATATTGGCATCCGGATCGGTCGTGCAGATCTTCTTGTACCTGCCGGTCTGGCGGTCCTCCCATGCGAACTCGGCGGGATGGGCATCCTCGGCGATCCGGATCAGCAACAGTGGGCCAGGCATCCCAGCCGATGATGAAGCCTGTATCTTCTTCGAGCGCGCTATCCCTTCCAGTGAGGCGCAGACGGCTTCGACATTGGCCTGTGGGGCGCACGTCAACTAACGGAAGCCATGGGCGGCATGGTGGAGATAGCAAGCGTGCCAGGTACAGGTTCGACCTTCACCGTAACTCTCCCCCTCAAGTCCGCGAAAGACGCCGGATGAGCCAAGCAGGTCCAGGGCATGAGCGGCAACGACCGGATCTATGGTGTGATTCGGCGTGCAAGTTTGCCCCCCTGAGGCGGGGGATCGGCGTCCAATACTGACCCTGCTGATCGTGCTGATCAGACTGCCCATCGGTGTTTTCCGGTGGGTGGGTGGGGATGAAGGGCGTGGACACGATTGCAAG